>JBFLVN010000009.1:0-28973 GCA_040758475.1 Bdellovibrionota bacterium
AATTGAAATTATTAATGATTCCATGATTCCATTTGCTCGCCCCTGGGGCGCAAATGTCCGTTTTTTGACATAGCCAGTTTCCCCATACTCTTCAACTAACTCCCTAGACAGTTGCGACAAACGCCAAAGCCCTTGTCATTTCAGGAGGTTCCATCTTTCCGGGAGAACTTGCCATATCTGGCATGCGCTTTGCTCTACTGGATAACGGGCGCTGTCTCAGCGGCATCATGAATTCGCAGCAAGCCCGAGCGATCGGTTGTGAGCTGCGCCCCTTTTTTCTTCCTTTGTGGTGAAGGAGAGCTTGCCTCAAAAATGCGAATTCAACTCGACGTCATTCCATCTTTTGACGAAATCCCCGACCCCCGCGAAAAGCCGGTACAAGCCCGCTTCGAATACGATCAAGTGATGATCCGGGGAGGAGATGGGAGCGGTCTGCGGATCGAATCGGCCCGGCAGTTTCTCGCCCGCCCCTTCCTTGAGCGTTACAAGCTTATCAAAGACGAGGCCGTCACCTTCCTCAACAAGGGATCGGCCATGCAGCTCACCACGATCCTCGGGAGCGCCCGGTTCGGGGGAGCGGTCCGCTAAGCCCCGTTTCCACCTTGCCCGGAGCGGGGTTTCCGAAGCGGCGCAGGTTCCACCTCTTCTTCGTTTTCTTCCAACCCTTCACCCCTGATGCCGAGCCGCGCGATCTCGCGGCGGAGCTTGTGGTAATTCATGCGGAGGAGACGCGACGCTTGCTTGACGTTTCCGTTCGCCTGCTCCAGGGCCGCCTCGATCATCTGCCTGCCCATCTGGTCCAGTTCTTCATCGTAAGCCGGAAGAAGTTCCCCGAAAGAGGGGGAATCCCCTCCCAGGTCCCCCTCCCCTTCTGAAGCGAAGGGAAGAGATTCCCCGTCCTTCTGCCGGCTCGCTTCCCGGCTCACCCAGGAGAGGAGTTCCCGCACGTTCCCAGGCCACGGATAGGCTTCGTAACGGGCCAAGGCCGCGCGGTCTGGCGGCAAAACGAACCGGCCGTTTTCCCGATTGAACGAATCGAGGGCGCTGGCAACCAACAGCCGCACATCGGGAAGCCGTTCCCGGAGCGGGGGAAGTTCCAAGGGAATCACGTGGATTCGGTAATAAAAATCCTCCCGGATGGTTCCTGCTTCAACTAATCGCTTTAAGTCGCGGTTGGTCGCCGCGACGATCCGCACGTCGACCCGAACGGGCTTCGTTCCACCCACTCGATCCACTTCCCGTTCCTGAAGCACGCGGAGCAGTTTTATCTGCAAGTCGGGTTTGAGTTCCCCGATCTCATCGAGAAAGAGTGTTCCGCCACTGGCCAGCTCGAATTTTCCGGCTTTGGCCTGGAGCGCCCCCGTAAATGCGCCTTTTTCGTGACCGAAAAGCTCGCTCTCGATAAGCGACTCGGAAAGAGCACCGATATTCACGGCCACGAACGGCCCCTTGGCCCGCAGGCTGGAAGCGTGAATAAGACGGGCAATCAACTCTTTTCCCGTTCCGCTTTCTCCCTGGATCAAAACGCTCTCTTGCAGAGGGCCCACGCGCTCCTGAACGTGCTCTACCAACGCGGCGAGCGGACTCCGGACGGCGGCCAGCAGGGAATTGCGCTCCTCGATCGCGCGGCGGGCGAACTCCACCTTGGAACGGTAGATCTCGCGCACGAGGTCGGCCGGGCGCGTCGATTCCGACCAGCCGAGCCGAGGCGCGTCGCGGCGGACGGCTTCCTCCGGCGTGAGCGTCGAGCTTTCGTGAAGATAGAAATCGAAACCCGGTGAAGCCGCCTCCGCTTCCTCTAGATTGAAAAAACGTTCCAGGTACGCCCGGAGGGGTGGCGCGAGGGGCTTCCCGACGGCAAGCCCTCGCCAGGGCTCGTGTTTGAGGCCTCTTAGCGTCCGGATCGTTTGGCGGGCCTGAGCGAGGTCGGAAGTCCGCTCCGCCAGGAGTTCTTCCTGCCGCTGCGTGAGGGCAGCGATCTCCTGATAGGCCATGGCATTCCGCAAGGCGAGGGCCCAGAGAGGAGCCAGAGCAGCCAGGAGTTCGATATCCTGAACGCCGTAAATGTCACCGGAGGATTTGGGGCCCAGAAGAAACAAGCCGAGGAGCTTTTTTGGAGTCTCGAAAAGCGGGACGGCGACGGCGGCCTCGCGGGCCACGATCTCGGAGGCCGCTTCCGGTGGCAAGCCGCCGGCCTCCCTCTTCCAGACCTGAAGCGGTTTCCGGTGCTGCAACAAGTGGCCGACGAGAGGGGAACCCGGCTCAAGGGCGGGGGGCGCCAATCCCGCCTCCTTTGGGAAAACTGCAAAACGTCCTTGTGCATCCCGCGAGAAAAGGCGGACGGAGGCGCATCCCCATAACCCCTTCAAATCCGAGGTGACCTGGGCGACGAGCGGCGCCACTTCCCCCGTACGCATGAGTTGTTCGGAAAACCGGGCCCGGGCGTCCAGAAGGTCTGGCGCGTCCCGGACCAGGAGGCGCTCGGAAAAATCCTGGATCTGCTTTTCCATCGGATGGAACAACAAGGCGACAAGAATGGCCGCTCCAATGCCAGCCGTCTCCGGCGAAACGCTCAAGCCGTCCCTAAGTCCCCAAGCCAGGAGCACGAAGTACCCAGCGGAAAGAAACACCGAGGCTCCAAGCGCGAGCGATCTTGCCAACCAGCGGTCCACGTCGGGAAGGCGAAATTCGTTGAGCGCGAGGGCCCATGAGAGGCCGATGATCGGGAACATGGGGCCCAGTTCCCAGGGAACGAGGGCGCCAGAAAATACGAGGCGGACGTTCTGGATGGTTCGCACGACGGCGGCCACGCCGAAAAGAAGGGTGATGAAACCTCCCCAAAAGAGCCACTTCACCTGGCGCCGCTCGATTCCAGGACCCGCACGGCGATAGGACTGAAAAACGACGAGCAATGCCAGGATTCCACAAGTAAAAAGATAAGTCAGGTACGCCGCCGCTGCACCGGCGATCTCACGGAGGCTCGCGGCCGCAAGCGCCGGCTCCCCCGAAGGGCTGGTCCAGAGCATGGCCATGCGGATGAGCAGGTAGAAAAGGAAAAACAGGCCCGGAACATAAAGAGCGGCGAAACGCTCCGGCCGGTCTTTAAGCCACGGATGGACGCGGGGAAACGTCAACGGAATGTGAAGCGAGAGGGCCGCGCTCAGGCTCGCGGGAATCGCCCACAACGCGAGGGGAATCGGCTGATTGTAGAGCCGCCCGAGCAAAGGAACGAAAGTAATGACCGGGAAAAGGACGATGGAAAAAGCGTAAAGAGCGCGTGCCGCCGGAAGATGGGGCTGGCGGCGGTAAGGCCAGTAAGCAAATGCCCAAAAGATGAAAGCGCACAGGAGCCCCGCCGCCCATCGCCCATCCCTCCACCGGCGGACCGGTGTCAATTGAAGGGACCGAATCGAACGGCCGGAACGAACGTCGATCGAAACCGGCTCTCCCGCCCGAAGCGCCGAAGTACCCAGCGAAAGATCGAGGGCGCTCGAAACGGCCTTTCCCCCAAGACCCGTGATCTCATCGCCCGGGACCAGTCCCGCCGCTTCGGCGGGCGATCCGGGATCGACCGCCTCGATCCGCGTCCCCAGGTAGTAATAGAACCCGAGAAACGGCGCGCGGATAGCGCACACCAGCAACACGGCCGTGTAAGCGAAAGAGGCTATCGTGCCGATCTGAAAAAGGCGCCTGGCCACGTGCCCCGCCCGTGGTATGCGCCAAAGGCGCCGGGAACCCGTGCAAAGCTGTTTTCCGGACTATCAGGAACCACGCGTTTCGTACCCCGCTTCCCGGCAGGGGGTCAAGCATTCCCGGGAAAGCCGTCCAATTGCGTGTGAGCCTCCTCTTCACTTAAAATGTCCCCAATTCCAAGGGGTTCGGCCGCCGTGAAAGCCAAGTATGCCGGGGTCTCGGACGTGGGCGCCGTGCGCGACCACAACGAGGATTCTTTCCGCCTGGCCCCTCGCATTTCTCTTTTCGCCGTGGCTGACGGCCTGGGCGGGCACAACGCCGGCGAGATCGCCTCCGCCATGGCCCTCGAATCGGTCGAGCACTTCGTCTCGCTTGCCGTCGAACGCAAGGACATCACCTGGCCCTTCAGCCCGCGCCCCGAACTCTCGACGGCCGAAAATACCCTCGTCGCCGCGCTCAAGGTCGCCAACCGTGACGTTTGGGCCAACGCCCGGAGCGACCGCACGAGGGCCGGCATGGCGACGACCGTCGTCGCCCTTCTTCTTTCGAACGGGAAAGCCAGCTTCGCCCACCTGGGGGATTCCCGGCTCTACCGCGTGCGCGGCCCCTCGATCCGGCAACTCACGGAAGACCACTCCCTGGTCAATCAGCAGCTCAAGGCGGGACTCATCAAGAAAGAAGAACTGCGAACTCATCCCATGAAAAACGTCATCACCCGCGCCGCGGGGACCAAAGAGCAGGTGGAGCCCGACGTCCAATCGGTGGACGTGGAAAGAGGCGATCTCTTTCTCCTCTGCTCGGACGGCCTGACGGGGGAACTCCCTGACGACGTGATCTTGGGCCACGTCCTCGAGCACCGGACCGATCTCGACCAGGCGGCCCAATCCCTCGTGCGGGAAGCCGTGGTGTCGGGTGGGCGCGACAACGTGACCGTGGTATTGGTAGAACCGATCTCCGAATCCTGACCGCGCCGGTTCCTTGACCCGGCCCCTGTCGTCCGAAATGATCGCGGCGGCAACCTTGGAGCAAAGATGCCCGCCGCCGCCCCTATCAGTTCCCCGGTCCGCTTCGCCGCCGCAACGGATGTCGGCCGCGTGCGCGCCCACAACGAGGACTACCACTTGCTCGTTCCGGAAGCGGGACTCTTCCTGCTCGCCGATGGCATGGGCGGCCACAACGCAGGGGAAGTAGCCTCCCGCATCGCCCTCGAAGCCGCCCAAGAATATTTTCTAGCCTCCGGCGCCGGTGAAATGACACTTGCGGAACGCCTCGACGCGGCCCTTCAATCGGCCAACCACCGGGTTATTCAAGAATCCCGCCTTTCGGCGGAACGGGAGGGAATGGGCACGACCGTCGTCGCCCTCGCGCTCGAAAAAGACCGGGCGGCCATCGCCCACATGGGCGACTCCCGGGTGTACCGGGTGCGCGACGGCGAGATCGAACTCCTCACGGAAGATCACTCTCTCGTGCAAGAGCAGGTACGGCTTGGTCTCCTCACTCCCGCCGAAGCGCTGGTCTCCCCCTACCGGAACGTCATCACCCGCGCCTGCGGCGTTATGGAAGGCGTCGCGCCCGACATCCGGATGGAATCCCTGCGCCCGGGAGACACGTTCCTCCTGTGCTCCGATGGCCTCTCGAATCTCCTAAGCGACCAGCAACTCCTAAGCATCCTCACGGAAACCAAAGGTGACCTGGCCCGCGCCTGCCACGGCCTTGTTCAAGCGGCCAACGACGAGGGCGGCGACGACAATATCACCGTCGTCGTCGTGGCGGTGGGAACAAGCGGCTGATCCGGCGACGGCATGGAAAGCGATCTTTTCACGCAGAGCCGCTACCGGGTCCTCTCCAGGCTCCACGTGGGGGGAATGGGGGAAGTCTTCCTGGCCGAGCAGCAAGGCACTCTTCCCCGCCGCGTCGTGATCAAGCGCCTCCTTCCCCACGTTTCCCGAATGCCCGGGGCGCGGGAGCGTTTTCTCGAAGAGGCCCGCCTCCTCCACCGGCTCTCCCACGAACGCCTTCCCCGCCTGTGGGAAGCGGGAGAAGACGCCAGCGGCCCCTTTCTCGTTCTCGATTACATCGAAGGGGCGAGCCTCCGGGAAGTTCTCCTGGAAGGCGGGCCCCTCTCCGTGAAAGCGGCCGCCGCGGTTCTTTGCGAAACCCTCGGCGTGCTCACCGCCCTTCACGAAGCGAAAAACGAAGCGGGCGCGCCCCTTGGATTCGTGCACCGGGACCTGGCGCCTGAAAACCTCCAGCTGGACCGGCAAGGCCGCGTCTTTCTCTTGGACCTTGGCATTTCCAAAAGCAGCGAAAGCCGGCTTCGAACCGAAACGGGGCTCCTTCAGGGGCGCCCTCTCTACATGGCCCCGGAAATTCTCGCGGGCGGAAAAGCCGCCCCGGCGAGCGACCTCTATTCGATCGGCGTCATCGGCGCCGAGCTGGTGGGGGCCCTCGAACCTCTCCACACCGGTGAACCGCCGATGACCGCCCTGGAGCGCGCAAAGCAAGAAGGGGCCTTTCGCCTCCACTGGAATGAAAACATCCCTTCCTCCTTTCGAGAGGCCGTGGAGAGAGCCCTCGCACCCACCCCGGCGGCCCGCGGAACTTCCAAGGAAATGCTCGACCGGCTCGCTCCTCTTGCCAATCCTGCCGATCTTTCGGAGCGGGCTGAAAAAGCCCTTGAAAAATCCCGCGAAAATCTTCTCCCCGGCACACCCACGCCGCGGCTCACTCCAATCCCCTTCTCGGGAAAAAAACGAATTCCCCTGGCCGCTGCCGGAGTGCTGTTAATAGCGATCGCCGCATCCTGGTGGGCGGTTCAAAATTCTACGAAGAGGGGCGCGGACACTCCCCCGCCCCCGATCACCCAAGGGAAGCCCTCACCGGCCCCCTCCGCCAACCTGACGATCTCGCAGCCTGAACCGGGCGCTTTTACCGTTGAAATCGGCGGGAAGCCTTACGGGATTCTCAAGGATTCCCTGCGCGTTACAATCCCCGCCGGGGCTCACACGGTGACGCTGACGGACGAAGCCCGGAGCCTCTATTACCGAAGGGAAGTGCTGCTTGGTCCAGGGGAAGAAGGGCGCATCGATTGGAAGAACGCTCCGGGAGCGATCCCGGGGAAGAAAACGGAGTCCCCAAGCCCCTGACCGTTGTCAGGCATTCTTTGGGTTCATCAGATAAGAATGGAAACAGAGGAGACGCGTCAATGAATCAGGTCCTCGTCCCTTACGATTTTTCCGCCTTCGCCCGCCGAGCCCTCGCCCTGGCCCTCCAGGGTTTTCCCTTCGGAAAAGCCTCGGTGGCCAAGATGCTCCACATCATCGACGAAGGTCTTTACGACAACGTGCTCTCCCGCGGCCACGTGCCGAACGAAGAAGCCATTAGTGCCTACCTTGCGGCCGACCTTGCCCGGGTCAAAACCGACTTGCCCAAAGGGGCGTCCCTCAAAGCCGAAGCCGTTCAGCGGATCGTCCGAGGCCACCCAGCGGAGAAAATCCTGGAAAACATGAAAGAGTTAAACCCCGCTGGCATCATCATGGGCGGCCAGGGGCACGGCGGTTTGAAAGAGCGCTTTCTGGGCCGCACCGCCCAGCGGGTGCTGCGCGAAGCCACTTGCCCGGTTCTGATTATCAAAGACCCGGAAAGCCGCTCCCTCCCCCGCCACTTCCTTTGCGCGGTGGATTACAGCGACGCTTCCCGAAAAGCGCTCAAGGAAACGGCGGCCCTCGCCGCGGCCAATCAGGCGGGTTTCTCGCTTCTCCACGTCATCGAAAATCCGTACGTCCCCTACCTCGAACGGGTGGCCGTCGAAATCCACGACGAAGCGACGGTAAAGGGGCTGCGTGACGAAGCCCGCACGGCGCTCCTCCGGTTCGAAAACGACGTCCTCGGCAAGCCGATGGCCAGTTCCCACCACGCCGTCTTTGGCAAAGTAACGGAAACGATCACCGATCACGCGCGCATCCTCCACGCGGGCTTCGTCGTCGTCAGCTCCCACGGCCGGGGCGCGGCGGGAAGGGCCGTCCTGGGATCGGTGGCGGAAGACCTCGTGCGCCGCTCACCAGTGGACGTCCTGGTCATCCGGTAAGGCCACCGCTACCATCGGGCGCCGAAGAGCGCATCCCACGCATATTTTCCAAGCAGAGGGGAGTTCAAATGGCCACGCCTTATGATCTGACCGGGCAAAAAGTCCTCGTGACGGGTGCGAGCCGCGGCATCGGGCGCGGCATCGCCCTCTGCTGCGCCCGTGCCGGCGCGGACGTGGTGGTCAACTACAACAAAGGGGCCGAAGGAGCGGCCACTGTCGTCGCCGAGATCGAGAAACTCGGCCGGCGGGCCAAAGCTGTTCAAGGCGATGTTTCCAAGTCCGAAGACGTAAGCCGCCTTTTCTCGGAAGGATCGGCCTTCCTGGGCGGCCTCGACGCCGTGGCGGTGAACGCCGGAATCGCATCCAAATCCCTCCCCGTGCGGGAGACGCCGGACGAGGAAATCGCCCGCGTCTTCGCCGTCGATCTTCTGGGCGCCTACTACTGCGCCCGCGAAGCGGCCAAGCACCTCCACGAACAGAAAAAGGGCGGCCTTATCGTGATGATCTCTTCGGTCGTGGCCCAGACGCGGGGCGCCAAGATGGGCCCCTACTGCGTGGCCAAAGCGGGACTCGAAGGCCTCATGACGATGCTGGCCAAGGAAGAAGCCCCCTCGAAAATCCGCGTCAACAACATCCTTCCGGGCCTTGTGAATACCGACATGGGCAAAAAAGTCCTAAAGCCCCTCGGCATCACGGACCCGGCGGTCGTCGGAAAGGCGATGCCCTTCGGAAGGGTCTGCGAACCGGATGACATCGGGAATTTGTTCGTCTACCTCGCTTCCTCCGGGGGTTCCTACCTGACGGGGCAGTCGATCCTCGTCGAAGGGGGAACGACGCTGATCCCTGGAATGATGCGATAGAGGCCCGGTTCCTTGCCCCTGGCGTCCGGGGGCGGGTATTCTGGGAAGCCGGTTTGGCAGGTAATCGCTCCTTCCGGGCGGGTATAATTGGATTTCGGAGGCTCTATGCCCCTTCAGGACATGGAACTGGCTGACAAGCGCATTACGACCCTTCTCCAGGACGAATTCCCCCTCTGCGAGGACCCCTATGGAGAGATCGGCCGCCGGGCCGAACTCGGCCTCTCGGCGGAAGAGGTCCGCGCCCGCGTCCACCATTTGAAGAAGGGCCGTGTCATCCGCCAGATCAGCGCCATCTTCGATTCGCGGAACCTGGGCTACAAAAGCTCCCTCGTCGCCATGAAAGCCCCGGCCGACCGCGTGGATGAATGCGCCAAGGTGGTCTCCCGCCACCCGGGCGTTTCGCACAACTACAAGCGGGACCACGAATTCAACATCTGGTTTACGATCGCCGTCCCTCCGGGCCAATCACTCCAGGAACACGTGGAAGCCCTTCACGCCAAGGCGGGGGCCATCGTCACGCGCCCCCTCCCCACGCTCAAGCTCTACAAGATCGGCGTAAAGCTCAATCTCGAAGACCCCTCCGTCGAAGCCGCGACGGCCAAGGAAGCCGAAGGAAGCGTGTGGAACCACCTTCTCCCCGAGCCCGTACGGCTCACCGAAAAAGAAATCGCCGCCGTTCGGGTCCTCCAGCGGGACATCGACACGGCCATCCTCCATCCCTACGAGCCCATGGCCAAGGAACTGGGAATTTCCCAGCAGGAACTTTTCGAGATCGTCCGTGATTTCCAGAAACGCGCCCTCCTGCGTCGGGTGGCCGCCATCCTCCACCACCGGAAGGCCGGGTTCCGGTCCAACGGCATGGGCGTGTGGGCCGTGCCCGAAGACAAGGTAGACGAATACGGCCAGAAAATGGCCCAGTTCAAGATCGTCTCCCATTGTTACCGGCGACCGGTCTATCCCGACTGGCGCTACAACCTCTTCACCATGGTCCACGCGGAAAACGATGACGGCTGCCGGGCCATCATCAAGCAGATGAGCCAGGAGACGGGCCTCACCGATTACACGGTCCTCTTCTCGACGGTCGAGTACAAGAAGACCCGCGTCGAGTACTTCGCCGAGGACGATTATTCCTGGCTGTTCGATAAAGCCGCCTGAAGTTTTTCCGCCCCTGCATGGAAAGAATCCGTTCCAGATTTACGTGGCTTCCGGCCGTTCTCGCCGCGATGCTGGCCGCCTGTACTTCCGCTCCTCCCCAGGAAATCCGCCCCGACTTCAGCCTTCCTTCCACGGCGGGCGGGAAGCTCGCGCTTTCTTCCCTTCGTGGACAGCTCCTCTACGTGGATTTCTGGGCCACGTGGTGCGGCCCCTGCATCGACACCATCCCGGAACTGAACGCCCTCCACGAGAAGTACAAAGGAGATGGCTTCCAGGTGCTCGGCGTATCGATCGATGATTTTTCGATCGAGCAGCTCACCCATTTCGTGCAGAACGAGAAGATCGTTTACCCCATCGTTTTGGGGAATGAAGAAGTGATGCGTGAATTCGGCCCCGCTCAGGGCCTTCCGACCGGCTACCTACTCGACCGGGAAGGGGTGGTCCGCAAACGGTTCCTCGGCCAGGTTTCGGGCGCGGCGATCGAAGCCGCCCTGGGCGAACTACTCCGGAAACCCCAGAAATCGTGAAATCCCACACCGATTACCTCTGGTTCAATACGAAAAAACGGCGGGAGTACGTCCGCATCACGGACGAGGTCGAAAAGGCCGTCGCGGCCTCAAAAATCCAGGAGGGCCTCTGCCTCGTCTCCGCCATGCACATCACCGCGGGGGTGTGGGTGAACGACGCCGAGGACGGGCTCCTCTCCGACATTGAGAAATGGCTCGAAGAACTCGCCCCCGCCCGGCCCGACTACCTTCATCACCGGACGGGTGAGGACAACGGCGACGCCCATCTCAAGAGCCTTCTCGTTCACCATCAGGTGATCGTCCCCGTCACAAAGGGCCGCCTGGACCTGGGCACCTGGCAGCAGATTTATTACGCCGAGTTCGACGGCCAGCGGAAAAAACGGGTGATCGTCAAAGTCCTTGGCGAATGAGTTCCTATCTCACAAAAAAGTACTTTCCCGTCCCCGTCGATTCTCGGGCCGTCGCCCGCGAATGGGATAAAAGGGGATATTCCTGCGGTGAGTGGGTGGACCCGCCGGGCCAGGAGTGGATCAACTATGTCCACCGGACGAACGAACTCGTCACCGTCCTGGACGGAGCCCTCGAAATGACCGTGGGAAACGAGACGTTCCGAATGGAGCCCGGCGATGAAGCCTTCATTCCCAAAAACGTCCGCCACACGGTCCGCAACATCCATTCTGGAACCAGCAAGTGGCTATACGGATACGATTAAATCCCCGGCCGGTCGGTTAAAGCTCAGGCGGCATCCACGGGTTTCGATACGGAAGCCGTGGGAGCGTCTGGCTTTTTCCCATCCTTGAGGAAGTCGCTCCGATAGATGCGGACCGCCTCGACGACAGTAGCCGCTACGAGAGGACCGTAGATAAGACCCATCGGTCCCACCGACTGAATCCCTCCGAAGAGGCCCAGGAAAATCAAAAGTGGATTGATACCAGCCCGGCCCTTGATAAAGAGTGGCCGGACCACGTTGTCCATGAGGCCGATGGTGATGCCGAAAACCAGAAGGACTCCCGCTTTCGCCGGGTGGCCGTCGAGCCACAAGTACATCATGGCCGGCCCCCAGATGATGGCCGTCCCAACGACGGGAATGAGGCTGCAAACGGCCATTAGCACGCCCCACACGACCGCCCGGTCGATCCCCACGATCAATAGTCCGAGCATCCCGACCGTCCCCTGGCAGATCGCCGTGAGCACGCCGCCCATGAACACGGCCTGAATCATGCTCGAGAGGCGGGAGAAAATCTGACGGTCGTAGCGGTCGTCCATCGGAGAGAGTTCGATGAGGAGTTCGAGGAGCGCGGGGCCTTCCAGAAAAAGAAAAAAGAGGACGATGCTGAAAGCGAGGAAGTTAAGGATGAAAACGCCGGTGAACCCCAGGACGTCGGGCAGGCGGTCGTACACCGCCTGGGCGAAGTTCTTGGCGGCGCTCATCCCCATCCCGCGCAAGTCGAGGCTCTCGCCGGTATACTTGCTGATCGCGTTGGCGACCCATTCGAGATAGAAGGAGAGGATTTCCACCATCCGGCTCGAAAACAGATCCCCCGCCTCGATCCCCAAGGCCTCCGAGAGAAGCTCTTCGACTTGCACGAGGAAGATCGAGAAAAACAGCCCGAGGGGGACCGCGACGAAAATCGAGAGAAGCACGATCGACGCGGCGGCGGCGAGCGTCTTGCGGTCTTTCAAGCGGGCGGAAACGCGCTCGTGGACGGGATGAAAAATGACGGCGGCCAGCACGGCAAGGACGCAGGGAGCCAGAAGCGGCCGCACCACGACCCAGCCGAAAACGAAAACGATGGCGAGCAAGAAAACCAGGAAAGCCGGCCGCGCGAGTTGAAGGGGGTCGCTGGTATCTCTCTTCATGCGAAACACATCCCGTTGGAAAACTCTCTATACCGCCGATCGGGAAATTTGTCTTGCGGGGCTTTCTTCGAAATCCCGAGCCCCGCCAATAATTGCTGCTTTGGGGCAATGGGCAGATAGCGATGCCCCAATGTGCCATTTATAACTCGTTGAAATTATTAATGAAAATTATATTTTAGCGCAATGCGTTAATTTTCTCTTGATTTTTTGACGCGGTGTGTCTAAATAACTCCCCGCTGGCGGCTGTTCCAGTTGCCAAACAGTTGATGCCGGTCCACCCCAGGTTGGTCACCCCCCGATAGACCGGCAAAACCCAATTGATTGCAAAGCTCGGATTTAGTTTGGAAGGGAGGAACTTCCATGTTTGAAAAGCAGGTTGAAAGCGTTACGGAATTCACCAAGGCCCGGATCGAGGAGGCCCAAGAAAACCTCCGTAAGGTCCAAAAGCAGGTCACGAAAGCCGTTCAGCGGTTCGTCGACGAAGGCAGCGAGCGCCTGGCCCCCGGCCGCGAACGCATCGAAGGCCTTGTGGAAAAGGCCCGTGGCAATTGGGAAGAGATCGAATCCCAGATTTCGACCCAGGTCACCGAAGTGGTCAACGCGCTTGGCCTTCCCACCGCCAATCAGGTCGATGAACTCTCCCGGCGGGTGGACAAGATCGCCAAGAAGGTAAATTCGCTCCTGGGGAGCAAGGCCTCCAGCAACGGCACTGCAAAGGCATCTGCGGCCCGCCGGAAGGCCGAAGGTCCCGCCGTCCGGGCAGCCAGCTAAAGCGGCTTCCCGGTTACTTCCTGGCCATGAACACCGAATATTTCTTCGAGCGCGCCCGCGAAGGTGTGGCGGAAATGGCGGAGTCCGTTCAACAAGCCGTTGACCGGATCGCCGACCTTTCCTTGTCCGCCATCGATTCCATGGAAGTGGAACTGGTACGGACTGGCACCCGGATCGCTACCGCTGAAAAGGGGGTTCTCGAAACCTTTTCCGAAGCTTCGGGAAGGGCCCGGGCCTTTGCGGCCCAAGCCGAGGATTTCCTGAAAAATTTTGATATTTTCAAGCGATTTCAAGGAGTTATAGAAAAGGAGGCGGCCTAAAGCCCACCTGCCAGTAAATTGGTATTTTTGACGCATATAATAAGAATATCTGAGTTATACTTTTAAGGTGGTTTTAGGGAGTTACGACTCCCAGGCGGCGAGGGCAGATCGAGGCAAGGAATTAGCCACGCACATTCCAGAGACTTCCCAATCACTCCCGTGATTTCCGGGAATCCGGCTACCTGCCCCGCAAAGGCCACTTTCTAATCCCTTCACAAACAATGGATACTCGCAAGCTCAACTGGCTCTCCAGCTTTCTATCGGGTCATCCCCCTCGTGCCCAGGGGAGGAGCCCGGCCCTGCTCGGCCATCGGCAAAACGATCGCTTGGGAAGCGTCCTTCGGACGGCGGTCTTTCTGGTTTTTGCCATCGCTTCCATCGGCGCCCCCATCGCCCTGCTGGCCCGCAACGGGGAAGGGGAAACCGGCTCGCCCGAGCGGGCGCTCCGGCAGGCCGCAAGCCTCCTGGGGCCGGTCCTTCGGGAACGGGAACGGATCAAGGCGCAAGTCGTCCGCCAGACGATCGACCGGGAGTTCCCCGCCCTTCGCAACGCCCAGCGGGCACGGCTGGCGGAGGCGCTCTACGTGACGGGGCTTCTGCGCGGGGTCGACCCGCTCCTGGCCCTCGCCGTCATCGAGAATGAAAGTTCCTTCGACAAGGAAGCCGAGTCGGTGCGCGGGGCCCTTGGATTAATGCAAGTCCGGCCCTTCGTGGGAGAGCAGGTCGCGGGGCGTATCGGGATCTCCTGGGAAGGCCCCGTGACCCTTCTCGATCCCGTCTCAAACGTACGAATCGGGATCGACTACCTCGGTCAGATGAAAAAGATGTTCCCCCGCGCGGAGCTGGCCCTTGCCGCTTACAACCTGGGCCCCTACCGCCTCCGGAATCTCCTGGAAAGCGCGGAAAGCGTCCCGCAGGAATACGCGGGGCGTGTTCTTTCCTCTTACTTGGAAATCCAGCGCGATTACCTCGACGCCCTGGCCCAAGCGGGATTCCTCTCGGGTGCCGTCGCTCGGCTGGAGAGCCTGACGGACGCCCGCGAACCAGGCTAAACACCCGCCGCCTTTGGCGGCGACACGCCCCCGTTTTGCCTTAGAACTCGAAGAAACTATCGGTATGGACTAGGCGCCGGAACCGGCGCCGCCGGACATTTTGGCTTCGATCTCCGAGACACGGCTGGCGATCGAGTTGGCCTTCTTCTGAAGCCGTTCGACCTGGCGGTCGATCTCTTTGAGCATCTCGTCGAGAGGCTTTACGCCCTTGGAGCGGACTTCGTTGATCCGGGACAGGAGGGTCATGGCGCTGCCGGCCGCTTTCATGAAGTCCGGGTTCGACATCATGCGCTGCATGAGTTGCTGCATCTGGCGTTCACCGCGCTTGCGCATATCGGACCGGAAACCGCCTTTTTCGCTCACCGCCTCGTACCTCCCGAAATCCGAAGTCCAGGGCTTCCCAGTACAGGGGGGCTCCCCCCTTGTCAAGGCTTTGCGCCCAAATCCCGCGGAAGCCTCTAAACCCCTCACAACCGGGTGGCGGCCCTTTTTTGCCCCTCTTGTCGGCCCCATAATGCCTTACCAGAGGAACGGAATGAACGGACGCCGAAAACCGCGAACGAGGGAATTCCTCCTGCTCGCGGTGCTCTTTGTAGCTCTGCCCTTGGGTTGCGTCCGCAAGGCCGCCCCGCCAGGCCCTCCGTCCGCCACGGAAGAAGCTCCACCCGAGCCCTTTACGGGGATTCCCGCCTACGACGAAGCCCGGAGCCTCCTGGCCCACGGGAAGGTAGAAGAAGCGCAAAAAGCCCTCGAAGGCCAGGAACCTCCTGCGGGCAAGACGCCGGACCTCTCCGCCGACCGGATCGAGTTCCTGCTCGGAGTCCTTTCACTGCGGGGAGGAACGCCGGAAGCGGCTCTCGCTCATTTCGCGCGCCTCTCGCCGGCCTACGGCCGGCTCCCCGATTACCGCCTGTGGTTCGAGGCCAAAGCCCTCGAAGCCCTGGGCCGTACACCGGAAACTTACGAAAAACTCTCCACCCTCGTGGAAAATCATCCCGATTCGATCTGGAAAGAAGAAGCCCTCCTCGCGCTCTTCTCGCTAGCGCCGGAAATCCTAGGCCCCCGGGCGGCAGCGGAATTTGCCGTAGACCTTGCGGAGTCGGGGCTCTTTTCCTCTAGCGCCTTCACCAAGCAGCCCGGCCCGATTCTCTCCCAACTGGCTTCCGTTCTGGAAAGCGCGGGGCTGGACCGTCAGGCCCTCGAGGCCTACGAGCAGCTCTATACGGATTACCCCGGCGAACCGGAGGCGGCGGAGGCGCGGGAAAAAATCGGCGCTATCCGCGCGCGCCTAGGACTTCCCGTTTTCTCCCTTTCACCGGGCCTCGCACTAACGCGCATCAAAGCGCTCCTCAAAGCGGACCGGACGGCGGATGCCTGGAACGAACTGGACCCCCTGCTCGATCAGCTTCGGCCCGGGCGGGAAGGAGAGTTGCGGGCCCCCTACCGGGAGGCGATCCTGCTCAAAGGACAAATCCTCCTCGAGCGCAAGCGCCCCGACCTCGCTAAAAAACTTTACGCTGGAGCGATCTCCCACGGGTTCGACGAAGACGGATCGTTCCGGATGCGGCTCGCGGATCTGGCGGGGAAAACCTCGAACGAAGAAGCCGTGGAGCAATACCTCTTGCTCCTCAAGGAGCGCCCCCGTTCCCCCCATGCCGCGCTGGCCCTCTACCAGGCCGGCCGCCTCTCCCAGTTTTCGGGAGACGTGATAACAGCCCGGTCACTTTTTTCGCGCCTCGTGCAGGAACACCCTTTAAGCAACTGGGCGGAACTCGCCCTGTTCAACCAGGGATGGCTGGCTTACCGCAGAGGGGATTTTCCCGCCGCCATCGCGTCCTTTGACGCCACCATCAAATCGTATGGGGGCTCCTCCCAGTACGGGCGCGCCCTTTATTGGGGCGCCCGGTGCCGGGAAATGCTGGAGGGAACCGAGGGGGCCCTCCCTTATTACGAACTTCTCATGGAAGAAGAGCCGACCAGTTACTACGGCCTCCTGGCCCGTTTGCGCACTTCCGGGGAAAAACCCTTCGCCTTGCTGAAGGCGGAAGACTCCCCGCCCTTCCCGGCCCCGCCGCCGGAACAGCAAAGCGAAAAATGGCTTCTCTCCTTGCTAAACGGCGTCGAGGGCCCCGCCCGGCCATTTGCCGCCGCGGCGATCGAACTCATCGCCTTGGGGCTCCTTCCGGAAGCTGCCAATGAACTGGACCGGGCGGCCAAGGCCCTTGGCGGCACGCCGGTTGATTCGCGGATCATGCTCTCGCTCTTCGAGCGGGCGGACGCGTGGCGCTCGCTCTGGCGCTGGGGCGCCCGGGGAGGAGCCGGCGATTGGGGAAAGGCGCTTCCCCCGGCCACTTGGCACCCCCTCTTCCCGCTGGCCTTCCCCCGCCCCGTCGAAAGGGAAGCGCGAAGCAACGGCCTCGATCCGTTTCTCATCCTGGCCATCATGCGGGAGGAAAGCCGGTACGACCCCCTGGCCACTTCCTGGGCAAACGCCCGGGGCCTTCTTCAAATCATTCCGGACACGGGGAAAAGAATCGCCCAGGCGAAGGGAATTTCCGGTTTCGATCCGGGGGATCTTTACGACCCGGAAACGAACATCGCCTTCGCGGCCCACTATCTTTCGGGTTTGCTCGGTCGCTTCGAGGGGAACTTCGTCTACGCGGTGGCGTCCTACAACGGCGGTCCCCACAACGCCGATAAATGGCGCGAGCGCCTGGGGGACTTAGAACCGGAGGTCTTCGTGGAGGAAATCCCGTTCCAGGAAACGCGGGATTACGTGAAAAAGGTTTACCGCTCGTACGCCCTCTACCGCACGATCTACGGCGAAGGGGAAGCGCAGGCCAGCAATTAGGCGCTTAAGATCTGCTTGATCATGCCCTGGCACGCGGCGAACAAAGGGCCGATCTTGCCGGGCTTGGCGAGCTTGACGGCTAGGACGAGATCGTCGGGAAGCTGGTAGAGGAGAATGCCGCCCTTGTCCGCCAGGACGACCATCGAATAGAGCTTCGTCGAATTGAGTTCGCCCACGATCGTGGGGCTCGCGGCGATGGCGGCCGAAACGACGGCCCCGAGGGAGAGTTCCGAATCGGGGTCCTTGGGATGCCCTCCCACGAGAACGCCGTCGCTCGAAATGATCGACACGGAGGCCGCCAGGGGCTGGGCCTCGACGAAGGCCTTCATGATGTCCTGAACTTTCTGGAAGTTCCGGGTGATCGCGTCCATGCTCATGGGCGAAAGTTCTCTCGTTTCTGGGGGTCCGCCGGCGGGATAAAAACCCCCTAGCCCCCTGAAATTCCTACAAAAATCCCAAGCGGGTGGGTTTTTACCAGAAAACCCCCGCCTTGCAAAGGGTTTTACGGGGCCGGGAGCGCCGCCTAAGGCCTTTTAATCCGAACTTTGGACGATTTCCTCGATCTTCCGGCCATGGCGCTCCAGGCGTTTCTTGAGCAGGACCTCCCGGTCAATGAGCCGGGCCGTCTGGGAGCGCTGGCCCTTGGGCGTAAGGAGCAGGGTCTTGAGGAGGAGTTCGTAGACCTGGATGTTGTAGAGGGGGCTTACGTGCCCGACCTTCTTGAGCAGGATGTTCGTTACTTCCGGGTACGGCATGCGGGCGAACTTCGCCGGCCAGACGAGGGGATCGACATAACTATAGATGCTGCTCCAACCCACCCCGGCGGGAAGGGGCTGGGCGTTTAAATCCCGCAGGAACTTGCTCCCGGGCACCATCTGGAGGCCGCTCTCTCCGCGAATCCGGGGGAAGCCCGGTACCGCTTTTTCCAGGACATTGGCAACGACCTTGTGCCCGGCCCCAAGAACGCCCGCCCAGGTCCCCATGTGGGGCGTGTGGAGGGTGATGGCCTGGCTGATCTGGGGAAAGCGTTCCTTGAGGCCCAATTTCTGGAGCATGTACCGGATAAGAAGCCCCCCCTGGCTGTGGCCGATGAGGAAGACTTCCTCCGGATTGATCTGCGAGAGGACGTATTCGAGGATGCGCGCCTCGTGCTCGGCCGAAAGGCGGATGTCCTGGCTGTAGGGCTGGTAGCCCCCCGTAATGGCGAAGATGTTGAAAAGCTCGCTCTCCAGGAAGCGCTCCATCCGCTCGTAGCCGGGACGGGCCTGGAAGTAGCCGTGGTAGAGGAAGGCGACCTTCTTCTGGCCCTTGTACTCCTTCAAGCGGCCGTGGAGGTATTTCTCCCCGAAGACGAGCCGTTCGGCCAGGCCCACGAAATGGTCCGTAAAGTTCTTGGCAAAGTAATACGACTCACCCAGGACGGAGATGAGCATCCGGAGATTCGACATGTAGGGGCGCTGGTAGGTTAAAGGATTTACGTCTTCGTCGACCGTCTGCACCTGGTAGTGGATCACGCGTTGCTCTCCTGGTGTGTAATTATCCTTGGCTCGCCTACTCCCCGAAATCCTTCGGGAAATTCGAAACTGGTTAGTCCATCAATTCTGCGACAAATTCCCCCACCGCAAAACCGCCACCGCTTCGTCGGTCAAAAATTACAAGCTTTTGATGCGGTGCGCCTTGCCTTCCAACTCTCAACCTTTTAGTATAATGCCGAAAGCCAAAGAATAGAACAACGGTTTATTTTTGGGGTTGGCAACGGGTATTTGGCTTCTGAGGGGGGGATTGCGGGCGAGGGGCCTTTAAAAGGCTCTATTACCGCAGTTTGGGAGGGCTTTATGGACCCCGCCGAAAGGCTAAGAAAACTCTACGAATCCCTGCCGCTGGGGAGCGCCTTCCGCAAGGCCATCGAACAGGCATTGCAGCTGGCGACGGACCTCACCGGGCTGCCCTTCACGCCCAAGGAGAAAGCCGAGCCCCCCGCTCCGGCCGCCGAAGCCTCTCCCCCGGAACGCTGAGAATCCCCCGTACTTCCGTGCGATAGCGCTTCGCGAACCGCTCCCGAAGTTTGAGCGGCGTTCACGAACAACTCTGTTTATTTCCCGGAAAACTTCCGGAGCAGCGCTAGATTGCGCGGCACAACTGGAAGCGGAAGCTCCAGCACGCCCAAACATTTCGCGTGCCGCTTGTCGTGCATCAAAAGCTCAAACGCCCGCTTTCCGATAAACCCTTTTCCGATCTCCTCGTGCCGGTCCACGCGGGAACCCAAAGGGCGCTTCGAATCGTTCAGATGAAACGCGACGAGGCGCGATAGCCCCACCACCCGGTCGAATTCTTCCATCACTTGCTCGTATCCTTCGTCCGTCGAGAAATCGTACCCGGCGGCGAACGTGTGGGCCGTATCCAGGCAGACGGCAAAACGCTTCTTGTTGGAAACCCCGTCGAAAATCTCCCGCAAGTGCTCGAAGCGCCAGCCGAGCTGGGTCCCCTGCCCCGCCGTCGTTTCGAGGACGAACAGGACGGGACTCTTGGGCGTTTTATCCAGCAGCCAATTGAACGAATCGACGATCCGCGTGAGGCCTTCCTTCTCACCTTTTCCGTCGTGGGAACCGGGATGGAGATTCAAATAGCGAAGACCCAGCGCTTCGCAGCGGTGGATCTCGGCCAGGAGCGTCTTTCGGGAAAGATCGCGCTTGCGAGCATCGGGACTCCCAAGGTTTACGAGATAACTTCCATGAACGATCAGGCGGTTTAATTCATACCCCTGCCGCCCCGCCTCCTCCCTAAACTCCCGGGCCTCTTCCGCCGTGACGGGCTTGGCCTTCCACTGCTGCTGGTTCCGCGAAAAGATCTGGATCGCCTCGCACGCGTGCTCCCGCGCCCGGCCGAACACGAGCGATAATCCCCCCGCCACCGACTCGTGCGCCCCGAGGATCATGGAAGCCTCCGCCCGCTCTGATAGACCACAGGACCGGCCGCCCGCAAACCCGGCGGAAACCGGAAGCCGCCCGGCCCGGAGCGGAAGATTGGGGAAAAAAGATTAGAGGTTGTCGTAAACCGCGTCTTGGTCGTTGTCCCAGACCTTGCGGAGCGCTTCTTCCGAAAGACGCATGAGCGCCTCCGTCAACTCCGCGTCGGAACACGGGTCTTCGAGGATTTCCTGAAACTTTTCGGAGTCGCCCTGGCCGGGCGTGACGGGAGATTTCATGGGAAAAACCTACTGCGCCGTCTGGTAGATCACCGGGCGGTAGCGGGGTTTCGGAATGCGCTTTTTCTCCGCCCGTGCGGCGGCGAGCCAGAGTTTCTTGGCCTTGAGCGCCTCGCGCAGGGCCGCCTCCGGCGTCTTCCCGAAGGCCGAACACATGGAGAGGTCCGGGATGTCGGCGATGTAGCCCCCGTCCTCCGCGCTAAAGAAGATGTTGATGTGATAGTCCTTCATCAGCCTTCTCCAAGCACCATATTATACTTTTCCACGAGTTTTAGGAACTGCCGGACCTGATAGGGCTTGGCCTTCCCGTCCACTTCCTGGAGGTTCAAAAGCTCCGGAACGCCCGCATGGGAGAAAATGTGATGGCTGCCCCGCGTCCTGGAAAGGCGAAAGCCATAGGCCTCCACCAGCCGCACGAAGTCCCGGAAACGCAAATTCTTCGAGCCCGCCAGGGCCTGGGCGAGAAGCTTTACCTTGCTCATCGGCTCTTCTTTTCCCCCGCCCCGATCCTAGTCAATTAAGCCGCAAAGGCGGAAGGCGCCCCCAAACCCCACCCCGGCGGAAACGGGGGCCGCCCGGGCCGGAGCGGAAGATCGGGAAAAGACGTGAGAGGCGGTGAGGGGAATCCGTATGGAGAGAAATCAGAGCCCGTATTTGCGCTTGGTCTTCTCGATAGAGAGGCCAGGGCCGCCGCCGCCCTCCAGCTTGGCGGCTCGAAGGTCCAGCAAATCTTCCAGGTCTTCCAAAATTTCCCAGACCCGCTCAGACTCCTCGCCCGGCGGGAGATCGCCAGAGCGTTTCATCACGCCACTTCCAGAAAATTCGCGGGGGCCAGGACGCCATGGCGCCGCAGGGCCGCCGGCGATTCCCGCTCGCAGAGTTCGCGCACGTTCTTGAAGCGCTCGGCGGCGGCCAGAGCGAAAAACGGTCTTTCAAAGGAACCAGCCCGGGCCGCCCACGAAGGGACGGGAAGATTCTCCCGTTCCGCCAAAAGCTCCGCGAGCGCCCCAGCGGCGGCCAGGACGCGAGCGTCCTTCGAGCGCGGCGCGGCGAAGGCCTCTTCGCCCCCCCGGTGGCGGCGCCATTCGAGGAAAAGCTCCCGCAGGCGCAAGGCGTCGCGGACCACCAGGGCTTCGGCCATTTTTTCGAGCGGGGTTTTCAGATCGCGTCCCATAATTCCTCGAATGCGTATTTTGCCTTGAGTTCGGTCCCCGGCGCAAGGTAAGGCTTTAACGCCTCCCAGGCCGCTTCCCGCTTCATCCCGCTCCGCTTGAGTTCGGCCAGGAGCCGCTCCGCGTCTGAAACATCCAAGTCGTCGCGCCAAGCGGAGAGCTTCATGGCGGCCAGCTGTTCGGCCGAGGGCCGCGTCACCCGGATGCCCGGTGCCTCGAAAAGGACCGTCTCCCGCACCGGCGGCCGGACGTATCCCTTCGCCGCGTCGCTCAGCCAATCCTCCGGCAGGCGCAATTTGACCGCCACGACCTGCGCGAGCGCGCGCACCCGCGTCCCATCGGCGGGTTCCAGAATCACGGCGTCGATGTCGTACGTGCTCTCCCGGCTCCCGAAACCAAGCGTCATCGCCGCCCCGCCCACCACGAGCAAGCGGACCCGGATTCCCTCCACCTTCGCGGCGGCGCCCAGTTCCCGGAAAGCCTCTTCGATTTGCGATTTGCTGAGCCGCGCCATCGGGGGAAGTATCGCAGGGCCTTGGCCCCTCGCCAAACCCCGCCCCGGCGGAAACGGGGGCCGCCCGGGCCGGAGCGGAAGATCGGGGAAAGACGTGGGAGGCGGTGGGGGGAAAATCACACCGGCCAGTTCTCGCAGAGGAGTTCAGCCTGTTTGAGGACCGTCTTCGTGGCTTCTTCTTCCATATCGGGCGGATAGTCGTACTTGCGAAGGATGCGCTTTACCAGGGCGCGCATCTTGGCGCGGATGCTCTCGCGCACGGTCCAATCGACGGCCGTGTTGGCTTTGAGGGTTTTCACGAGTTCCTGCGCGATCGTGCGAAGGATTTCATCTCCCAGGATTTTCACGGCGCTGTTGTTTGTTTCGAGAGCGTCGTAGAAAGCGAGTTCCTCGTCCGTGAGTTTTAAATCCTCGCCCCGCTCATGGGCTTCCCGCATGTCCTTGGCCAGCGAAACGAGTTCTTCGAGAATTTTAGCCGTCTCGATGGCCCGTGCCTGATAATTCTTGAGCGAGCGTTCGAGCATTTCCGAAAACCGGCGGGACTGGATGAGGTTCATCTTCGAGCGGAGCTTTATCTCGTCGCGCAAAAGCTTCTGGAGAAGCTCGATCGCCAGGTTCCGGTGGGGCATCCCCTGAACTTCCCGGAGGAATTCTTCCGAAAGAATCGAGATGTCCGGCTTCTTGATCCCCGCCGCCGCGAAAATATCGACGACGCCGCCAGGCGCTACGGCTTCGGAAACGAGCTGCCGGAGCGCGAATTCGAGGTTCTCCGAAGGATCGCCCGTACCCGACGATCCCCGCCACTTGGCCAGAACTCCCCGAAGCGCCTGGAAGAACGCCACCTCGTCCCGGATGCGGATGGTCTCCGGGTGCGGGGCGGCCAGCGCGAAGGCTTTCCCGAGTTCCGCCGAGGCTTGAAGGAACCGGTCGCGCCGCCCGGCTTCGGAGAGGATGTGCTGCTGCGCCTTTGGCAGGAGCGCGAGGCGTTCTGCGGGCGCTCCCTTGCGGACGGCCTCCAGGTCGAATCCCTCAAAAAGGGCGGCGCAAATTTCGTATTTCTCGACGAGAACTCTGGCCGCCTGCTCCTGGTCGATGGCCGTCTCGCCTTTTCCGCCGCTCTCGGTGTAGTTGTGAAGCGCGTTCTTCAATTGATCGGCCAGCCCCAGGTAATCGACCACGAGACCGCCCGGCTTTTCTCCGAAAACCCGATTCACCCGCGCGATGGCTTGCATGAGGCCGTGCCCCCGCATGGGCTTGTCCACGTACATCGTGTGGAGGCACGGGGCGTCAAAGCCCGTGAGCCACATGTCCCGGACGATGACGATCTGGAACGGATCTTTGGCGTCCCGGAAGCGCTCGGCCAGTTCTTCCCGCTTGGCTTTCGTCCGGATGTGCTTTTGCCACTCGGCCTTGTCCGAAGCGGCGCCCGTCATGATGATCTTGAGGGCGCCCTTGCGGTCGTCGTCGTTGTGCCATTCGGGGCGGAGCTTCGCGAGCGCGTCGTAGAGGTCCACGCAGATGCGGCGGCTCATGCAGACGATCATGGCCTTGCCGCCGCCCAAGGTTTTCTGGCGTTCCTCAAAGTGTTTGACCAGATCGCGGGCGATCATCTGGAGGCGCTTTTCGCTCCCCACGAGCGCTTCCAGGGCCGCCCACTTGGTCTTGAGCTTCTCTCTGCTCTCTTCTTCTTCGCCTTCCGTGATTTCCTCGAATTCGGGATCGAGCTTGGGGCGCTCGTCTTCCTTTAGTTCGAGCCGGGCGAGGCGGCCCTCGTAATAGATGGGAACCGTCGCCTCGTCCTTCACCGCCTGCTGGATGTCGTAGATGTCCACGTACTTCCCGAAGACGGCTTGCGTGTTTTTATCGGTAAGCTCGATGGGCGTTCCCGTAAACCCGATGAACGAGGCGTTCGGAAGCGCGTCGCGCAGGTGCTGGGCGAAGCCATGCCTCATTGCTCCGGTATCGGCGTCCATGCGGGCGGAAAAACCATACTGGCTCCGGTGGGCTTCGTCGGCGATGACGACGATGTTCCGGCGGTCGGAGAGAACCGGATATTTCCCGCCCTTGGTCTCGGGGAGGAATTTCTGGATGGTCGTAAAAATGATTCCGCCCGAAGCGCGCTTTAGCAATTTCTGGAGGTCGTCCCGGTCTTCCGCCTGCTCGGGGGTTTGGCGCAGGATGTCCTTGCAGCGCCCGAAGACTCCGAAAAGCTGGCCGTCCAGGTCGTTGCGGTCCGTGAGGACTACGAGCGTCGGATTTTCCATTTCGGGCGCCAGCACCACCCGGCCCGCGTAGTAGACCATCGTCAGGCTCTTGCCCGATCCCTGGGTGTGCCAGATAACCCCGGCGCGCCGGTCGCCTTGGGTCGCTTTGAGGGTGGAGCGGAGGGCCTTCCGCACGGCCCGGAACTGGTGGTAGCCCGCCAGCTTCTTGTGAATTTCCTTTTCTTCCTCGAAGACGATGAAGCCGTGCAGGTAATCCAAAAACCGCTCCGGCTCGAAGAGGCCCCGGACCAGGACTTCCAGTTGCAAATCCGAATCCTTCGCCATCTTCTCGCCGTCGATGGTCCGCCAGAACCCGAAGCGCTCTTTCCCCGAAGTGATGGACCCCAGGCGTGCATGCACGCCGTCCGAGATGACCAGGACTTCGTTGAAGGTGAAGAGGGAAGGAATCTGCTGCTTGTAGGTTTGGAGCTGGTTGTAGGCGGACCAGATACTCGCGTTCTCGTCCCCCGGGTTCTTGAGTTCCATCACGGCTACGGGAAGGCCGTTCAGGAAGATCACCACGTCCAGCCGCCGGTTGAAACCGTTTTCGATCACCGTGAACTGGTTGACGGCCAGCCAGTCGTTTTTCTTGGGGCTTTCGAAATCGGCGATCTTCACCTTGTCGTGGACGATCCGGCCCTCTTTGTTCCGGTATTCCACGTCCACGCCGTCCGTGAACATCTGGTGGAACCGGCGATTCCGGACGACGAGGGAGGGCGATTCGGCCCGCAGGATTTTGGCAAAAGCGTCTTCCAGGGCTTCCCCGGGGACTTTGGGATTGAGCTTTTGGAGGGCCGTTTTGAGGCGCCCCGCCAGGACGGCTTCGCCGAATTCCTTCCGCTCGGCCTTCTCTGTCTCCGGCGCGATATCCGGCCCGTGGGCGATGGTGTATCCAAGCTTATCCAGCCATTCCAGGGCGGCGGATTCGAGGGTGGATTCGGAGACCATAAATACAGCTAGATCGCCGCTCCCGTTATTTTTTCGACTTCCCTCACTCGCACTTCTCCGCTCATCAATCCGGGGAGCAACGCATCACGCAAGACGGCGAGGGTGCGGGATTCATTACAGTTAGAAAGTACCCGCGTGACGTACGGATCAACCAATGAGTTGAATGCTTTGCTGATTTCCGGAGATGGGACGAGAGTAGTAAGCGATTTGACCTGGGTGGAATTTAGACCGGGTATGGCAACTCCTGTTCCCTTAACACGCATTTCTTCCATCAAAAAGTCTGAGGAGAGCCAGAAGAACAGGAAATTCTGTCCTATCTCAGGCTTTGCGCGAATACGGTATACATGTTCATTGATTGCGCACGTGGCATAAGGAAAGTTTTCGCCGAATAGTGTTGCATGTGGCTCGAATTCACCAGGACGGCCACCGTCTTTATACAAAAGAACGTCGCGGTTCTGAATGTGCCCTTTCGCCATTGCTTCGAAAAATTCCCTCGGGACATACTTCGTCTTAGAAAAGTCGAATATCCCCAGTCCAGCGATACTCTCAGCACCAATACTCGGAACTCCTTCCGTGTATGCAGAAACGCCACCTTTCGGTCTGCCACCAACTTCTAACTCGCCAAGAACGCTTTCCAGTGCTCCCACTCTCCACCCCCTCGGTATCTCCCCCAATTCCGAATCCTCGAAGGAATCCGGAAACAGCGCCGCCGTGGCATCGTCCATGCCGTAGGGCTTCTTTCCCGCCGCTTTGGCGCGGACGGGGCTGAAGTCCACGAACCAGTCCTTGAAAATGGCCCGGGCGGCGGCCTCCAGGGTTTCGTTTATTTTGCGGTTGAGTTCGATCTTGTCGTCGAGAGCGCCTAAAATCGAAACAATAACATGCCGCATGTCGTCATTGATGGGATAGAATATTGGGATTTGATTGAGATTTTTTTGCGATAGCTTTCCCTGAACGGAACCGCTTATGAAAGGTCGAATTGCAACGGTAGATAAGGCATAATAAAGAAATTTGGTATCCTCATCTGTTTTGCCTTTCAATACATGTGCATGGTTATTAACCCAGAACTTGCCATCGACAAGTTGCAAGAATGGTTTGCCATCCTTTGTTTCGACAGAGCCATCTTCGGCTATTAGTAAATGCAAGCCCTCAAACAAGAAGTCGTCAACATAATCCATGATACCTGTTGCGCCGTAATACGGATATGTCCCTCGTTTTATTTCTCGTTCACGACTTGACAACGGTACACGCCGTGAATCTAGATTACGAACAAGATCGCCCAGCGGTATTTTCGTCCATTTAGATAAGCTGGCAGGATTTAATCCTTGCGTCGTCTGCACCACCACTTTGTCTTTCCGGATAATCTCTCGGAAGGATTCGCTCGTGGTAGCCCAGTCCACCACGTCTACTTTGTAGGGGAGGTCCGATTCGCTGAAGTCGTCCCGGAGGGCGCCGAGGGTTTGAAAGGAAAGGGGTTCTTCGCCGATGACGGCTAGGTCCAGGTCGGAGTGTTCCTTGGCCGTCCAGGTGGCGCGGGAGCCGAAGGCCCAGATTTCCCGGCCCGGAACGTGGCGCCGCAGGATTTTCTGGATGATCTCCAGGTGGTCGGGGCGAACGTCAAGCAACGGCTTCACGGAGGGCCTTCAGGAACGCCTTCGCGTCGGGGAAAAATTTCCGCGCCTGCTCGAAAACCGCCTTTGCCTTTTCCTCGTTGTAGTCGTGGGAGGTGTCGTTGCGGGCATCCCAGTGGTTTATCCAGGCCTCCGCGTCGGCGATGAGCTTCATGCGGGCGGATTCCCGGAAGATGTCCCTTTTCGTCCGCAAGGTGGCCTCGTCGACCTCGGCGATTGCCTTCAGGTACCGCTGCATGAATTTCCAGCAGAGGTCCATGGTGTATTCAAAGCGTTGGATCACGCCGTCCCGGACCACTTCGTCGTTTGGATCGCGGGCGGCCCTTTCAAAGCTCTGTTCCAGACGGCCGATGGCCTTTTCGAGAGGTTCGAGTTCGAGTTTCGCCATTAGAAGCCCAGCCTTTTGAAGTTCTCTCGGATTTGTTTTTCGAGTTTCTCGCCTTCGGCGAATTGTTCTTCAAGGGTGACGATGAGGCGCTTCATCTTCTGCTCGAAGGGCTCACCATCGTCTTCCACTTCCTCGGCACCCACGTAGCGGCCGGGCGTCAAAACGAACCCGTGCTTTTCGATCTCTTCGGTCTTGGCGCTCTTGCAGAAGCCTGGAATGTCTTCGTACTTCCCGGCGTCCTTTTCGCCCCTCCAGGCATGGTAAGTCCTGGCGATCTTCTCAATTTCTTCATCGGATAGCTCCCGGCGGGTCCGGTCCACCAAATGCCCCATCTTTCGGGCGTCGATGAAGAGGGTCTCCCCCCGCCGGTCCCGGAATTTACCGTTCTGCTTGTCGCGGGAAAGAAACCACAGGCACGCGGGAATCTGGGTCGAATAGAAGAGCTGCCCCGGCAGGGCGACCATGCAGTCCACAAGGCCGGCCTGGATGATGTTCTTGCGGATTTCCCCCTCGCCCGACTGGCCCGACGACATGCTCCCGTTGGCGAGAACGAACCCGGCGATGCCGCCCGGGGCGAGGTGGTGGATGAAGTGCTGGACCCAAGCGAAGTTGGCGTTTCCCGCGGGGGGC
Organism: Bdellovibrionota bacterium; assembly: GCA_040758475.1. Classification (GTDB taxonomy): domain Bacteria; phylum JAGRBM01; class JAGRBM01; order JAGRBM01; family JAGRBM01; genus JBFLVN01. The sequence continues at coordinate 27,929 of JBFLVN010000009.1, forward strand.
GTTCCGAATTTCCAGCGGATGTCCTTGGCGAGGAGTTCGCCGCCCCAATCGCTCATGTTGAAGGGCGGGTTGGCCAGGAGGAAGTCGCACTTCAAATCCGGGTGCAGGTCCCGGTGGAAAGTGTCGGCGTTTTCCGGCCCCAGGTGGGCTTCGATCCCCCGGATGGCCAGGTTCATCTTGGCGAGCTTCCAGGTGGTGGGATTGGATTCCTGCCCGTAAATGGAGATGTCGTTGGTGCGCCCGCCGTGGGCTTCGATGAATTTCTCCGACTGGACGAACATGCCTCCCGAACCGCAGCAGGGGTCGTAGACGCGGCCCTTGTAGGGCTCGATCATTTCGACGAGGACGCGGACGACGGACTGGGGCGTGTAGAACTGGCCGCCCTTCTTCCCCTCGGCGCTCGCGAACTGGGAGAGAAAGTATTCGTAGACTCTTCCAAGAATGTCCTTGGAACGATTTTCCTTGTCCCCAAGTCCGATGGTGCTTACGAGGTCGATCAGTTCACCCAGGAGCCGCTTGTCGAGTGTCGCCCGGGCGTAATCCTTGGGAAGGACGCCCTGAAGGTCCGGGTTCTTCTTTTCGATGGCCTCCATGGCCTTGTCCACGAACTTTCCGATGTCCGGGTGCTTGGCGCTTTTCTTGAGATTCTCCCAACGGGCGTCCTCGGGAACCCAGAACACGTTTTCAGAGAGGTACTCGTCCGGGTCCTCGACGGTGCGGTAGCGGGCTTTTTCTTCCTTGACGAAGTACTCGCTCTCCGGATCGCTCGCTTTGGTTAAAAGCTCCTGGCGGCGTTCCTCGAAGGCGTCCGAGATGTATTTGAGAAAAATGAGGCCCAGGACGACGTGCTTGTACTCGGCCGCGTCCATGTGGCCCCGAAGCTTGTCGGCCGCCTGCCAAAGGGTGGCCTCGAAGCCCAGGTTCGCCCCATTGGAAGAACCGTTCTTGGTCTTCTTCCCGGCCTTTGCCGGGGCTTTTTCAGCTCCCGGCTTGGAGGATTTCTTGTACCGCGCCATCCAACCCTGCCCGATCCCGTCTGAGGCTG
>JBFLVN010000010.1:0-28813 GCA_040758475.1 Bdellovibrionota bacterium
GAGTGATCCGCTTCGGCGAAAGCGTGACCCCGCCGCTTCAACCTATTGGATTTCGCGCGATCTACCGGGGCCCGAGCCCCAAAGCCTTCGGCACCAGTTCTAAAGGACACTCCAGCGTGCGCGTTCTTGGCCTATCGGCGTTCTACCACGACAGCGCGGCGGCGCTCATAGAAGACGGCCGCATTGTGGCCGCTGCCCAGGAAGAGCGCTTTACCCGGAAGAAGCATGATTCTTCGTTTCCCCAAAACGCCCTGGCCTACTGCCTCTTGGAAGCGAAGATCGATTTGAAGGACGTCGATTACGCCGTCTTCTACGACAAGCCGTTCCTCAAATTCGAACGTCTTCTGGAGACGTACCTGGCCTTCGCCCCCCGGGGCTTCCGCTCCTTCCGCATGGCCATGCCGCTGTGGCTGAAGGAAAAACTTTTCCAGAAAAGCCACTTGAAACAGGAATTGGAAAAACACGCGCCGGGTTACGACTGGGAAGGGCGCCTTCTTTTTTCCGAGCATCACTTAAGCCACGCAGCCTCGGCATTCTTCCCATCCCCCTTCGAGGAAGCCGCCGTCCTCACCATGGACGGCGTGGGGGAATGGGCCACGAGTTCCGTGGCACTCGGGCGGGGGAATTCCCTCCAAGTCCAGAAAGAAATCCATTTCCCCCATTCGCTCGGGCTTCTCTATTCAGCCTTCACTTATTACACGGGTTTCAAAGTGAACTCGGGCGAGTACAAGGTGATGGGCCTCGCTCCTTACGGCGAGCCCAAATACGCGAAGAAAATCTTCGAGAATCTCGTCGATCTCAAGGAAGACGGCTCCTTCCGTTTGAACCTCGATTACTTCGATTACTGCACAGGCCTCACCATGACGAACACCAAGTTCAACGCTCTTTTCGGAGAGCCCGTGCGGCGCGCGGAAGAAAAACTCACCCAATTCCACATGGACGTGGCGGCTTCCATCCAGGCTGTCACGGAAGAGATTGTCCTGCGCCTCACCCGGGCCTTGGCCAAGGAAAGCGGTTGCGAAAACCTCTGCCTCGCGGGCGGGGTCGCCTTGAACTGCGTGGCCAACGGGAAAGTCCTGCGCGACGGGAAATTCCGGCGGATTTGGATTCAGCCGGCCGCCGGGGACGCGGGCGGGGCCCTGGGGGCCGCCCTCTGCGGTTATTACCTCTTCAATGGAAAACAGCGGCGCCCTTTGGAAGGAGCCCAGGACGCCATGCGGGGCTCTTACTTGGGGCCTTCCTTCCCGCAAGAGGAAATCGAGCGGCGCCTCCAGGCCCTGGGCGCCAAGTTTCAGATTTGCGAGGAAGAATCCCTCCTGGCCCGCACCGCGGATGCCCTGGCCGGAGAAAAAGTCGTGGGGTGGTTCCAGGGGCGGATGGAGTTCGGCCCCCGGGCCTTGGGGGGAAGGTCCATCCTGGGCGATCCCCGCTCCCCCGCGATGCAGAAAACGATGAATCTCAAAATAAAATACCGTGAATCCTTCCGCCCCTTCGCCCCGTCGATACTGCGCGAGAAGGTGGGGGAATGGTTCGATCTGGAAGAAGATTCCCCCTACATGCTGCTCGTAGCCGATGTGAAAAAACAGCACCGGCGCGAAATGACCGCCGAAGAGAAAAAACTCTTCGGGATCGACAAGCTAAACGTCCCCAAGTCCACAATCCCCGCCGTCACCCACGTCGATCATTCCGCCCGGATCCAGACGGTCCACCGGGAAACCAATCCCCGCTACCACGCGCTTCTAACGAAATTTCTTGAGCGCACCGGCTGCCCGGTCCTCGTGAACACGAGTTTTAACGTGCGTGGAGAACCCATCGTTTGCACGCCGGAAGACGCCTTCCGCTGTTTCATGGGAACGGAAATGGACGTCCTGGCCGTCGGGAATTGCTTGCTCCACAAGGAAGAACAAAATCCCGCCCTTCGCCAGGACTACAAGAGCAAATTCGAATTGGATTGAATGAAACGAACCTCACCCCTCTTCGACCCACAGCGCGAGCCGGGGGCGGAAGGCGCGGGAATAGCGGCGTTCGATTCCGGATTTTGGATTCCAGAACCTTCCCGAAAAGCCGCCCCACGGAAGAACGAGGCCCAGGAGCGGCAGGACCAGGGGCGCAGCTCCTTTGGATTTCACTTCGAGGGGGACATCGGGGTCGAGCCAGAGGAGCTTCGTTCCCGGAGGGCGGTCCCGGGTTACCGGCAGAGCGGAGAGCCACGCGGCGGGCGTCCGCTCCGAGAGGGTTTTGATAATGGGCCGGGCGGCCCTGGTCTCGAAAACGGCTTTGATCTTCGAAGCAGGATAAGAGCGGGCGTTCAGGGGTCTTAGGATTTCAACGCGATCCTCGGCAAAGCGGTATCCCTTGGGAACGTAGAGCCAAAAGCAAAACGCGAGGTAAGCCGAAAACATGGGGACGAAAACAAGATCCGCAGACTGAAGACGCCAGGCCAGGGCGAACCCGCCGAAAACGCCGAGAACGACGAGGCCGATCCACCCGAAGAGAAGAGAGAAAAAGAGGGAGAAAAGGGTCCGCCGGAGGGGGACGACTCCCTCCTCCAAAAGAGGACGCGAGAGGTCCCTGGGTTTTTCAGCGATTTCCCCGGAAGGCATCCCCCGATTATTCCCCACCGCCCGTGGGGCGGGAAGGGGTTAGTACCGGATCGTCAGATCCTTGCTCCCGGAAGCCAGCAAGTTCCCATCCGGCGAGTAGGCGAGACTCATCACCCAGTCCTTGTGGCCTTCGAGGCGCTCGAGCTGCGCGCCCGATTCCGCGTCCCACAGGCGGACGAGGTTGTCGTTGGCCGCGCTCGCGAGTTTTTTCCCGCCGGGGGAGAATTTGACGGAAAAAATCCAGCCTTTCGAACCTTCCAATTTCCTTAACAGTTTCGCGCCCGCCACGTCCCACAGGCGGATCGTGGCATCACCGCTTCCAGAGGCGAGCGTTTTCCCGTCCGGTGAAAAGTCGAGGGAACTCACCCAGGTGGAATGCCCTTCGTCCCCGGCAATGCGGGCCTCTTGGGCCTTCTTCTCCACGTCCCACAAATAGATCGCTTTGTCGTCGCCGCCGGAAGCGAGAATGCGTCCTTTGGGAGAAAAAGCGAGGGCGTTCACACCCCCTTCATGGCCGGCCAACTCGGCATGGGAACTCCAGTCCCCCACGTTCCAAAGGCGGACTTTCCCATCCTGCCCCGAAGAAGCGAGAAGCTTTCCGTCGGGTGAAAAAGCAAGCGCGATGGCCCGGCCTTGATGGGCGGCGATCTTTTTTAGTTCCTTTTTCCCAAAAACATCCCACACCTGGATCGTGCCGTCCCATCCGCTCGAAACGAGGAGCCGCTCGTCCGGCGAGAAAATAGCCGAATCGACGCGCCCTTCGTGGCCCTTGAGTTCGGCCACCGGCGCCGCGCCCTCCACGTCCCAGAGGCGCACGCTCCCTTCCCAACCGGCGGAGGCGAGAAGCTTTCCACTCGGGGAAAAAGCCACGGAGGCCACCCGGTCCGTGTGCCCCTGGAGGGCGTGGCTCCCGAGTTGGGAAGCCCGGACTTCCGGGGCTTCTTCGAATCCCGCGGGAGCGACCTTCGCCGCGGCCGCTGGAGGCGGCACTTTTCCATCTTTCTTTTCGCAGCGGGAACAGGCGGGAAAAAGAAATAAGAAGGCGAAAACAGTCACAAGGAACGAGAGCTTCCTCATGGAAATCCTCCTCGGAATTACCAGCTACCTTAAATAGAGTATTTCTTCACGAGCCCCTTGGCGATGACGGTTTTTAAAATCTCGTTCGATCCCTCGCCAATCGTCATGAGGGGCGCGTCGCGATAATAACGTTCCACGTCGAATTCGGTCGTATAGCCGTAACCGCCGTGGAGTTGCATGGCCTCGAACGCGTGTTTGGCGCAAGCCTGGGAGGCGAAGAGCTTGGCCATGCTCGCTTCCAGATCGCAACGCTCGCCGCGCTGCTTTTTCGTGGCGGCGTTCATCACGAGGAGCCGCGCCGCTTCCAGATCGGTGGCCATGTCGGCGAGCTTGGCCCCGATGAGCTGGTGCTGCCAGATGGGCTTCCCGAAGGTAACCCGCTCCTGGGCGTAGCGGACCGAATCGTCGAAAGCCGCCTGGAGGACGCCCACGGCCCGGGCGGCCACGTTGATGCGCCCGAGCTCCAGGCCACCCATGACCTGATAAAAGCCTTGGCCTTCCTTCCCGCCGATCAGATTTTCCACCGGCACGGGAAAATCCTCGAACACGAGTTCGGATGTGGGAATTCCTTTGTACCCGAGCTTGGGGATATTGCGCGAAACGCGAAAACCCGGGTGGCCTTTCTCGACGATAAATCCGCTGATTCCGGCATGGACGGGATTGGCGTCCGGATCGGTCCGGGAGAGAAGGAAAAAAGCGTTCCCGTCCGAATTGGTGATCCACATTTTCGTCCCGTTGACGAGGTAGTAATCGCCCTTCTTCTTGGCCGCGCAGCGGATGTTGGCGGCGTCGGAACCGCCCTGCGCTTCCGAGAGGGCGAGCCCTCCGCGGAGTTCCGCCTTGGCGAACTTAGGGAGAAAGCGCTTTTTTTGCTCTTCGGTGCCGTAGGTCTTCACAGCATGGGCCATGATGAGGTGGGTGTTGATCATCCCCGAAAGGCTCATCCAGCAGGAGGAGAGTTCCGAAACGACGAGAGCGTAGGTAACGACGTCCCACCCCAAACCGCCGTATTCCTCGGGGATCGTGGCGCCAAAGAGACCCATTTCCTTGAAGGCTTCCAAGGCGGGCGTGGGGTATTGGTCGGCGTGTTCCCACTCGCGAACGTGAGGGCGGATTTCCTTGTCCAGGAACTTGCGGATCGTATCGACGGTCGTGCGCTGCTCAAGAGTAATTTCCAGATCCATGCTCGCAGGGCTCCTTCAAGCCCTCAGCCCTATCAGGCAGGGACCAAAGGTGTCAACAAGCTGGAGCCCTGTAGAGGTTATGGCGGGATCAAGCTGCCACTCTTTTTCAAATTAACTTGATAGAGTAGATAAAGACCCTTCCCGCCAACGTATCCAGATTGGCGGCGGATCAGACAGCACCTTCAAGACTCAGGCTTGAACGTGCCGAGAACACTCAACATGGCACCCGCCTCCCAGCCATTCCTCCCGGCTCTCGCCGTTGCACTATGCGTGGCTGCCCTGGTCACCCTGTTGTTCCGGCGATTGGGCCAGCCTGTGGTGCTCGGATACGTCGCAGCCGGCATGATCGTGGGACCGCATATACCCATCCCTCTTGTCGCGAATGCCCAAGTGGTTTCGGTGCTCGCTGAGCTGGGAGCGATTCTCATTATGCTTGCCGTTGGCCTTGAGTTCCGGCTCACCCATCTATTCCAGAAGGGGTTGCCGCTTGCTTTTATTGCTCTGTTCGAACTCTTCACGATGTTCTGGTTGGGATTTTCCATTGGCACACTATTTGGGTGGACGGATCGAGAATGCGTTTTTGCGGGCTCGGTGATTGCTATCACCAGTACGCCTTTGGTGATCAAGGCGCTCTCCGACCAGGGAGTACGAGGGGCCGTTCCGGAACTGGTCGTCGGCGTGAGCCTTTTCGAAGATCTCATCGGTATCCTGTTAATAGCCATCCTCTCCGCGACGCCGGTCTCCGAAGCATTCTCCGCGCAGATAGCCCTTCCAGCGCTCGCCAAGCTTTTCGCATTCCTCGTGGGCGTCCTGGTAGCGGGATTCCTCGTAATGCCGTGGCTCGCCAAGGTGGTCGTGGCCCAAGGCAGTCCAGAGGCGACCATCATAACCGCTGTAGGGTTCGGGTTCGCCCTTGCCTTCCTAGCGCGAGAGTTCGGTTACTCGACGGCTCTGGGAGCGTTTTTAGCCGGTTCCTTGCTCGCTGAATCGGGCGAAAGCCCCCGTATTCTTCCCTCTGTACAACCGGTCCGAGACGTCTTCGCGGCGGTTTTCTTCGTCTCCGTGGGAATGTTGATCGATCCGGCCCTGCTCCTGAAATACTGGGCCCCTGTCGCTGTCCTCTCGCTCGCGGTGATCGCTGGAAAATTCTTGAGCGTCTGCCTCGGAGCGTTCCTGGCCGGTAATCCCGTACGAGATTCGGTACAATTGGGCTTGAGCTTCGGCCAGATCGGTGAGTTCGCTTTAATCATCGCCGGAATAGGCCTTTCCAGCGGTGGCACGAGAGAGTTTCTCTACCCGATTACAGCCAGCATCTGCATGGTCAGTACACTCACCACACCTTATCTGATCCGAGCCTCCCCCCGGGCGGCAGCTTTCATCGACCGCAAACTTCCCAGACCTCTCCAAACATTCACGTCCTTATACGGCACTTGGTTTGCCGCCTTGAAAGGCGGCTCAAAAGGAGCCACTTCTCCTCGCTCCTATCTGCGGCGGATGGCAGCTTACCTCCTCCTGGACGCATTGGCACTGGGATTCTTCGTGGCGGGAAGCGCCCTTCTCTCACACCGGGTCGTAGAACTGACAGCAGGATTCGGCATTCCGGGGGAATTCGCCTGGATCGGTATCGCAGCCGGTGTAGCTGCCGTGGGAGCTCCTTTAACTGTTGGATTGATCATCCTAACTGGCCGGATCGCAACGACGCTAGCCCATTCCGCGTTCCCCAAGCCGGCAGAAGGCCGGCTGGACCGGGCAATCGCTCCTCGTCGGGCCTTGCGCGTGACGCTTCAGTTCGCGATCTTGCTTCTGATTTTTCTCCCGCTACTTTTTGTGGCACAGCTCGCGTTGCCGCCTTTCTTCGCGCTCCCGGCCGTATTGGTATTGTGCCTGGCGTCGGCCATCTACTTCTGGCGTAGCGCCAAAAATCTGGAGGGACACGTACGAGCGGGAGTACTAGTCATCGCAGAAGTACTGGGAAGTGGCGTGGCTGCAACCAACCAGGAAGGAGCTCTCGCGGAAGCTCAGGAACTTCTAGCAGGCATGGGCTCGCCGGAACCGGTTTCCCTTCCTCCCGCATCCCCTGTTCTAGAAAAAAGCTTGGGGGAAGTTAACCTCCGAGGCCTCACTGGAGCGACGGTCCTCGCCATCTTTCGCGGAAGGGAAGGCCGGGAAAGCGTCCAGATGCCGGGGGCGCGAGAAATCTTGCGAGCCGGCGACACGCTCGTGTTGACCGGTTCGCCAGACGCCATCGCATCGGCCAAGCGTCTCCTGCTCGCTCCTACAGTTGAATCGATTTCCGATGAAGTAGCTTTCACGAAAGAAGACCTCAATGATCACCGTTAGTCTCGTTGTAACCATGGTGACCGGTGCTTCCCCGCCGGAAGGCGGTCTCGGTCTCGTACCCTCTATCGCACTCGCCGTAATCGCGGCTTCTGCTTTCGCGATCGTTTTCCGCGCCGTTCGCCAACCGCCACTCCTGGCTTACATCACAACGGGGCTCCTGCTGGGAATCTTCGTGAGCCCTTACATTGGGATCTCGACCCACAGCATGGAGCAAATCTCCCATCTGGGCCTTGTTTTTCTGCTGTTTATCATCGGCTTGGAAATGGACATTCGGGGCATTTTTCGCTTGGGAAGATGGACTGCCGCAGCCATTCTGCTCCAAGCGCCCGTGGCGGCCGCTGCCGCGTGGCTCTTTCAGTGGGGGCTCGCCGCCCTGGATGTTTGGAAACCGGGCCTGAGCCCCACTCCCAGCGCCCGGGTCTACTACGCGGTCGCGGCTGCTTTCGGAAGCACCGCCGTCGTGGTCAAACTCTTGGCGGACAAGTTCGAACTAGGTGGGCAAGCAGGCAAGGTTACCGTCCTTACGCTTATCGCGGAGGACGTTTGGGCCGTGGCAGCGCTCTCCTTCCTCTCGGCCAGCCACACAGGCGGTGGAGAGGGAGCCCAGGGCTTGGTTCTCATGCTCGGAGGCGGCGTTGCCCTGGCGGCCGGAACCTGGGCCTTCGTCCGTTTCATTTTTTCCAAGGCGCTCGATCTCCTCTCCCATTCACCCGATGTCCTGAGCCTTGTAGCCCTTGGTTGGTGCTTCCTGTGCGCCCAGGCTTTCGAGGGGATCGGCCTTTCGGCCGAAATGGGGGCGCTCGTGGCAGGCCTCACGCTCGGCCCACTACCCCAATCGGGAGAAATCCTTGGACGAGTAGCGAGCCTGCGCGATTTCTTTCTGGCCTTGTTCTTCGTGGCCCTGGGACTTTCGCTTCCCGTCCCTACGCCGGAAATCTTCGTTGGCGCTCTTATCCTCGTAGCAGTGACAGCGGCTTCCCGCCTCCTGCTTTTTGCTCCCTCGCTCCTGGCAGCAGGACAAGGACCTATCGTTTCTTTCACGTCGGCCGTGAACCTGGCACAACTCAGCGAATTCACGCTCTTGATCCTGCCCGTGGGCTTGGCTGGAGGGGCGATCACCCTACAAGACGTTTCCGTCATTTCCTACGCGCTCATGCTGTCGGTGGTGCTGGCTACCTATCTGATCAATAACAATCACGCCCTGGCCGTCGCGCTCGAGCGCGGACTGTGGATGGTGTCACGTTCCAAAACAGCAGGCCGTGGAATAGCCGGAGCCAAGGGAGGCGTTCACGCGGAACCCGAGATAGTTCTTCTAGGGTTCTTTACCAACGCCGACGGTTTGGCACGTTACCTGGCACGGGAACGCCCAGAGATGCTCAAGCATATCCTGGTTGTGGATTTTAACCTAAAAAACCATAGCAAGATCGCCGCCTGTGGCATGCGCGTCCTCTATGGCGACGTCAGCAACCCCGATACCCTGCGCCACTTCGGCGTGGATCGAGCCCGAGTGATCATGTCCACTATCAGTGACGCTTATTTGCGTGGTACATCTAATGCGGATCTTTTGCGGAAAGTCCGGCGCATCAATCCCCAGGCCCGATTCATTGGAACAGCCATGACAGAGGAAAAGCGACACGAGCTTTTAGAAGAAGGCGCTTTCGCCGCCATTTCTCCGCCGGACGAAACCGCGCCGGCATTTCTTGCCGCCGTCGAACGGGCGCTGGAAAATTAAAGAATTCGCGGATTAGGACGGTCAGCCTTACGCTTTTTCGCGCTCAGAGAGGAACTGCTCATCTTCCGGCGTGAGTTTGCCCTTGTTGTCCCGCCGGCATTTCAGATACAGGTATTTTAAATCCAGGTTGTCCGATTCCATCGAAAAAGCGAGTTTGAAGTTCATCTCGGCGCTGGCCAGGTTCTTCTGGTTCAAGGCACCGAAGGCCATCTTGGCGTATTTTTTCCCCGGTTCCGTTTTGGCGACGTCTTCGTCCTTCTTGGCCCGCTGCTTGGCTTCCTCGACCGCCTTGTCGTAGCGCAGATGATTGGCCCGCTCGGGGCCCTTGATCCGCGATTCATAAAGAGGCCGGACCTTGTCGTCCCGCAGGATGGAGTAGGCCTCCGAGACGCGCATGTAGATCTTCATGACCTGCTGGTACGTCTCTTCGGGCACGCGCCGGAAAAAACGATCCGGGTGCCAAACGCGCGACTGCTTGAAGAACGAGGACTTAATCTCTTCGGCAGGCGCTCCGACCGCGATCTTGAGAACCTGGTAGTAGTCCATCTGATCGAGCAGGGTGGCCGCCTTGGCGATCTGCTGAAGTTGTTCGGGCGTGTAGGACATGGGTGCCGGGAATCAAAGCCTGGGTCACTGACGTTGGAGTTCGGGGGCCGCCGCCTGGGCCTTGCTGATTTCGTTTTCCGCCATGCTGCCATAAGCCATGATCGTGATCGACTGTTCCTGGTTCGTGTCCAGATCCTTGGCGGAAACGTTCAAGATACCGTCCGTATCGATCTGGAAACTCACCTGAATCTTGGGCTCTCCCTGGCGCGCCGCCCGGATGCCCGTGAGCGTGAATTCGCCAAGCTGGTCGCTGTCGGTCTGCCGGGTGGATTCCCCCTGGTAGACCATGATGCGGACGCTCGGCTGGTTGTCCCGGGTCGTCGTGAAGATGTGGGTCTGTTCCGTGGGGATCGGCGTGTTCTTCTCAATGAGGTGCTTGACGAGGCCGCCCACCGTCCCGATGCCCAGCGACATGGGCGTAACGTCGAGGAGGAGCGATTTCTGGGTCGTGTCCGTCAGGCTCGCCCCCTGGATGGAAGCGCCCACGGCAACCACTTCGTCCGGGTCGATGTTCGATTGGGGGGTCTTGAAGAAATACTTCTCGACGCTCGTCCGGATGATGGGCATGCGCGTCGAGCCGCCCACGAGGAGAACGCTGTCCACGTCGTTGATCGTGAGCCGCGCGTTCTGGAAGGCTTCGTCGCAGACCTTGAAGGTGCGCTGCACCAGGTCCATGCACATCTGCTGGAAGTGGTTTCGCGTCAGGACGGTCTGGAGGTGGAGCGGCCCGTTCTTCGAGAGGACGAAGTTCGGAACGTCGATCTTGACCTCGGTCCTCTCCGAGAGCGCCCACTTGACGCGCTCCGAGAGGCTCTTGAGCTTCTGCATCGTCTCGGGGTCGTCCTTGATGTCGTAACCCGTAGACTTGTGGAATTCCTGGACGAGGAACTGAAGGATGCGGTCGTCGAAATCGTCGCCCCCCAGGTACGTGTCCCCGGCCGTGCTGATGACTTCGAAAACATCGTTCCCGATTTCGAGGATGGAAACGTCGAACGTGCCGCCGCCCAGGTCGTAGACGACGACGCGCTGCTGGAGCCCCTTGCCGTACCCGTAGGCAAGCGCCGCCGCCGTGGGCTCGTTGATGATGCGGAGGACTTCGAGGCCCGCGATCCGGCCCGCGTCCTTGGTCGCCTGGCGCTGGCCGTCGTTGAAGTAGGCGGGGCAAGTGATGACGGCCTGGGTGACTTCCTCGCCCAGGGCGTCCTCGGCCACCTGTTTCATCTTCCGGAGAACGAGAGCGCTGATCTCGGGAAGGGCGTAGTCGCGGTCCCGGATCTTGATCTTCACCTCGGCGTTGGGGCCCTCGACGATCTCGTAGGCGCAGTGCTGCTTGGCCTTGGTGACCTCTTCGCTAAAGAACTTGCGGCCGATGAGGCGCTTGGCGGAATAGACCGTGTTGCGGGGGTCGATGACGGTCCGCTTCTTGGCTTCGTGGCCCACGACCACGGAACCGTCGGGAAGAAAAGAAGCCACCGAGGGCTGCGTGTGGCGCCCCTCGCTGTCCTTCAGCACGGTCGCCTTCCCATCAATGACGCAGGCGACGCAGCTGTAAGAAGTACCCAGGTCGATGCCGACGACCTTACCCATGGCGACTCTTTGTAACTGTCGTTCTACGGAAATAGGCCGGGGTTCACCGCCCCCCGGCTGTGTCTATCGAACGAACGCTACCCTAGCGCAGGGGGGCCAGGAGAATCAATTGGTCCGCTCGAGGATCGTGAACTCGACGCGCCGGTTGCGGCCCCGGCCTTCCTCGGTCGTGTTGTCGGCAATGGGAACGGCTTCGCCAAAACCCAGGGCTACGAGCCGGTCGCCTCCGATACCGCCCTCGATGAGGAACTTGCGGACCGCCTCGGCCCGGTTCTGGGAGAGGCGCTGGTTGACGAGAGCGCCGCCCGTATCATCCGTGTGGCCTTCGATCTGCACTTTGCGGATTTCCTCGTGTTCCTTGAGAATCGCCGCCACCTGGAGGAGAATCGGATAGCTCTCCTCCGCGATCTTGTTGGACCCCTTTTCGAAATGGATAGTCTCGGTCAGGACGATCCGGTCCTTTTCGAGCTTGGCGGCGGCGGGTGGCTCCTGAACGGCGGCTTCCAGGGCGATCTCCATGAGGAAGTTCTGGCCGGGTTCTAGCTGGAGGATTTTCTCCTTCGTCTTGAACTTGTCGGCCACCACGATCGCCGTGTAGGCGCCGGCCTTGATTTCCTTTTTGACCCGGCCCGTCTGGGCGTCGGTTGAAAGGACGAAACCCGTGTCCGGATCGAAACGGACCTGGGCGGCAACCGGCGCCCCCGCGGCGTCCGTCACCTTGATGCCAAGGACGGCCGGCCGGGTCGGAGAGGGTGCCGCTTGGGCCCGGCGCGAGAGACGCACGTCGTGGCTCACATTCTCGTTCGAGAGCACTTCGACCGTTCCGTCGAAAGCTTCGTATCCTTCCGCTTGCGCGAGGTAACGGGCGATACCCGCCGGGATGGGCGGAGAGAGGAACTCGCCGGTCACCGCGTCCACGTTCACCCGGAGTTCCGGTTCCTTGACGACGAGGCTCGCCTTGGGGGCGGGTTTCCCCGATTGGCTATCCAGGACGCGGCCGTGGAAACGGCCGTCCATCGGAACCGGCGCGGCGCCGCAACCCTGGAGGAGATCGATCTGCCGGGTCCGGAGCTGCTCGAAGAGGGGCTTAAAAAGATCGCGGATCGCGAGCTGGGTGATGCGGGAGAGAGGGTCGCGCTGTTCGGTGAGGATATCAAAAGAACTTCTCGAAACCGACGCCGACCAGAGGACTTCGCCGCTGTCGGTTGCCAGGAGCCGCACGTTGATCCCGACGGCCGGCTCATCGCCCTTGAGCACCTGTTCCGAGTCCATGCTGCCAGTGACGTTCGGGTACCAGTATTCGGAGACGCTTCCGAAGAAAACGCCGTCCACCCCGAACCGGCGCCCGAGTTCCTGGGCGAAGGCGGCGCTCACATTCTCGGGAATCCGGAGGTTGATGCGCCGGGCCCCCTGCTCCACTTCCATCCGGTCGAGTATCCGGAACTTCTTCGCCGCGTAGAGTTCGGAAGCGATGAAATCGGAAACGATGTCACCGGCCCGGGGATAGGTCGTGTGGTTGTCGAAGGGAAATACCGCCACACAGTGGACGGGCTCCAGAAGCACGGGGGGCTTTAGCGATTCGGTGTGAATCTGCTTGCCGCAAGCAGCAAGAACGAAAGCAATGGACAGGGCCGCGCCAAACAGCCGAGGGAACACCTGATTGATCGTCTTCAAGGTAGGATCCATCCTTCTAAGAAGCCTTGGCCAGATATTCGGCCAGCTTCTCGCGCAAATTGCGCAAAATCGCCAATGCCACGCGGTTTACCGGATCGCGATCCGCTGAAAGCACCGCATCTGAAGAACGGGATTCGCTCGCGGCCCACAGAACGATCCCGGTTCCAACGTCCACCATGCGAAGCGTGAGGGCCACGGCCGGTTCGCGTGTGCCCTGGCGGTACTTGTCGAGGCGGTAGGCGAATTCCTGGACGCTCCCGTAAACGACGGCGTCAGCCCGGATCGCCCGGCCGACTTCGACCGCGTAACTCCGGTCGGGGGCGGGCAGCAGCGTTCCGCCCGATTCCTGGTAGAGTTTGAGCGCCGTCGGCGCGTCGATCACCTTGTAACGCCCCACGGCGTAGAGCTCGGTGACGACGAGGTCCGAAACGATCTGGCCCGCGTTCGGGTAATCCGTCAGATTCTCGAACGGCAGCACCGCGATAATGGAGATGTTCTGAAGGTTTGCCTTCGGCGCAAGGTAACTGCGGTGGGACTTGTTTCCGCAGCCGACGCCGAAAAGCGCCGCCGCCAGCACGGCAGCCAGCCATCTAGTGTTCATCGGGACGACTCCCTTCTCCTCAAACAGAGATTTTTTTCGTCCCCGACTTTTTTCCGAAGGATTCCCCGCAAATCCCCCGTTACGACCGGGAAGGAAGACTCACCACGGCCTTCCCTTGCGTCGTAACGTTCCCCCGTTGAGTCTCGCTCAAAACCTCGCATTCCACGAGGTTCTCACCATTCTCGTTCCACTTACGGACGACGCGCCCTTTGCAGGTCACGACGTCCTTCATGTCCGTCATCGACGTGAAACGCACGCCGAAGCTCTTGATCCGCCCCCGGGGCCCTACCCAATCGGAGAGGGCCTGACCCACAAAACCCATGCTGAGCATCCCGTGGGCGATGCAACCGTTTTTCATTCCGGCGGCCCGGGCGAAATCCTCGTCGTAATGCAGAGGGTTAAAATCACCGCTCGCGCCCGCGTATTTGACGAGCCGGACCCGGTCGATGGGTTCCTTCGAAAGGGTCGTAATCTCCGTCCCTTCTTTTATATCTTCAAAGAAAACCTGACCCATGTTCGAACTTCTTGAGGTGTTCTCCCCGTCTTGGGAAAAACAGCCAACTGGCGGGGAACATTAGCGTTTCGCGGTGAACGAGAGCAAGTGAAGGGGATTAAACATCTGTGTACGGACCAGAGATTCCCGCTCCCGATTTTCTCCGAAGTCTTGAGGCCGAAATCCAAATCACCTTCCGGCCCTTGCGCCATGCGGGGCCCTTGACAGAGCACCCGCCCCCCGGTAAAAGGGCACCCGTAATTTGATTATGATTTTCAAAATCATTTTCAAGGAAAGGGTAGAGACACCAATGAGGAAGAACCAGATTCTCGGAGCATTGGCCCTCCTGGGGGCCTTTTTAATGGCCGGAAGCCCGGCTTGGGCGGAAGAGGCTTCCATCGAAGAGCGCCTCAAGCGCCTGGAGGAAAAACTGGGGGGCGGCGAGCAGCCCGCCGGCCAAGAAGGGCAAGACGTCCCCCTCGCGGCTCCCGAAGGCCCCCACCGCCGCTCCCGGGGCTGGACGCTGAGTGATTCGACGAGCATCGGGGCGTACGGCGAATTCATTTACAACAACAAGCTGGGCGACGCGCAGGAAGACCAGCTCGACGCCCGCCGGGTCGTCTTGTTCCTGGCCCACGAGTTTTCCGACGAATGGCACTTCTTCACGGAAATCGAATTCGAGCACGCGGGCGAAGAAGTAGGGATCGAGCAGGGATTCATCGACTACCTGCCCATGGATGAATTCGGCGTCCAAGCGGGCGTCCTTCTCGTCCCCGTGGGGATCGTGAACCTCGCCCACGAACCGACCACCTTCTATTTCGCCGAGCGCCCCCGCGTGGACCGGTTCCTCGTTCCGACCACCTGGCGGGAACTCGGCGTGCTCGCCCACGGCACCATCGGAAGCCTCTCCTATCAGGCGGGCGTCCTGGGTTCCGGCAAAATTCCAACCGGCAGCGCTTTGGGAGATGGACTTTCCGACTTCTCGACCGAAGGCATCCGGGGAATCCGGCAGAACGCCATCGAAGCCAAGGCCAATGACTTCGCTGTCGTGGGACGGCTCGAATTCCGCCCTGTCAACGAACTCACCCTGGCGACCTCCGGCTATAGCGGAGAAATCGATCAGGACGAAGCCGCTCCCCGGGATGCCAGGATCACGATCTGGGAAACCGACGCCCGCATCCAATGGGAAGAACTCGACATCCGGGGCCAGTACGTCCTCGTCTGGATCGGTGATGCGGCGGCCCTGAATGTCCTCCCGCTAGTGGATACCACTGCCGTCCCCGAACGGATGCACGGCGGATACGTGGAAGCGGCCTATAATTTCCTGCCGCTCATCGTCTCGGATACCAAGCAAAAACTCTTCATCGCTTTCCGGGGCGAATGGCTCGACCTTCAAAACAAGATCGCTTCCAACGGCGTGAAAGACCCCGAAGGCCGGCAGGACGAGTACAACATCGGCCTCGCCTGGAAGCCGATCGAACAGATCATCGTGAAGGCGGATTACCAGATCCGCAAGAAAGACGCGGGCCCGGTCGCCAATCAGGCGAACGCGTCCGTCGGATTCTCTTTCTAAATCCTAAATTCCAGCGTGGGGTGGGCCGGGAGCCAGAAAAAGCAAAGGACAAACTCTCCTCTTTGCTTTGCGCCGTCTGGCTCCCGGTTCATCCGCGCGATTTCTTGAAGTTCTGTTTCCCCGTTATCTTCCAAAACCAAAATCCGCTCGCCGCGGCAACGAGCAGTCCCGCCAGAATCCAAACGGGCGCGACCGTACCCGCAACCAACAGATAAACGCCCAAGAGCAAAAGAAGCCCGTGCCTTGCCCATTCGGCGGGCCGGGCCCAGGATTTCCCCTCGAAAAGGCCGCCCCAGGTCACCGTGGTCAACGTTCCTAAAACCACGGCCACAGCCAACGCGCTCCAGGGAAAACGGCTGTGGAAATTGAAAACCACCCCTGCCATGGCGGCTACGAGAACGAACTGGAAATTGATATAGGGCTTTAAGGCGTTTGGAAAAGTGGCTTCCCATTTTGCGAACTTCTCCGCGTCCACGGGAGGGGCGTGCTGCCAGCCGCCCAGTTCCTTGGGCAGCCACGCGGGATTGGCGAGCCACACCCATGCCTTTTGCCAGAGCCGCGGAACTTTTTTCATCCGCTCCCGGATTTCCTTCCAGTATTCGAAATTCGCCCAGACGGGGTTCCAGCTCTCAAATACCTTGACCGTGCCGTAGACAGGCGCCTTCCCTTCGGGCTCGAACGTTCCGAACATCTTGTCCCAGACGATGAAAATCCCCGCGTGGTTGCGGTCGATGTATTCGGGGTTGATGCCGTGATGGACCCGGTGGTGGGAGGGCGTATTGAACACGGCTTCGAACCACCGGGGAAGTTTTTCGATCACCTGGGTGTGGAGGCCGAACTGGTAGAGAAGGCTCACGGCGGCGTTGAGGGCGAAGACTTCCGGCGAAACGCCCAGGAGCGCCAGGGGGAAATAAAAAGGGGTCGCCGCGAATCCCTGGAACCAGCTCTGCCGCAAGGCCACGGCCAGGTTGTAGTCCTGGCTCTGGTGGTGGACGACGTGCATGGCCCAAAGGGAATTCACCTCGTGGGAGAGCCGGTGGAACCAGTAGTAAAAGAAATCGAGGCCGATGAGCGCGATCAGCCACTGGGCCCACACGGGCGGATGAACAAGCGCGAAACTCCGGTGGACCCAGGCGTAGGCCGCCAGGGCAAGGACGTTCAAAAAAAGCCGGACGAGTTCGGAAGTCGTGCCGCACGAGAGGTCCGTGATGGCGTCGGCAAAGCGGTAGAGCTTCAAGCCCCGCTTCCTCGCTGCGCGAACTTCGAAGAAGATCGCCACGAAGAAAAAGGGAACGGCCAGGGCGACGGGATCGAGGTTCATGGGATAGCCGCGGCAAGAAACGGATTTTAACCGGAAACTTCCTGCCCTTCGAGCCATTTGCCAAGTTCGGCAAGGCCCTTCAAATCGGCGATGTCCCTGGGAAATTCCGGGACTCTCTGGAGGAACTCCGCTCCCTGGAGTTCGCGCTCCAGGAGGGCGATGTTCTTTTCCTCCGTCCGCCGCTGGACGCCGTGCCAGCGCATTTCCGAGAAAAGGGCCCCGAGCAGCTCCGGTGCGACACCGGCCGAGGAAGCTTGCTGCTTAAGCTTTTCAGCCGCGACCTCTTCGGCGTAGTTCGCGCCGCTCCCGCCGAAGTAATCGGGCCGCGTGCGGTTCACGATGAAACCGGCGAACGGCATGCCGTACCCGCGGATGCGGTGATGGAGAAAAAGCGCTTCCTCTATCGTGATCAGATTGGGGGACGTCACGATGAGGAGCCCGCACTCGGGGCTCCGGAGAATGCGGCTCATGGCTTTCGCTCTTCCGCTAAAGCCGCCCATGAGATCGCTAAAAGCGCCGAAGAATTCGGCCGCGTCCCGGATCGCTTTTTCGCCGGTGACGAGCGAGACGACCCGAAAGACGGCTTCCTTCCCCGCCCGTGCGAAGAGCGAGGGGCGCCCGCCCGAACTCCGCATCGTCTGGACCAGAATGCGGATAAGCGGGTTATCCGTGAGCATCCCCTGGAAGCGCTCGGGCGCCGATAGGAAATCGAGGGCGTGCTTGAGGGGCGGGGTGTCGACGATGAGGAGGTCGTAGTTCCTCTCGTGAAGGAGTTCGTGGAGTTTTTCCATGGCCATGTAATCGGGGGACCCCACGAGGGCCGTCGAACCGTGGATGTAGGCCGGGTTGTTCAAAATCCGATCGCGGGCCTCCGGAGAAGAAGCCCGCCGCGTCACAATCTCGTCGAAGGTGCGCTTGGCGTTGAGCATCATTCCGTAGAATTCGCCGGGTACGTGGAGCCCCGCCGCCTCGATCTTGTCCACCGGAATGCGATTCTCGGCGTTGTCTTCCAGGCTGATCCCGAGTGCGGTCGCAAGGCGTCTTGCGGGATCGACCGTTACGACGATGGCCTTGCGGCCCAGCTTGGCGGCCAGAAGCCCCAGGGCCGCGCTCGTGCTTGTCTTGCCGACGCCGCCCGAGCCGCAGCAGATGAGAACCCGCTTTTTCGCGAGCACTTCCAGGAGGGTCATGTCACGAGCCCCTCCAAATGGCGGGCGATCCCCAGGATCGTCGTCTTGTCGAACCGCTCGGCGTGAATGAAAGGCACTTCGATCAGGGGCACGTCCGGACGGCGCAAGCGCGCGGCCTGTTCTTCTTCCCGCGCGTGGCGAATGCGCGTCTCCGAAACGCAGCGTACGAGGGCCGGGCCCAAAGCCTCCTCTCCCAACGCGGCGCCCAGTTTTTTCTGTGCGGCGACGGAAGCGGAGAGCTGCTCGAAGGAAGTTTCGAGTCCCTTCGGTACGGGATCGGGGTGGAGGGCGTTGAGGAAAACCGTTCCCAACTGGACGTCCATCCCTTTGCGGATCTGCTCCAGGTATTCGATGGTCTCGACAACCGGCATCTCGAAGGGAAGCGTGACCAGATTGAGCCGCGTCTTGGCGGGGTCATGGAGGAGGGTGAGGACTTCCTTGGCCTTGTTGGGAAGGGGCCCGGCTCCCAGGATGTCGATGAGCACCTGGGGCATTTTGAGAAAGAATAGGCCGTGGCCCGTGGCGGGAGCGTCGTAGACGACGAGGTCGTAGGGACGGCGCTTCCCACCGTCCCCCGTGGCGAGCATCCAGAGCTTCAAAACGATCGCCAGTTCCTTGATTCCGGGCGCCGCTACATAGGCGTTGCGGACGACTTCCAGGTCGAAAACCGCCTTGAAGAGCGAGCGGACCTTGATCACGGAAACGACGTATTCTTCCAGCGCGTGATCGGCATCCAGGGCGCAGGCGAAAAGATTGGGGTAAATCTCCCGCTCCCGGTATTCGAGTTCGGGAACCTGGAAAACTTCGTGAAGGCGGCCGAAGGTATCGGTCTTCGTATCGCTCTCAGCCAGGAGCACACGTTTCCCTTTCTTCGCGGCCAGGACGGCGAGCGCGCTCGAAAGGGTGCTTTTTCCAACGCCCCCCTTGCCCGAATTGATCAGGAGGCGCTTGTCTAGAAGCGGGACCATGTGGGCGGAACCTTACCCGAGGACGGGGGCGCTTGCCAGAAGCGGGAACCGGGGAATCTATTCGCCCGCGGCGGCAACGCTGTTTTCCAGGACGCCGATCCCCTCGATTTCAACCGCCACGCGGTCACCCGGTTTCAAGGGGCCCACGCCCGGAGGCGTACCCGTCGTGAGGAGATCGCCCGGCTCGAACGTCATCACGTGGGAGAGCCGGTGGATGAGACTCGCGACTCCGAAGACGAGGTCCGAGGTGCTGGAAGACTGGCGAACCTCTCCGTTTACCCGGGTCGTGATGCGGAGGCTTGCGGGATCGAGGCCCGCCACGATCCGGGGACCCACGGGGCAAAACGTGTCGAACCCTTTGGCCCGGATCCACTGGCCGTCCTTCTTTTGAAGGTCCCGGCAACTCACGTCGTTGAGGCAGATATATCCAAGAACGTACGAAAGGGCGTCTTTCTCGGAAACCCGCCGCGCGCGCTTTCCAAAAACGAAGGCCAGTTCCCCCTCAAAATCGATCCGCTCGTAACCGCCCGGAAGAAGGATCGTCCCGCCGGAAGGGAGAAGCGCCGACGGGGGTTTCATGAATATGACAGGTTCGTCGGGAGGCTCTTTCCCCATCTCCTTCGCATGGCCCCGGTAATTCACCCCGACGGCGACGATCTTGGAGGGCGCGAGTTCGTAGTCTCGGGCTTTTCCGTTTTCAAAGAGAGGAAGTTTCACGGAATTATTCTTAAGACCGGTAGTCCGCGTTCACTTCGACGTAATCTTCCGTCAGGTCGCAGGTGTAGACGACCGTCTGGGCTTTCCCCGCCCCGAGGCGCAAGGCGATTTCATAGGAAGGTTTCTTCATGACGCTGTGGGCGCGCTTCTCGGCCCGAAGGCTCTCCTGCTTCCCGGCCGAAACGATCCGGACGCCGCCGATGTCGAGGCGGACCTTGTTCGGATTGAACCGGGCGCCCGAGCGGCCGGCAGCGGCCAGGATTCTCCCCCAGTTGGGATCTTCCCCCGCGAAAGCGGTTTTCACGAGCGGCGAATTGGCGATGGTCTTGGCGCAGGCGGCGGCTTCCTTCTGATTCTTCGCTTCGAGAACCCGTATCGTGACGAATTTGGTCGCCCCTTCACCGTCCATGGCGATCATCTTCGCGAGCGTCAGGCATAACTCTCCCAATTCCCGGACGAAGAGATCGTAGACACCCGTTCCCGGAGAAAGAGATTCCCCTCCAGCGGCGCCGGAGGAAAGGAGAAGGAGCGTGTCGTTCGTCGAAGTATCTCCGTCGATCGTAATGGCGTTGAAGGATTTGTCCACGACTTCGGAGAGGGCCTGCTGGAGCGCGGCCTTGGAGAGCGGCGCATCAGTCACGACGACCGAGAGCATGGTCGCCATGTCGGGGGCAATCATGCCGGCGCCCTTGGCGATGCCGGCCAGATTGTAGCGCCGCCGGTTGAAGGAAAAACTCCGCCCCACGTATTTGGGGTACGTATCCGTCGTCATGATCGCACGGGCGAGCGGCGGGAAAGTATAAGGCTCCAATTCCTGCACGAGTCCTGGAAGGGCGCGCTTCAATTTCGAGATGCGAATCCTCTGGCCAATGATCCCCGTCGAACAGAGAAGAATCTCCCGGGGGTCGCAATTCAAAAGCTTGGCGAGTTCCTCGCAACTCTCCTTGGCGTCCTCGAGGCCGGGTTTTCCGGTACAGGCATTGGCCCGGCCCGCGTTCAGGAGAACCGCCCGGTGCGTGGGAAGGGCGCGAAGGTTCTCGCGCGAAAGGAGAACGGGCGCCGCCTTCACGCGGTTCTTCGTGAAAACACCGGCCGCGACACACGGGCCGTCGCTCACGATGAGGGCCAAGTCGGGGCGTTTGATATAGCGAAGCTTCGCCGCGACGTTGGCGAAAAGAAACCCGCGCACGGGGGAGGTTCTGGGAAGGGGCCGGCCCTTGGAAGTCTGCGCCATCGGTTGAAATCGGACCGCGCCGCGCCAGAGGCGCCGCGGGCGCGCTCGTTTTGCTGGCAAGGGGCCGGCCGAAAGCGGAGCGAATCTTCACTGGAATTAGGCGGACGTGTCAATAAATCCTTTGTAACAACCGGGCTTGGCGGCCCCCTTGAGCGGGCCTTCCAGGATCTCTCCGGTCCCCTTGACCTCCGGGACCAAGAGGCCCATTTTAGGGGCCCGCCCGCTCGTCCGGGCGTCCGGAGGCCTTATGCCGATCTACGAGTACGAATGCGCCAAGTGCGGCACTTTCGAGGCCGAACAAAGCATCAAGGACAAGCCCCTCTCCACCTGCCCCAAATGCAAGGGAAAGAAGCTCCGCAAGCTCATCTCCCCGCCTGCCTTCGTCTTCAAGGGAAGCGGCTTCTACACGACCGATTACAACCGGAAAGGTTCTTCTTCCGATTCGGGCGGGGATTCCAAGACCGAAAAGAAATCCGAAAAGAAACCTGAAAAGAAACCCGAGAGCCCCTCCGCGAGCAGTTAATCCAGGTCGAAAAGCAGAGCTTCTCCAGGTTCCTTGGCCTGGAGGCGGATTTCCTTTTCATCTACCGCCGCGGCCCCGTCACCGGCCACAAGCGTTTTCCCGTTCAACTCGAACGCCCCCCGCGCTGCTTGTACCCACAGGCGCCTTCCGGTGGCGGGGGTGAAAGAGATTTCCTCACCCGCACCATCGAGCAGCGCCGCGTAAAGACGGGCGTCCTGGTGGATCGTGACGGAGCCGTCTTTGCCATCGGGAGAAGCGACTAGGCGCCAGCGCCCTTTGCGCTCCTCTTCTGAAAAAGTTTTCTGCTCGTAGCCGGGCTTGATCCCCGCGCGGGCCGGCAGGAACCAGATCTGGAGGAGATGGACGGGCTCGCTCCGGGAGTGGTTGAACTCGCTGTGGGTGATTCCCGTACCCGCGCTCATGCGCTGCACCTCACCCGGGCGGATGATCGAACCGTTCCCCAGGCTGTCCTTGTGTTCCAAGGCACCCTCCAGAACGTAGGTCACGATCTCCATGTCCCGGTGCGGGTGGGTCGGAAATCCGCCGCCCGGAGCCACCCGGTCCTCGTTGATGACCCGCAGGCTCGAAAAGCCCATCCACTCGGGATCGTAATAGCCGCCAAAGGAGAAGGTGTGGCGGCCATCGAGCCAGGAAATTTGGGTGCGGCCCCGTTCATCACTCTTTCGGACCTGGATCATGGAAGTATCCTCTTTAAAAGCCGGGGGAAACGCCCGGGCTCCCTTGTTTTAAGATGCGCCTTCCCTCTGTTCGATTCGCAGCCAAATCCCCCTCGGTGCTAGGCTCCCCGTTACCGTGTGGCGAACGACCGTCTTTCTCTCCCTTCTCTCGCTCCTCTCCCAGCTCGCCCAGCTGGCCCTTCAACTCGTCCTGGCCCGGCGCTTTGGAACCGGGTTCGAAGTAGACGCCTTCGTCGCGGCCAGCACGGGGCCCAATCTTTTCTCATCTCTTCTCCTGGCCGGGGCGGGACAGCTTCTCGTTCCGCTGCTCGTGCGAGAAAAGGAAAAAAGCCCGGGGTCTTACGCGCGCGCACGGGGAAAACTTTTGAAGGGGGCGTTTGGCGTTTCCATCCTGCTGGCCCTCTTTCTTTCCATTTCCACTCTCGGCCTCCAGGTGTTCGCGCCGGGACTTGCCGGACCGTCCTTGGACATCGGCCGGACGTACCTCCCCTGGACGGCCGCGGCCCTCCCCCCGGCGATCCTTTCGGCCCTTCTCTCCCAATGCCACTACGCGCGAGAGAAGTTCCTCCTTCCGGGGTTTGCAGGATTCTTCTCCACGATCCTCGTACTGAGCGGCTTTTGGTTCTTATCGAAGGACGGGGGGCTCCTCCCGCTCCTCTATCTCCAGTTCGCGGGAAACGTCTTCTCCGCCCTGTGGCTCTCTTTCTCCGAATGGCGGGAAGCTCCGAGATCGGCCAAGCCGGGGGAGGCTGGTCCCGATCTTTCGGTTTTCTCGCGCCGAGCGCTTCTCGTGACCCTCGGCGCCGCCTCCGCCCGGGTGAACGCCGCGACGGACCGTTTCTTCGCCTCGTTCCTGGGAATGGGCGGCCTCTCCATCCTCCACTACGCCGACCGGTGGATCGCCCTCACCCAAGCGGTCCTGAGCCTCCCCCTCGTCACCGTCCTCTACACCCGCATGTCGGAACGAAAAACGGATAGCGATTTGCCGGGCACCTCTTCCCGGGAAGCGCTGCAAGCGGTCCTTTATCTAGGGCTTCCCCTGGCGACGTGGACGTGGGTAACGGCGCAGGACCTCGCCTCGTTCTTGCTGGCGTCGTCGAGCAGCGCCCCCCAGGACCCTGCCGCCCCGGTGCTCCTCGCCCTCTCCCTTCGGGCCTATGCGCCAGTGCTTGCCCTGGCGGGCGTAGGGAGCGTGCTCCTTCGCGCCTTCTACGTGCAGGAATCCTTCTGGGTTCCCACCGTGCTCGGGGGGATCGTCCCCATGGTCCTCAACGTTCTTCTCGATTACCTCGTCCTCGATCCTTGGGGCGTCGTGGGCCTCGCCGCCGTTACGTCCTTTAACGCCCTCGCGGGTCTCCCCGTCATCGCGTATCTTCTCGAAAAGAAAACCCCAGGGGTTTTGACCAAAGAATTGGGCCTCTCGGTCCTTCGCAGTTGCGCGGCATCCGCCTTTCTTTTCCCGCTTGCAGCGTCGGCTGATTACCTCCTGCCCGGTGGGGAAACGGCTGCTACCGGGGAGCGCCTCCTTTATATGGGAATCCTGGGGCCTCTCGTTTATCTGGCGGGAACAAGGCTTTTGGGCAGCGAGGAAGCCAGGGAAATCCTGGCTTTCCGCCGTCTGGAAGCTCCCCCCACGACCGCGCCCGAGGTTCCGGCCGAGTGAAAAAAGTCCTGCAAGTCGTCAGTGCCCTCCGCACGGGCGGCGCCGAGCGCGTGGCCGTGGAACTGGCCGCCGGCCTCCAAGCGCGGGGGTGGCGTTCCGAAATCGCCGTCGTCTCCCTCCAAGAGCACCGGAGCGGAACGCCGTTCGACGAACCGCTCCGGACCGAAGCCCTGCGCCGGGGAATTTTCGTGCGCGATCTGGCGTTTCCAAGCATCCGGGACCGGGCGGCCCGAAAACGCGTGGGAAAACTCCTGCGCGAAGGGGAATACGCCCTCCTTCACGCCCACAACCGGACGGTGGACTGGCAGCTGGCGTTCCTCTCCCGCCTGTCGGGAATCCCGTTCGTCTACACGCGCCATCTCCCTTACGGCGATCTCTCGGGCCGGGAAAAAGCGCTCTACCTGGGAGCGGCCCTCACGGCCAGAAAAGTCATCGCCATTTCGAAAACCGTGGAAGCCCATCTTCTCTCCTCGGAAAAAACGCCGGCAAGAAAAATCCGCCTCATCGAAAACGGCGTGGACGTGGAACGAATCAAACCGCTCGGCGAAGACGAGCGAAAAGCCAAGCGCAAAGAACTGGGCCTAGGCGAATCCGATTTCGCCTGGCTGCTCGCCGCAAGGCTCGCCCGGCAAAAAGGGCAGAAATATCTTCTCGAAGCCTTCGCCCGTCTTCCGGCCGGTTCGAGATCAGTGCTTCTTCTCGCGGGAGAAGGCCCCGACGAAACGGAACTAAAAACCCTCGCGCAAAGCCTTTCCCTCGGAGAGCGCGTGCGTTTCCTGGGCCTTCGGCGCGACGTTCCGGAACTCCTCGGAGCGGCGGACGGCTTCGCCTGCGCCTCGCTCTCGGAGGGCCTCCCCCTCGCCATCATCGAGGCCCTCGCCGCCGGGCTTCCCATCGTCGCGCCCCGCCTTTCCTCCATCGAAGACCTGGAAGCCCGCGGGGCAATCCGGTTTTTTGGGGAAAAGCACGGGGCCTGGGCTTCGGCCCACGATCCCGCGGAGATCGCAAAAGCTGTCCTGGAAATCGAGAAAAATCCGATTCCCGCGCCATTGCTCATTCAAACGCGGGATTCCGTACGCAGAAAATACGCGGTGGACGCCATGGTCGAAGCCCACGAGCGGCTCTACCGGGAAATACTGGGCGTATGAATCCCATTCGCATCGCACTCTTCGGCGATCCAGCGGCTGTTCCCCACGTAGCGGGAGTGGCGGGGCTTAAAAAGAAGGAAATTCTTGTCTCCCGCTTCGATGCCAAGCGGCCCCTAGCGGGAACGTTCGCCCTGCGGGGCGCTTCCATCGCCCACGGCGTCATGGCTTCTTCCATGTGGAAGATTTTCTCCCGGGCGAAGAAAAACGGCTGCCTCACGGTCAACCACTGGATCGGCACGGACGTTTCCCAAACGCTCGCCTCGAAAGGCCTGCGGGAACAATTCCGGCAGACGGCGCCTTTCTTCGACGCCCACTGGTCCGTGGCGCCGTGGCTCACGGAAGAACTCTACCAACTCGGCATCCACGCCCGGGAGGTTCCCATCGTCTCCCCCTCCCTCGAAGCGCTCCCGCTTCCGCCGCCGGACCGCCACCTGGTCCTCTCCTATGCCCAGGCGGGAAAAGAAGAATTCTACGGTGTCTCGCTTCTTCGCGATCTGGCCGCGAAGTTCCCCAAAGTCCCTTTCGTCCTCTGCGGCGGGGGAGAACTTCCGCCGGGCTCGCCGGATAATTTGAAAGCCGTCGGGTTCGCCAAAGGCCGGGCCATGGAAGCCTTCTACCGGGGAGCGAGCGTGCTCGTGCGCCTCCCCCAGCACGACGGCCTCTCCAAGATGGCACTCGACATGCTGGCCCGCGGGCGGGAGGTCCTCTGGAATCATCCCCTGGAAGGCGCCCGCCTCGTGCGAAACGCGGTGGAAGCGCAAACGGCGCTCGGGGAAATTCTGGATAAACCGCCGGTGGAAAACCGCCGGGGGCGGGATTTGATCGCCCAGAAATACTCGGCCCAGGCAGTCGCGGACCGGATGCTTTCGGAGTACGCCCGGCTGTTAGACGAAGCTGCGGCCCGCAAGTAAGATGCGCCCTCCTGCTGGGACGGAATTGGACACGCGAGGCTCCCCTCGGAGCGCCCCGTTATGAAGCAACCGGCCGCCGCCAAGAAACTCCTCGAGAAGATCGGCCAGAAAAAAGCCCGCGTCGGCATTATCGGCTTGGGCTACGTGGGCCTTCCGCTCGGCGTCGAATTCGTGCGGGCGGGGTTCGAGGTGATCGGCGTCGATGTCGATGCCAACAAAATAAAAGCCGTCCAACAAGGCAAATCCTACCTCGTCGATTTAACGGACGATGAAATCCAGGAAACCCTCGCCACCGGGCGCCTTCGCGTTTCGACCCGTTATGCCGACCTGGCCAAGGCGGACGCCGTTTCCATCACCGTCCCCACGCCGCTCCGCAAATCCAAGGACCCCGACGTCTCCTTTATCCAACAAGCCGTCGAGGGACTCTCCAAAGTGATCCGCCCCGGAACCCTCGTCGTCCTCGAATCGACGACCTATCCCGGCACCACGCGGGAACTCGTCGAGGCGCGGCTCGAAAAGGAAGGCCTTCTATCGGGAGAAAACCTCTTCGTCGCCTTTTCGCCCGAACGGATCGATCCCGGCAACATGGTCTGGAAAACGAGGAACATTCCGAAAGTAGTAGGCGGCACGACGCCGGAAGCGACGGAACTCGCCGCCGCCCTCTACGCGGGGGCCGTCGAGCGGGTCGTGCGCGTGGGAAGCAGCGAGGAAGCCGAGATGGTGAAACTCCTCGAAAACACCTTCCGCGCCGTCAACATCGCCCTCGTCAACGAGCTCATGCTCATGTGCGACCGCATGGGAATCGACGTGTGGAACGTGATCGGGGCGGCGGCGACCAAGCCCTTCGGCTTCATGCCCTTCTACCCGGGCCCCGGCATCGGGGGGCACTGCATCCCGCTCGACCCCATGTACCTCGCGTGGCGCGCGCGGGCGTACGATTACACGAACCGGTTCATCGAACTCGCCACCGACATCAACGGCAACATGCCCCGCTTCGTCCTCAACAAGGCGGCGCGGCTCCTTAGCCGCAAGCGGAAGAAAGCCCTCAAGGGCGCGCGCGTTCTCCTCCTCGGCATGGCCTACAAGCCGGGCGTCACGGATACGCGCGAGAGCCCGGGCCTCGAAGTGCTGCGCCTCCTGGAGCGCGAGGGCGCCCGCGTCGCCTACAGCGATCCCCACGTCCCCGTGCTGATCGAAGGGGAAAAGAAGCTCCGGTCCCAGAAAATCACTCCGAAGGCGCTCGCCTCATGCGACCTCGCCGTGCTCCTCACGGCCCACCCCGAATTCGATTATCCGCTCATCGCCCGGCACGCGCCGCTCGTGCTCGACACACGGAATGCCTTTGGCGAGGCCCCAAGCTCCCGCGTCGAGAGGCTCTAACCCCAAAATGCCGCGTTACCTCGTCACTGGCGGCGCCGGATTCATCGGCTCCCACCTCGTCGAATTTCTCCTGGAAAAGGGAGCGGATGTCCGCGTCCTCGACAATCTCTCGACGGGAAAAAAAGAAAACCTCTCCCATCTCCTATCCAATCCTCGCCTGGAACTTCGCGTGGGAGACATCAACGTAGCGGCCGATCTCGACCCGGCGGCCAAAGGCTGCGACGCGATTTTCCATCTAGCGGCCCTCGGGAGCGTGGCCCGGTCCGTGGACGACCCGCTCCTGACCAACAAGACGAACGTGGAAGGCTCCCTTGCCGTCTTCGAGTGCGCGCGGCGCCTTGGAATCAAGCGCATCGTCATGGCGGGATCGTCGTCCGTCTACGGAGACTCCCCGGCCCTCCCGAAAAAAGAAGACATGCGCGTCGAACCCGTCTCCCCCTACGGCGCTTCCAAAGCGGCCATGGAGCTTTATGCGAAAGCCTACGCCGATTGCTACGGGCTCGAAACCGTCGTTCTGCGGTACTTCAACGTCTACGGCCCCCGGCAGGACCCCAAGAGCCTCTACGCCGCCGTCGTTCCCGCGTTCGTGAGCGCGGTCCTAAGTGGCCAGACCTCGCAAATCCACGGCGACGGGGAACAGAGCCGGGACTTCACCTACGCGGGCGACGTCGCCCGGGCCAATTTCCTCGCGGCTACGCTGCCGGCCGGAAAAGTAAAAGGCGAAGTCTTCAACATCGGAGGCGGCGAACGCATCTCCGTCAATCAGCTTTTCGATAAGATCGCCAAAGCCGCCGGCGTTTCTTCCCCAAAGACCGAACGGGGCCCCGCAAGACCCGGCGACGTCCGCCACACGCTGGCCGACATCTCCCGGGCAAGGGAAAAACTCGGCTGGCGCCCGGAAGTCTCCCTGGATCAGGGCCTCTCCCGCACGGTCGAATCCTTCCGGCGCCGCTAGCCTTTTAAAGAGTCCGCCCACGGGCCCTCGATTCTGGACTCGCTCCCGGAGGGGGGATATAAGAGTCCCCGACACGGGCCGCACGGCCTTTTCCGGGGTTCTTCATGGCTCACTTCATCACCGACAAATGCACCGGCTGCACCATGTGCATCCGCGTGTGCCCCACCGGCGCGATCACGGGCGACAAGAAAGATATCCACCTCATCGAGCCCACCCTCTGCATCGATTGCTCGACCTGCGGGATCTACTGCCCCTACGACGCCATCGAGGACGGCCTGGGCGTCATCGTCCCCCGGATCAAACCCAAGGACATTCCCAAAGCCTTCGTCATCGAGGAATCCTGCTCGGGCTGCGTTTTCTGCGTAGAAGCCTGCCCCTTCGATTGCATCACCATGGTGGAAAACCCCCGGGGTGGGGACTTCTTCCAGGTCGCCGTGGTCGATCAGGACAAGTGCGTTTCCTGCAAGCTCTGCGCGCAGGTGTGCATCAAGGACGCCATCGTCGTGGACCGGCCACTTCCCTACCAGCACCAAAGCTACGGCAGCTTCCAGAAACCCGAGGAACACCTCGTTCCCGAAATCGAAAAGGTAAAACAAGAACTCGCGGCTTGACGCGACGCGTAACAATACTGCCAA
>JBFLVN010000011.1:0-27871 GCA_040758475.1 Bdellovibrionota bacterium
AATCGACCTACCACTTCCTCCAAGGAGAACTCTTGGGCCAGCGCGGGGAATTCAAGGAAGCGCTCGCCGAATACGAAAAGGCCGCCCAGTACGACCCCGGCTCCACCCAGTTACTCCTGAAGATCGCCCAGACGAAACTGGCCCTGCGCGATCCGGCCGGCGCCGAAAAAGCCGCCAAACAGATTTTCCAGATCGACTCCGAAAACTTCGAGGCACACCTGCTCCTCGGCAAGATTTATTACGCCACCGGCCGGGAGGCCGAATCGATCGAATCCTTCGGCCGGGCCGTCAAGGCGAACCCGGACAACCTGGAAGCCCTCCTTTTCTATGGGACGCTCCTGGCCGAAAACATGTACCTGGACGAGGCCGTCGAGGTCCTCACCCACGTCCTGGAAATCAACCCGGACGTGGATATCGTCCATTTCTCCCTCGGGAAAATTTACCAGGAACAGGGCAAGTGGGACCTGGCCGAAAACCATTACCGGCGCACCATCGAACTCAACCCGGGTTTCAAGGCCGCTTACGCTGAAATCCTCAAGGTTTTCCAGGCGGAGGGCCAGCCCGAAAAGGCCGCTGAAATTTACCGGGAAATCCTCCTCAACGTGGGCGGCGACGACGTGACGCTCAAGGCGCAGATCGGGGAACTCCTCTTCGAACAGAAGAAACTCGACGAAGCGGCCGACGTCTTCGAGACGATCAAGAAAGACGATCCTCTCAACCCGCGCGCCCTCTCCAAGCTGGGCCTCATCTACCTGGAACAAGAGCGCTACGCCGACGCCGTCTCCCAGTTCCAGCTTCTCCTGGCCGCCAATCCAGAGAACGATGCCGTCCGCTACTACCTCGCCCTTTCCTACAACAAGCTCTCGAAAAACGATCTGGCCCGGGAAACGCTGGAGCTCATCCGGCCCGAATCGAAAATCTATCCCGACGCCGTGAGTTTCCTGGCCTACCTCGACGACGGCGACGGCCAGTTGGACGCGGCCCTTGAGCGCATCGAAAACGCCCGCCAGCAGGTCGATACGTCCGGCCAGATCCGCCTTCTCCGCATGGAGGGCGATATCCTCCGGAAAGCCAAGCGCACGGACGACGCCATCCGGGTTTTCGAGGAAGCGGCGGTGCTGGCCCCGGACGATCCCGACCTTCACTTCGCCCTGGGCGTGGCGTGGGACCAGAAAAAAGACATGGACAAAATGCTCGCGTCCATGCGCCGGGTGCTCGAAATCAATCCCTCCCACGCGCTGGCGCTCAACTACATTGGCTACACCTGGGCCGATAAGGGAATGAATCTCGAAGAAGCCGAAAAAATGATCAGACAGGCCACCGCCCTTAAACCGGGTGATGGATACATCACGGATTCCCTGGGCTGGGTTTACTACCGGCAAGGAAAGCTCGAAGAAGCTGCTAGGACGCTGGAAGAGGCCGTCCGGCTGGCCCCGGAGGACGCCCAGATCGTCGCCCACCTGGGCGAGGTCTACCAGAAATTAAACCGCCTTCCCGAAGCGCTGGCAGCCTTCGAACAGGCCCTCTCCCTGGCCAAGGAAGAAGACCAGAAGCTCAAGGAAGACGTCCAAGCCGCCATCAAGGCTATCCGCAAGAAGCTCAAGCGCAGTTAGTCCTTGAAATTAAGCCGATACCGAAACACCATCCTCCCCGTGGAACCGCCATCCCCCTATCAACCGGCGCCCGCCCGGCGCCTTTGCCGCGCCCTTCTCTCCATCTCGCTCCTCTGGTTTTCCGCCGGATGCGGATACCTGAGCCGCTGGCCCGCGGACGATGCGGTACGATCGGCCCTGGGCGGCCTGCTCCAGGGCCACCCCGAAGAGAAGACTTTCTGGGCCGACGGATGGCTCAAGGTCGAACGGGAAGGGAAAGGCATCTCCTTTCCCACGGAAATCTTCATCCAGTTCCCCGACAAAGTGCGGCTCACGGCCTTCGGCCTCTTCGACCGGCCGGAAGCCTATGTGGCAAGCGATGGAGAGAAGATCAGCCTCTTTCTTCCCACCTCCGCCCGTTTCCACCAGGGGCCGTCCGACGGCGAGGCGCTCGCCCTCGCCTTGGGGCTCCCGCCCATCCATGTCACGGAACTCCTCGCTTTCCTTTCCGGAAACCTTCCGCTCTCTCCGGAAAAAGCGCAGGCGGCCACCCTGTCCCAGGACAAGTGGGGCTCCCGCTGGATCGCCCGCCTGGGCCCGGTGGTCAACGAAGACCACGTGTTCCTGAACATCGGCGCGACGCGGCTCCTCGGATTCAAGCGAATCCGGGAAAACTGGCGCTACGACGTCCGCTTCTCCCAGCTCCGCGGCCCCAGTTGCGGCGGCGGCGACCGGCCCCACCGGATCGAGATCACCTCCGCCCAGGCCCTCCTGCGGGCCACCTATTCGGAAATCGAACCCAACGCCGCCGTGGAAGACCCCGGCATTTTCACCCTCGCGCCCCCTCCCGGAATGCCGATTCTCCCCCTCTCCCCTTCGGCCCTTCTCTCCCACTGATCCGTTGACGCCCCCAGAGCGCCGTGGTACCGCCCTTCTCCGTGCACCACCGCCAAGCGCCACGAATCTGTTTTCTTCTTCTGCTGCTGGCGGCAGCCGCCTGCACGCGCGGCCCCATGGCCGCGCCGCCGGAGAAAAAGACCATCGACGCCCTGGCGGGGGCGCTCCTCGAAGTGCCACCCCGGGGAGAGCCCGGCAAACCGGGCGATTGGCTCGTGCGCGTCCTGGACGCGGAGCCCGACACTCTCAACCCCATCACGGCCACGGACGCCTACGAAAGCCAGATCAACGAATTCATTTACGAATCGCTCGTACGGCGTAATCCGAAAACGCTCGAATTTGAACCCCAGATCGCAGAGTCCTGGGAGTCTTCCAAGGACGGCCTCACTCACGTCTTTCACCTCCGCAAGGACGTTCGTTTCCACGACGGCCATCCGCTTACCGCCGGCGACGTGGTGTTTTCCTACGACCGCATCCAGGACCCGAAAGTCGATTCCCCCTCTCTCAAGGTGTATTTCGTCGATGTAAAGGAATTCGTGAAACTGGACGACTACACCGTGAAGTGCGTTTACAAGAAGCCTTACTTCCGGGCTTTTGAAATCTGCGGCGCCTCCATCTCCGTCCTTCCCAAGCACGTCTTTGAAAAAGGGGATTTCAACGGCCACCCCAACAACCGCCACCCCATCGGCACCGGGCCCCTGCGCTTCGTGCGATGGAACACGGGCGAAGTCATCGAACTCGAGCCCAACCCGGGTTACTACGATCCCACCCGCGCGTTCCGTTTCAGCAAAGTCGTCTTCCGGGTCATTACGGAAAACAGCGTGGCCCTCCAGGTGTTCAAGGAGGGAGACATCGACATCGCGGGCCTTTCGCCCGAGCAATGGATTCGCCAGACGGGCTCCAAGCGCTTCGAGCGCCGGGGGAACAAAGTCCTCTACGATTCGCGTTCCTATTCCTATATCGGCTGGAACCTCCGGCGGCCCAAGTTCCAGGACAAGCGGGTCCGGCAGGCCATGACGCGCCTTATCCCCCGGGAAGAAATCGCGCAGAAGCTCTACTACGGCATGGCCCGCGTCGTGTGCTCGGACGTCTTCTATCTCACTGACTATTACGACAAAAACCTCGTGTGCCAGAAGCACGATCCGCAGAAGGCCAAGGAGCTTCTTGCCGAAGCCGGCTGGAAAGATACGGACGGCGACGGCGTGCTGGACAAGAACGGCAAGCCGCTCGTTTTTGAATTGGCGAGCACGGCCGGCAACCCGGTCGCCGAAGCCATGTCGACCATCATCAAGGAAGAACTCGCCAAGGCGGGCGTTCAGATGAATATCCGCATGCTCGACTGGGCGGCGTTTCTCAAAAAAGTCCAGGACTGGGACTTTGATGCCTGCATGCTCGGCTGGAGCCTTTCCCTCGATCCCGACCCCTACCAGCTCTGGCATTCCTCCGGCGCGGACCAGAAAGGCTCTTCCAATCACGTCGGATATAAAAACAAGGAAGTAGATTCGATCATCGAGGAGTACCGCGAAAGCTTCGACAAGCAGAAACGGATCGAACTCCTCAAACGCTTCCAGGAAATCCTCTACGACGAAGAGCCCTATACCTTTCTCTTTTCGCAAAAGGCCCGCGTCGCCTACAACAAACGGATTGTGAACCTCCACTACTACCCCGGCGGGACGGACGCCCAGGAATGGTACGTCCCCGCCGGGGAAGAGCATTACGTCCGGATGGCCGCGCCGTGAGGAACTATCTCCTAAAGCGCCTCCTCGTCCTGATCCCGACGCTCGTCGGGATCACGGTGGTGACGTTCTTCATCATGCAGCTTGCCCCCGGAAGCCCGGTGGAGCGGCGCCTTGCCGCCCTCTACGCGGGTGAACGACAGGGGGCTATTTCGCAGGAAGTCATCGAACAGACGAAAAAACTCTACGGCCTGGATAAACCCCTGCCCGTCCAGTACTGGAATTGGCTAAAACGCATCGCCCGTTTCGATTTCGGAGAATCCTTCAAGGATCACCGGCCCGTGTCGGAGAAAATCTCCGAAGTCCTGCCAATCACGCTCACGCTCAACGCCATCTCGATTGTCTGCGTCTATCTCTTAAGCCTTCCTTGGGGGATTTATTCCGCCAAAATCGCGGGCTCCAAGCTCGACCGGGGCGTCACGTTCTTTCTCTTTGTCCTCTACTCCCTCCCCTCTTTTTGGGTAGCAACCATGCTCATCCTCCTTCTCGGAGGGGGAGAATTCCTGGACGTTTTCCCTACGTACGGCATCCAGTCCTACGGCGCCGAGACCTGGGCTCTTCCCGCCCGCCTTTGGGATTGGACGAGGCACCTCTTCCTACCCGTGGCGTGCCTCTCCTACGGAGGGCTTGCGGTGCTGGCCCGCTACGCCCGGGTCTCCATGCAGGAAGTCATCAACCAGGACTACATCCGCACGGCCCGGGCCAAGGGGCTCCCGGAAGTTAAAATCACCTACAAGCACGCTTTCCGGAACGCCCTTCTCCCGCTCATTACGCTTCTTGCCGGCCTTCTCCCCGAACTCTTCGGTGGCTCGGTCATCATCGAGACGATCTTTTCGATCCCCGGCATGGGGAAATTGGGGTTCGAGGCCATCCGCTCCCTGGACTACCCCCTCATCATGGCCATCACGACCATCTCAGCGTTGCTTACACTCATGGGAATCCTCATCGCCGACGTCCTTTACGTCGTGGCCGATCCGAGAATTTCCTTCGAAGGAAAGGCGGGGGAAGGGTAAATGGACGCAATCCCTTCAACGTCTGCCGCTCCCGCTGCCGAGGGGCAAGGTTACTGGCGGGAAGCTTTTCGCCGCTTCCGCAAGGATCGTCTCGCCATGGCGGGATTTTCTCTCGTCATCGCTCTCTCGGTTGTCGCGCTTTTAGCGGACCTGCTGGCAAACGGGAAACCCATCCTCTTCAAACACGAGGGAAAACTCACTTTCCCGGCACTCCATCTCACTCCCGAACTTCGCTCTTTGGATTTCGCGGAAATCCAGAAAAATCTCCCCGAAGGGGAATGGATGCTCTGGGCCCCCGTCCCCTACGGCCCCACGGAGCACAATCTTTCGAGGCGCCTCGAACCCCCGTCCCGGGACCATCCCTTGGGAACGGACGACCGGGGCCGGGACGTCCTCTCCCGCCTCATCCACGGTTCGCGGGTGAGCCTTTCGGTGGGTTTCGTGGCCGAAGGAATCGCGCTGCTGATAGGCCTCTTCCTGGGGGCGCTTGCGGGCTATTACGGCGGCAAGGTGGACATGATCATCTCGCGGCTCATCGAAATCGTCATCTGCTTCCCCACGTTCTTCCTCATCCTCGCCGTGATCGCGTTCCTGCCGCCCTCCATCTACAACATCATGGTGGTCATCGGCCTGACAGGCTGGACGGGCATTGCGCGCCTCACGCGCGCGGAAGTCCTCCGTGTCCGCACCCTCGATTACGTTCAAGCCGCCCGGGCCGCGGGCACGCCTGCCCCCCGGATCATTTTCCGCCACGTGCTCCCCAACGCCATCACCCCGGCCATCGTGAGCGTCACCTTCGGCGTCGCGGCGGCGATCCTCGTGGAAAGCTCCCTCTCCTTCCTCGGTTTCGGCGTTCCGCCCCCCACGGCTTCCTGGGGCGAAGTCCTCTCCCAGTCGCGCAGCTACATCGACTTCGCCTGGTGGCTCACGCTCTTTCCCGGCGCGGCCATCTTTGTGACCATGACGGCCTACAATCTGGTGGGCGAAGGCCTTCGGGACGCGACCGATCCGCGCCTCGCGCGCGCACGCGGCTAAAAGGCGCGCCGGGCAAAGCCTTTCTCTCTTCTAACCAATTGGAACCGCTAGGGTTTTTCCTTATACTGGCACCCCAGTAGCGGGTGGATTCGCGTGGCCGTCCAGCGGGAAATCGAACCCGTCGATCGGGTTTTGCTCGAAGCGGGGCTCGTCGACGCCCTTCAACTCGCCGCCGCCCGGCGGCGGGCCGAGCGCGTGGGCGGGACCGTCCCGGGCAACCTCGTGCGGATGGGCCTCGTCCCCGAAACCAAGCTCCTCGACGTTCTCTCCCGGCGCTTCCGGATTCCCACGGCGGGGCGCGAACGCCTCGCTTCCCCCCAGCGGGAAGCCATCGACAAGATTCCCTTTGAAAGAGCCTACGAGCGGCGGATGCTGCCCCTGCGGATCGGGCGCGAGGGCGGGCGGCCCGTACTGGAAATCGCCGTGGCCGATCCGGCCGCCATCGCCGAATTGGAAAGTGATCCCATCCTGGCGGGAACGGAAATCCGCGCCTGCGTCTCCCCGGAAAGGGACATCGAGCGGGCCCTCGAATTGGCTTACGGGAAGAAGCCATCTCCCTTCCGCCCGAATGCTTCCCGCTCCGTCACCATGCACAAGGTTCTGGGCGACCTGCCGCCGCTAAGGCCCTCGGCGCCGCCGCCGGCGCCCCCCCCTCCGGTTTCCCCGGCGGGAGCCAAACCCTCGTCCGAAAGCGCTCCGGCACCCGTAGCAGAAGAGAAAAAAGCGCAAGCCAAGGACAGCGACTCCGTGTCCTCGCCTTCCAAGGAGATGGTCGCCCTCCGCGCCCTCATCGAATTGCTCGAATCGAAGGGCGTCCTCACCAAGGACGATTTCATGAGCGCCTTGCAAAAACTCGCGGATCGCGGGTAAGTAACTATGCGGGGGTTTTCCGAAGGGAGTAAGCCAGAATGGCCCAACCACGAAAAAGGCTAGGCGAAATCCTGATCGACGCCGGGGTCATCGACGAATTCCAGCTCAAAAGCGCCCTCTCGGACCAGAAACGCTGGGGCGACAAGCTGGGTTCCACCCTCGTCAAACTCGGCATGGTCACCGAAGAGATCATGGCCAAGGCCCTCTCCAGCCAGCTCAAGATCCCGAACGTCAACCTCCGGACGACCGAAGTACCGGCCGAGGTGTACAACCTGATCCCGGGCGAAAAAGCCAAGAAGCTTGGCGTCTTTCCGGTCATGGTGAAAAAAGAAGGAGCCAAGAAGGTCCTCTACGTCGCCATGAGCGATCCCACCAACCTGGGATCGGCCGATGAAATCCAGTTCCTCACGGGCCACACCGTCAAGCCGGTGATCGCCATGGACTCCCAGATTCAAGGAGCGATCGACCGCTATTACTTCGGCCGCATGGAGGCCTTGGACGCCGGTGGTGGCGGCGGCGCGGGAACCGATGCCGGAGCCCCTCCGAAGATCGATTCCGTCCCCATGCGCCTCGCCCGCGAAGCGGCCGAAAAGCCGGAGAAAATGCAGGTCCAGCGGGGTGGAGCCGATCTCTACGGCCCTTATGGTGGAGAGAGTGAAAAAGGCGGCAAGGCGGCTCCGGCCGCCGCCCCCGAGGATGGGAGGCCCCGCCCCTCCAAAGAGATGCTCGCGCTCCTGCGCCTTCTCTCCCGCAAGGGGATCATCACGAAGGAAGAATTCATCGAGGAGTTCAAGAACCTTTAGCGGTTCCACCTCCCCCTCCATGCCCCTGCTTGAAGTCACAAACCTGAAAATCTCGTTCGATACGGACGTGGGGCCGCTCGCCGCGGTGGACGGCCTGGATTTCACGATCGACAAAGGGGAAACCCTCTGCCTCGTGGGGGAATCGGGTTGCGGAAAATCCGTAACCGCCCTCTCCCTCCTCCGGCTCATCGCCTCTCCCCCGGGGCGGATCGCCTCCGGGAAAATCGTCTTCGACGGGCAGGATATTCTGACGCTTTCGGACAAAGACCTCCGGAAAATCCGGGGGCGGCGCATCGCCATGGTGTTCCAGGAACCCATGACGAGCCTGAACCCCGTCTACACCGTGGAAGACCAGATCGCCGAAGTTCTGAAACTCCACCTCGGAATGAACGGTAGGCAGGCCGGCGACCGGGTGGCCGAACTCCTCTCCCAGGTCGGCATTCCCGCCCCCCGTCAGCGGATGAAGGATTATCCTCACCAGCTTTCGGGCGGGATGCGCCAGCGCGTCATGATCGCCATGGCCCTGGCCTGCAATCCGGACCTCCTCATCGCCGACGAACCGACGACGGCCCTGGACGTCACGATCCAGGCCCAGATTCTCGAACTCCTTGGAAAACTCCAATCGGAACGGGGCCTCGCCATCCTCCTCATCACCCACGACATGGGCGTCGTAGCCGAGGTGGCTAGACGAGTGGCCATCATGTACGCGGGAAGGATCGTGGAAACGGGCCCCGTGGGCGAAGTCTTCGCGCGGCCCCTGCACCCCTACACGCGGGGCCTTCTGGCCGCCATCCCGCGGACCGACGCAGGAACGGGTTCGGCGAAACGGACCGACCGGCGGCTATCGAGCATCCGGGGACAAGTCCCCTCGCTTGCCCGGATTCCTTCCTGGTGCCGCTTTGCCGACCGCTGCCCGGACGCGCAGCCCCGCTGCCGAGAGACGGACCCGCGCCTCGAAACCAAGCAGGGCCACGACGTGGCCTGCGTGGTGGCTTCGTAGCCCCCTTTCTTTTTTCCCGACGAGAAAGGCACCGGCGGACATTCCCGGAAAGTCCGATGGCCGTCTTTTTTTTCGATCTCCCTTAAAAATATGCTAAAATAAAACGGGCGAAGTGTGCCTGAATTAAAAAGTGTTCATGAAAATACCCAGATGACCCAGATACCCCAGATCACCCGGATTTCCGGAAAACTTGCAGGAATGGTTCGCGAGCCACCCCCGCAAAAAACACATGATCATCTTGATCGCCTTCCCCCGGGCGTGGACGCATTGGACGCCCTCGGACACCGGCGGACTTTTGCCCGGAAAAACGATGATCTCCTTGATCACCTTCCCCTCTCCCCTTGGGAGAGGGGCACATCGGAAAGGAGTTCCCCGATCACGAAAAAAAGTTGGTCATTTTGGCCACCTTCATGGATTTGGCGGTTTTGAAGGATTTTACGAGCTTACCGGGCTGGTCAGGGTGGTTGCCACGTGGCCATCTTACCGGGGCAGATACCCCAGGTTCCCCAGATCTCCGGAAAAGCTCCCGGGCGTCCTGGCCGCCTTACTGGCAGTTGACGCCGGCGGGGACCGCCGCCGACAAGCAGATGGCGCCGATGGACGTCTGGCAGACGTCGCCGACCCCGTCGCCGCTCGAATCGCTCTGGGTGTCGTTGGCCGTACAGGGGCAATTGTCGAAGGAATCGAGGATTCCATCACTGTCGGAGTCAGCGGTATCGAGCGCGCTGCGGAAGCCGCCACGGCGGAGGCCGAAGAACTCCTCGCAATCGGTCAGGCCGTCCAGGTCCGAATCGGTGCCGTCGTCGATGTCGCGGGCCCCGCCGCCGGCGGCCCCGGGATTGTTGTCGCACGCATCGCCCAGGCCGTCGACATCCGTATCTGTCTGCGGGGCGTTGGCCACGAGGGGGCAGTTGTCCGAATTGTCCCCGATGCCG
This sequence comes from Bdellovibrionota bacterium, assembly GCA_040758475.1. Classification (GTDB taxonomy): domain Bacteria; phylum JAGRBM01; class JAGRBM01; order JAGRBM01; family JAGRBM01; genus JBFLVN01. The sequence continues at coordinate 9,882 of JBFLVN010000011.1, forward strand.
TCGTTGTCCGTGTCCGAGTCCCCCGGGTTCGTGGGATAAAAACGGGGAGCTTGTGGGAGGACTTCGGTGGAATCGGTCAGGCCGTCCGTATCGGAATCCACCGCCGCACCGGAGGCGAGCGTAAGTTTGTCGTCACATCCGTATTTGTCGTTAAGGCCGATCTGGAAAGTAGGCGTGGAAGCCCCGCCTGGAAACGGCGCCAGAGTCTGCAAGTCGCCCACGCCGTCAAAATCGACGTCGCGCTGGTCTGAATTGGGAATGATGGGGCAATTGTCGCTCCCATCCGGGAACGAAATCGGCGCCGCCGCGGGTCCACCGCCCAGCCCGCAGGGAGCACCGCCCAATCCCTCCGCGCAATTGGGGTTGGGGTCTTCCAGGCCAGTGTCCGCGCCCTGGTTATCCGTATCGGCCAGGACCGGGTTGGTCCGCACTTTGACGCCGTTGGACAGAATCCGGCCGTTCATCTCCTCGCCGTCCAGGAGGCCGTCTCCGTCCACATCCGCCACGTTCGGATTGAGGGACGCCGCGCTGGCCACGCAAGTGGCCAGGAGCAGAAGCGGGTCGCAGGGATTGAAACGGCAGATGGTATCCACCCGTGCGGGCAAGCATCCGGCGCAAGACGCCGGAGGCGCGCCACGGATCGTCACGGAGATGGTGGAAATCTCGAACGTGGGAAGCGGTGTGCAGGACAAGGCTTTTTCCTCATCCACCGCCAGCTCCAGGTTGTCGTCCAACCCGTCGTCGTCGGAGTCGGCTTGGAAGGGGTTCGTGCCGTAGAAACGTTCCAGGCTGTCGAGAAGACCGTCGCCATCCGAATCCGCGTCTTCCGTGCCGATCACGAACGGCGCCGGATCGGAACCGTCGAGCGCTTGAGGGTCTTCGGCCACGGTCATGACCGCCCCTTCGGGAGTATCGGCATCCGAGTTCGGGTCCAAGGGCGGGAAGGTCCGCTTGAAACGGATCGCCGGAGGAGGGCCGGGAACATCCGTGGGGTCGAGGATGTCCAGAAGAGCCAGAGGGCAAGCGACGTCGAAAATCTCATCCGTGGGACCACACAAAAGGGCCTGCGTGAGGAGCAGCCATTCTTCCTGGTCCGAAAGGCCATCCAGGTCCGAATCCGGGAAGAAGGCGTTCGTGAAGGCGCACTCTTCCGTGTTGAGCGTCACTCCCGCGAAGAGGCCGAGCGGATCGTCGATCAAATCGACCGGCTCAAGGAGCTGGTTGCCGGCGAGGGCCGCGATCATGACTTCCGGCTGGCATTCGAGCGCGTCGGGAAGCCCGTCGTTGTCGTCGTCCGGATCGCCATTATCGCCGATGCCGTCCAGATCGTTGTCGGCGAACTCGGCAGGATCGAGCGGGAAACGATCGTCCTCGTTGAGCACTCCGTCGCCGTCGATGTCCGGATCGGCATTGTTGGCGAGGGTATCCCCGTCGAAATCATCGAGCGGCCCCCGGGGCGGGCACTGGTCCTGGGCGTCGGAAGGGCAGACGTCCGAGTTATCGCCCACGCCGTCGGAATCCGTGTCCTCGGTCTCCCCCGAATCGATGGGGAAAGCGTCCCCCCCGGGCGGACAATTGGGAATGGGCGTCGGATCGTCCGGCGGCCGCGTGTCCGGGCAGCCGTCGTTGTCCGTGTCGTTGTCCAGTTCATCCGGCTGGAGATCGCACTGGGAAATGGTCGCGGGGCAGAAAAAATCCGCGTCTTTATCCACGTCCAAGTCCACGGGATCGGAGAATCCATCGCCGTTCGCGGCCGAATTCTGCAAGTAGACCACGCAATCGACGGGACCTGCCAAGTCGATCAATCCGTCCCCGTTTCCATCCGCCCCCAAGTCATCGATAAAGCCATCGCCATCCTGGTCGGCATCGCAATCCCCATCCGCCCCATCGGCGATGCCATCGCCGTTGATGTCGATCCGGATGAACCGGTCCGGCGGTATGCAGAAGCCCAGGGTTGTATTTACGCCTCCCGGGCCGTCGTCGTTGCAGTCCAGATTATTCCCAAGGCCATCCCCGTCGTTGTCCCCGGTTTCCGAAGGATCGTCCGGAAAGGCATCGGCCGTATCCAGCACGCCATCACCGTCCCGGTCGATCTCGAAAAGGTCCGGAATGCCGTCGTTGTCCGTATCGGCGTCCAGGATGCCCCGGTCCCGGTTATCGCCCAGAAGATTTCCGAGGAGAACCGTCCCCTGCTCGTCCGACGTATCCGTGTCCCCCAAGGGGAAGGGCTGGGTTACCTGGACCGGGAATCGGTCCTCGCTCGCCAGCGAATCGTACTGGAACAGGAAGACGGGTTGCCCGGCGATGGCGATCATCCGGATCCGGTCGCTCTCGCCGCCGGGAAGAAGAGCCAAGGCATCCCTGCATGCCTGGCTAGCCGTATCCGCTTGGCAGGCGATCAGGGCGTCGAATTCGAGCAGGTCCGGGACGTTGTTCCGGGGTTCGAAGGCGGGGAAAGCATCCTGGACGGAGTTCAAAAGGGCGAGCTTGCTTCGAAGACCCGTATCGATGAGAGGGCCGTCCACAATGTCCGGCACGCCGTCGCCGTCATCGTCCAGGTCCGCGTTGTCGCCGGTGCCGTCACCGTCCGTGTCGTATTGCTCGTCAGGATTGAAAGGGAAAGCGTCCAGGGAGTTGATGATCGTATCGCCGTCGCTATCCAGAATGCTCTGGCAGGTGCTGCCCGAAAAGGCGGTCACCCAGAGAAAAGCGCAAATCCCGGAAACCAGGACCGCGCGCATGTGTAAAAAAGAGCGCATGGGCAGTGGCGACCGACTCGGAAAAAGTCCAGCGATTTCAAACCACTATAAGGGGCATGCCCCCGGGTCCGCAAGCCGCCCGGCGTGATCTTTTCCCTGGCCCTGTAAACTTTTCTAAACCCTCGGCGCCCCCAACCGCGCCAAATGAGAGGGAAATATTCTTGGGTGAAAATTGCAGAGCCGTCCCCAACCCCCGGCAATCCCTCGCTTCAGACGGGCGGGATTCAGCGGCCTGCAAAGCCTCGCCACGCCTTATCCAGCAGGCCAGGATGGCCGATACTTGTCCAAGGGGGCCGTCTCTCGTATAATTCGTTGAATCTAAAGGGTTTTTTCGGATGTTTGTTCGCACCCTCGCCTCTCACCTCGTGCCGTTTTCGTTCGCGTTTTTCCTGTATTTCCTCTGCTCGGCTCCCGCCGTGGCGGCCGGGCCCGTGACCAGGGAGTTCGATAAGAACGGGGACGGCAAGGCGGACAAATGGGCGGTTTTCGAGGGAGAGTGGCCTACGGAAATCCGTTACGACACGAACCGGGACGGCAAGCCCGATCAATGGGAGTTCCTGAAAGAAGGGCGGATCGCCGAAGTTCAGGAAGACAAGAACTTCGATACGAAACCCGATCAGATCGTGGTCTACAAAGGGGGAAGACCCTCCTTCAAAAAAGTCGATGACAACATGGACGGCCATTTCGACCGGCTCGTTTTCTACGACGGGACGGAAAACATCCAAAACACGTCCCCCGAAATGGTCCGCCTCCTGGCGGAACAGGCGGGAGAAGCGCCTCCGAAAAAAGCTATTCCAGTGGCCAACCCCGGGCCGCCCTTGCCCAAGGAAGCCCCCGGGAAATCCGATATCCCGGGTGCTTTGGTTCCCCCTTCTCCCCCGGCCAGCACGGCATCAGCGACCGACTATTTCGACTTGGGGGAACCGTCCTTGCGGGTTCCTCTTCTAGGCGGCCTTCTGGCGAACACCGACTGGCAAATCGAACGAAACCGGCAAAAGTTCCAGGGTCTGGGCCCTCAACGGAGGTTCGAAATCCAGCACAAACCCACAGAAGGGGTTCTCTGGGTGGAGCGTCGCCCCCAAGACGAAACCGAAACCCTCCCGGTAGCTCTCGAGTCCTTTGCCAGCGCGTTCACCCGGAAAGTGCTCGCCTCGGGCCGGGGGGAGAGGAAGTTCCACACCCCCTTCGGGAGGGGAGAGAAAAGAATTTACCACGCGAGCCGCAAGGGCCACCCCATGCGGGCGGCACTCTACGTGCTGGCCGGGGGCCGCGATCTCGTGTACGTTCAAGCCAGCGCGCCAGCGGAGACTTTCGGGCGTTTCGAAAAGCTGATCGACGCGGTTGTCTTTGGCATCCGGGTCGAACCGCCGGCGGTCGCCCTTCCCTGAAAACGGGATGCGCGGCCAGAAGGCGCAAGTGAGGTTGGGCTTGTGGCCGAGGGTCAGGACACGCAATCACGTCCCGTTGAAGCCGACGACGTTGCGCTCGAATTGATCGAAGACGCCGTTGAACTGGAAGCGGCCGGCGAATCGGAAACCTCCGCCGGCTCCGCACCCCCTTCCCGAAAAGAAGTTACTTGCAATCACTGCGGCCACCGCCAGGCCGGCGGAAAATTTTGTGATCGTTGCGGCCTGAGAATCGATGCGCCGGGAAACCTCTCTGGCGAAAGCGAAGAACCGCGGGCACCTGACGACGAAGACGCTTCTCCCATCAAATGCCGCCAATGCGGCGTGCCGAACCGGCCGAACCGCCACTCCTGCCTCCAATGCGGGGCGCCGCTCCCACGGCCCGAGGCCCTCTAAAGGGACCGCGATCGGATACCCATGGAAAACTCCAAACACCCGGCGAATCCTTTCCGCCAGATATACATGACTCTCTGGAACCTGCTCGACAGGCTTCCCCTGCGAGTCAAGACCCTTCTGACTTGCGGCTACACGTCGTTCCTGGCGATTGTCATCCTCTTCGCCCTCCTCGCGGGGACCGTCGGCCCCCGCGAAATGGGCGTCTTCCAAAGGGCGGGCTGGCTTGGCGAGCGCTTCATGGGGAGCGGATTTATCCCTGCCGTCTTCGCCCTCCTTGTCGTCACGCTCATTATCCAAAGCTGGGCCAACGGACGAGCGAGCCGGAACCTTCAGGAAGCCATCGATCGGGAAAGCGCCGGAAAGGAAATCGACGAAGCGCTTATCAAGGGGTCTCTCGACGAGCTGGCGGTCTTCCCTGTTAAAGCCGCCACCATCTCCCTCCTGCTGTGGATCGCAACGGCCCTCTCCTGGTGGATCGTCCTCAACTGGACGGGACGCCTCTCCAACGACATCAACTTGTTCATTGCGGCGGGGATTTTCTGCGAAGGTTTCATCGCCTTCCCTTATCAATATTACATTTTCAAGCTCCAGACCGAGCGGGACTACGCATGGCTCTCCGAGCGTTTAGGGAAAGATTATTTCCCCGAGCGGGCCCGGTTCGTCACCATCCGGAAAAAACTGGGCGGCTCCATCACCGTCCTGGTTTTCTTCTCCCTCCTCGCCCTCTTCGCCTCCAACCTCCTGCTCGCCTGGGAGGGCGTTCGCCACCAAACGGCCCGCGTAGGGGAGCAACTCCTCAACGCCTCGGCCCTCGGCATCGCCGGAATACGGCACGAGTTGGAGGAAGCGGCCAATCGGCGCCAAAGCTATGTGGATTTCCTCTCCGGAGCCGAGCCGGAACGGCCGGTCGGGGAAATCCTTCTCGAAAGGGCGAAGGTCTACCTCCAAGGGGTCGAGGAAAAAGTCGGCCAGCATTACTACCTCTTTGACGAAACCGGACGCGCCCGGCACGGCGACCTTGGAGAATTACCCAAGGAAATGTTCGACCAGGCGATCGAGGGCATCCGCAACAGCGGTGGCCAGCTCTTCCTCCGGGAAGAGAGTCCCCGCACCCAGGACCTCTTCCTCGCCGCTGCCGTGGAGTGGACCGAGGGCCGCCGCTGGTACCTGGGCACTTTCTATCCACGCGCCTACATGGTCGAAAGCATTCGGGACATCACGGTCGTCTCGATTTCCCTGATCCTCGTGATGATCGCCGTGGGCCTTTTGACCGCTTTTTTGATCGCTTCGGATACATCCTCTTCCCTCAACCGGATGGCGCGGGTGACGGGTAAGGCCAGCGCGGGAGACCTCTCCAGCACCTCCATTCGCGTCATTTCGGAAGACGAGGTAGGCGCCCTCGCGAGGTCGCTCACGGAGATGCTGGGAAGTTTCCGGGGCACCTTGCGCTCCATCGAAACCTCCTCCAGCAACGTCGATGCGGCCACGGCCGACATCGACGGTGTCGCCCGGCAGGTCTCCGGCGGGGCCGAAATCCAGGTCGCCAGCTCCAAGGAAACCACGCAGAACATGAACGTTCTTACCGCTTCGATCCGGTCGATCGGCGAGAACGTCGAAGTCCTCGCGCGTTCCGCCGAGGAAAGCGCTTCGAGCATTTTCGAAATGGGAACGACGATCGAAGGCGTGGCGGGGAACGTCTCCCAGCTCTTCGACGCCGTCGACGATTCGACGAGTGTCGTGACCGAAATGGTCGCCTCCATCCGGCAGGTGGCCGAATCCGTCGAGACGCTTTCCGAAATTGCCGTGGACACGGCCCGGTCGATGGAGGAAATGACGCAATCCAACCGGCAGGTCGAAGAAGAAGCCGTTGAAGCTCGCCGGCTCGCCGAGCAAACGAGCAAGACCGCCCAGGCAGGCGCCCTTTCGGTGCAACAGACGATCGAGGGCATCCAGGAAATCCGCTCTTCCGTAGGCGCCGCCCGTGGCGTCATCGAAAAACTCCAACAGTCGGCCAACGCCATCGGGAATATTCTCAACTACATCCACGACGTGGCCGATCAGACGAACCTCCTCTCCTTGAACGCGGGAATCATCGCCGCCCAGGCCGGCGAACACGGAAAAGGTTTCGCCGTGATCGCCAAGGAAGTTTCCACCCTTGCCGAGCGGACCGCCCGCTACACACGGGAAATCGCCCGCCTGATCGAAACCGTCCAGGGCAACGCGAAGGACGCGGCCATCGCCATGCAAGCGGGGCAAGGGGCCGTGGACGCGGGAGTCGATCTCTCCCGCCGCGCCGGTGAAACCCTGGAAAAAATCCTCACCTCGGCCGAACAGTCTTCCCAGCGCGCCTACAGCATCGCCGCGACGGCTAGCGATCAGACCGCCTCGGCCAAGCGCGTCTCCCAGGCGATCGATCGGGCTTCCCAGATGGCCCAACAGATCGCCAAAGCGACCCAGGAACAGAGCCGCGGGTCGGAACGCATCCTGAAAGCCGGCGAAAAGGTCCGGGACATCGCGGCCCTCGTCAAGAAAACCACCCAGGAACAGGCCAAGAGCTCCAAGCAGATCACCCAGTCGATCGAAAACATCAACGACATGGTTCGCTACATCAACGAATCCCAGCGCGAGGAAGTGACCACTTGCGACCGGGTAGGCCAACTAGTCGAGAATATCAATAAAGTAACCCTCCAGAACTTCGATCATTCCATGAACCTGGACCGCGCCGTCGAAGTGCTCCGGCGCCAATCGGCCACGCTCAAGGCGCACGTTTCCAGATTCAAGCTCTCTGTCAACGGAAACGGTACACACCCCGCCAAACCGGATGGCAAGGACGATACCGACGACCAGCCGTTGGTGATTTGAGATTCACGCTTTTTTTGTTCTAAACTCAAACGCGCCAGCAATTAACGGCGGGTTTCGTCCAGCGAAATACGCCTATTCACGATGTCCATGCAGCACTTCCAATTAGAACACCGATTTCCTGCTCCGCCCTCGAAGCTTCTCGAGGTAACCGACAGCCCCGAATTCCGCGCTTTCTTGAACGAGAAGATGTCCGGCCTTGTCAAAACCGAGCAAACCATCCTGGAAGACACTCTCGCCCGGCGTGTAAAGAAGCTCCGGACCAGTGCTCAATTGAATCTGCCTTTGTGGCTCGAGCGGATCGTCTCCCGCTTCGAGCCGCATCTGGACCAGATGTTCCAGTTGGATCGCGCCAACCTTATCGAAAGGATCGAGGGAAACACCGTGGCCGGCCGGATAGCCGCCACGGCCCGCTATAACGCCGCTCCAGGGAACGAAACGGTCCGCCTGTTTGAAGGAAGCTACGAGTGCACCGTGCCGCTGGTTGGCCCTACGGCCGAAAAGATTGTTTGGAAGCAGATCAAACCGATGTATGATCGGGAAGCGGAGTTGACGGTCCAATATCTCCAAGAACACCTTTGATACCGCCGCCAATTGCCCCAGTGATGAAGAGCCTTTTCGGAAAAGAGGGATTCCTGAAAATTCCGGTCCCCTCCTACCCCGGCGACGCCGCGCTCGACCGCCAATTAGCTGTCTGCGGCTGGCAGCCATCCGCCAGCGTGATGCGAAGGAACATTCAGGAGATAATCGCCAAGGGAGAGGGGCCTCAAGCCGTTGTTCAAAAAGTTTGCGAAAAACTTGGCTCTTTGAAAACCCCGGAAGTGGAAGCCCAAAAGCTGCTCGCGTGCATCCTGGCCCTGTGGAATCAAGTCGCTCAGGAAATGGGCCACGGTTCCTCTAATTGACGGATTTGTCGCCGCCCGGGTTGATTCCTCTTTTGATTAAGCGGTTGTAGAGCGTGGAGCGCGGAATCCCGAGGAGGCGTGCGGCTTCCGATAGCGTCCCGCCGGCTTTGAGAAATGCCCGCTGAATGATCGCCAATTCGATCCGCTCCATCACGTCGTCCAAGCTGAAACTGGCCCCCAGGTCCGCGTCCCGGACGACGGGGTGAATAGATACCCCAATCGCTTCGGGGATATTTTTCAGATCGATGGTCAAATGATCGGCCGTGATGGGCCCTGACTTGGCCCGAATGGCCGCCCGCTCCAGGACGTTTTCCAGTTCCCGGATGTTTCCCGGCCAAGAGTGGGAGCGCAAAAGCTTCCAAGCTGTCTCGGAAAGTTCCTTGGCCGGAATACCCAACCGGCCGCTGATTCCTTGCAACAAACGTGCGACGAGAGAGGCCAGCCCCTCCATGCGCTCCCGGAGGGGGGCGATTCGGATGGGATAAACCGCGAGGCGGTAGTACAAGTCCTCGCGAAAACGGCCTTCCTGCACTTCGTTCGCCAAATCGCGGTTCGTGGCCGCGATGAGGCGGCAGTTGGCGTGAAGGGGTTTCTCCGCGCCGACCGGCCAATACTCCCTGCCCTGAATCACCCGCAGGAGCTTTACCTGGATGTCGAGGGCGACCTCGCTGATTTCATCCAGGAACAACGTTCCCCCGTTGGCGAGTTCGAAGGCCCCCTTCCGGCTCTGAACGGCGCCCGTGAAAGCGCCCTTCACGTGGCCGAAGAGCTCGCTCTCGATCACTTCCCGCGAAAGAGCCGCCAGATGGACGGCGACGAACGGAGCGCCGCTACGCGGACTGATCTTGTGAAGAAGCCGGGCGGCCGCCTCCTTGCCCACTCCCGTCTCTCCCTCAAAAAGCACCGTTGTCGGAAACGGGGCCACCGTTTCCAGGGATTCGATCAGCCGCCGCCCCGCTTCCGAACTGCGGAGCTCGATTCCCATCGCTTCCAGGTCCTGATCGTCGATCCGCACCTGGACCACGGGCGGCGTGGGCGGTTGTGGGCGGAGCCGGTCCAGGCGCTCGAACAGGATGGATTCTTCCGTGGGAATCCCCAGATAATCGGCAAATCCCTGGTCGAGGGCCCTCCTGGCAAGGCCCATGGCGTAATGAGGAAGGCAGACCAGCGCCCTGCAATTCTGGGCGAGGCGGGCCAGCACGGGCGGAATTTCATAGGGGTCCGTCTCGGTCACCCAGACGAGGGAATCCACCCCCCCGACCTTCAAGGCTTCGTCCGGATCGCGGGCCGTAACGAGCGAAATCCCCCGGCTTTCCGCCCACCGGCCGATCGAGATCGCCAACGAAGGATTGAAACCGACTATCAGCAACGCCGTACCCAAATCTGGACAGCACGGGCAACCGGATTACCCATGGTCCGAACACCGGTGTCCCCGAATGGGCGAATCTTAATCTAAAACATGCCTGAAATCAGCAGGTTAAAAGAAGAAAATCAGAATGGCCCGAAGATTGGAATGTCTCGTCTCCGAAGGCGGCAAGGAGAGTTCCCCATGGCATTTCAACAAGGACTCAACGGCCCCTGGTTTAACGCCGGCAGACCCATTCAATTGACCGGCCCCAATGGATCAAGGGTTACTGCCCTGATCGATATACCCGAAAACCCCACTTCAAGATTGACGCCGGTTCTGATTCCGCCGGTCTTCGGACGCCCTAAAGAAGACATGGGTGGATTCGCAGAGGCCCTCCTGGCCACTGATCAATTCATCATTTTTCGCCCCGCCCTCTTGAACTCCGGCGACGAAGCCCCCGGCTTTCCCGACCAGATGACCATGGCCAGCGGGGAGATCCTTTATTGGGCGAAATTCCTCCGTTCGGAGGGTTTCGCAGCACTGTGCCGGGATATCCGCCCCGGCATTTCTTTTACCGGAAAGACGGCCTGCCTCGCCTGTTCCCTGGGTGCCAGTATCGCTTTTGACGCCCAAGCCAGGGAACCGGCCTTCGATGCCATGGCTCTGTTCTCCTTCGTCCCGGATTACGTGGAGTTCGCCAATCGCAAATTTTCCCGCGATTACTACGAGTTCATCAGCCTTGGCTGGCGCTATCGCCTCCGGACGAAACCAGAATGGGCGAAGCTCTTCGCTTTTTGGGCCGGGAAACTCGCCCAAACGGCGCCCACAACCGAAGAAGCCAGACGCTGGAAATGCCTGGAAGAAAAGCTCTCGACGACCGAAAAAGCTTCCCTGAACGACTTCTCGCTGACCCTCGAAGGCGTCCCTTTCAATGGGTTCAAGGGAGGGCGGGAATCGCACCTCGGCATTTGGGAGAATCGCTACGATTTCAAGCACAACTTGCAAAAGGCCAAAGCGGTTTCCATTCCCCTCACGTTCGTCATCGGCGGCAAGGACGATTTCTTCTCGCAGGAAAAAATGGACGAGTTCGTCGTCAAAAGCCGGGAGGGCGGCCGCATCCGCCGGGCGATCCGCCTGGAAGAAGCAACCCATCAATTGCGCCCTTATGCTGCTTTCGAGCGTGGCGTGCGGGAGGCCACCGTTTGCCTGCTCAAAGACCTGGGCATAGAAGCCCCTCCGCCAAAACTCTCCCTCGCCAAGCTGGCCATGCGGCGCTTCCACGAAGTACGGGGCCTCGCCCTCCGGCACGCCAAATCCCTGGGAGCTCCTGCCGAACTGGCCCAGAAACTCATGCTCCCCAAGGAAGACATGGTCCGGCTGATGAAGGAAATTCTCGCAAGGCCAGAGGAAATCCGGGCCTACGTGGAGCTCCTGGCCAAATCCCGGGCGGAACGGGGGGACGGCACGACGATTCTCGATGACCTCGAACCGGCGCGGCTCGTTAAAATTCTCAACCGGGCGATGGAGGGGGGTTCCTACGAAACCTTGGTACAGGGTCTTGCCAGTGCTTCCAAGGATGTGGGGGCGCTCCTCACGCCCGTCTCGGCGCAAAACATTGATCCTCACCACATGGAAGAATTGTTCAACCTCATCGGGCGCAACCCTGATTCGGCGGTCGAGTTCATCCGGTCCATTTCACCGGAAGTCTTCGAGATTCTGGGAAAACGGCGGGCCGAAGCCGCCGCCAAACGGGCCATCGAACGGGTACCTGCTTACGGCCACCTCGTTTCCAAGCACGGCGGGACGGGCAAGCCGCATTCGCTCGATCAAATACCCGTCACCGATAAAAAGAATTACATATCCACCTACCCTCTCAAGAAACGCTGCGTCGATGGCGTCCTTCCCTTTGGAGGGACGATCGAGGAATCAAGCGGCTCAAGCGGCCTTCCGACGAACTGGATTCGATGCTGGGAAGAAGATGAACATCTCATCGGATACGGCATGATCTTTTACCACTATCTTTTTGGAAAGCGCGATCCGCATCGCCCCCTCGTCCTGCTGAGCACCTTCAGTCAGGGTGCCTGGGCCAGTTCGACCCGGACGACCATTCTTGGGCGCTATGCCGCAGCCGTGAAGGATGTCGGCACCAATATCACCCGGATTCTGGAAACTCTCGAACAGATGGGGCCGGACAACCACTACGTCATTACAGGCTATCCCCCCTTTCTGCGGGAACTGGCGTTGGCTGGACGGCAGCGTCCGGACTTCTCTTGGAACCGCTACCGGATCGATCTTCTGCATGGCGGCGAGGGGTATTCACCGGGGTGGCGGGATTTCATGCAAGAAGTCCTGGGTCACGAAACCAAGTTATTTTCGGGCTACGGCGCCTCGGATCTCGATATCGGCTTGGCCCTGGAGACGCCCCTTGCCCTTGAAATCCGGAAGCTTCTCGAAAACTCGCGAGAGCTGCGGCTCCAACTCCTGGGGGACGAGAAATTGCCGGTGTTCTTCGGACAATACAACCCCTTGGCCGTTTATTTCGAAGAGCAACGCCACAACGATGGCCGCCCCTCCATCATCGCGACCGTGAACAACCTTTATGCCTGGCAACCGCGCATCCGCTACGCCATCGGAGACGAAGGGCGGGTCATTTCCTACAAAACCGCCCTTTCAGTATTCCAGCGGGAGGCACCCGAAATTGGGCAACTGCCGGCCCTTCCCTTCCCCTTCATCTGCCTTTACGGCCGCTTGGATGGGACCATCAGCCTGGATGGGGGCAACGTCTATCCCTCTCAGGTGGAAGAGGCGCTTCTTCACCACCCCTCCATTGGCCAATTAGTACGGAGCTTCCGCATGAAGCGAATTGAGGAGAGCGACGGGGCCGTCCGTTTCCACGTCGAATTGGAGACGTTTCCCGAAAATCCCCAGCCTTTTCCAGGACTTAGGGAAACGGCCGAAGAAGCCATTGTAGAGCATCTCTTCAAGGTAAATGCGGATTACCGGGAATCCTGTACGCAAAACCCCTCTCTAAAACCGGTGGTATCCGTGCGGGAACCGGGCACTCTGGGAATTGGTAAGACTATTAAAAATAGATACTTGTGATATACTCTCCCCCTGCTGGGGACCGGAGAAGAGCGTGGTTCTCATTCTACTCGCCTTGGTGCCGATTGTTGTGGGTCATTATGCCTCCAATCGGTCCCTGTTCCGGGCAACGGGGTTCTGGTACTTCATCGGGGGCGTCGGAGAATCCCTCTGGATTCTCTCTTACGCTGGCATCGAGCTCGCCCCCAGCAACGCTTTCGCTCTTTGGGCAACGCGGTCCGCGTGGATCGGCCCGGCCCTTGGCGCGTCGGCGGCTTATCTAGGAACACGTGCCTTTGTTACCGATCAGAAATCCCCTTCTTTTGAAATAGCAGCGGCGTTCCTCGTATCCCTCGCCTTCCATCTGCCGGCGGTGCTCACTTCCGGGGCGGTCGTCAGCGTCGATATTTCCGGGTTCCAGCCCGTCTGGAAATTCGGCCCTTACGCTATCGTTCCGGCGGCGTTCTGGGCCACCGTGATCGCTGCCAATCTCTCTTTTTTGATCCGCCACCGCAAGCAACTGTCATGGGATAAGTACAACCGTATGATCATCCTCTGTGGAGTCACGTCGGTTGTAATGATTGGACAACTAGTCACGAACCAGATCCTTCCAAACGTTCTCGGCAACACCCGCTACTACCTCATCGGCCCATCAATCTCTGTGATCCCCTTCGTGGCCGGTGCATGGCTTCTCGTGGAAGAACGCCTTCCCGATCTTTGGGGTGCTCTTGGTAAGATATTCCCCAACGCCCGCAGCCGTTTCGTAAAAGCCCTGGAAAACCTGGAGCAGGAAATCGAGAAAGTCGCGACGACGGAAGGCGCTCTCGACCAACTGTCGGGGCTCTTCGGGGCGCGGCTTTCCTATTCAACCGTCGGCACCGCCGGCGCCATCCCGGGAACCACCGGCCGGGGGTTCCTCTGGATTCCCCCTTCGGAGAGGGCCCGTCTCTACGGCCCCAAGGATACGGAGCGGCTCCGCCGGATTATCGACAAGATCGCCAAACAGCCGGACCAGCACCAGATGCAGGCCTCAGCGATGCACATCACGGGCTGGTTGAGCGAAACCCGGATCGACACCCCCCGGACCGTCCCCTGGGTGCTGGGTTCCGTCGGCTCGCTACAGGTGACGGAGCGAATCCGCCTGACCCTGGATTCCGAAGGGGTCGCCCTCGTGCAGTTGCAGGAAGACCCCGCCGAGTTCATCCAGGGCATCAAGCAGCTCGTGGGGCGGGCCAATTTTCTGGAACTCGATTACCCCGACCGGATGGACGGAGGGACTCGTCTCGCCGGGAAGCTGCTCTGGCATTCCCCGGCTTCGTCAAGCCTTTTCGTGGCCGTGCGGGTTCACACGGATATCCGCTCCCCGCAATTCGAGGGCGCTTTGGCGGAATTGTTCCAGCAAGGGGCGAAACTTCTGCTCGTCTCGCAGCTCCCTCTCGAACAGATTACTACCGCACAGCTCTTCAAGTCCTTCTCTTTGCGCATTGAGGATATCGCGACGTACGAGGTGCCGCGGCGCCCCGAGCGAATCGAAGACCTTTCGGTCCTCGTGGACCACTACCTCGCCCAGATCGAGACCGATTACGGGCGGCGCTTCTTCCTGACGCCCGAGGAAAGGCAGATTCTCTGCTCCCACGCCTGGACGGGTTCGACCACCATGCTCCGGGGGCTTCTGGAACGGATGATTCTCACCCGTTGGGGCGGGAGACCCGAACAAAGTCCGATCGCATCCTGAGGGACCTTCATCAATGGATCAAAAAAGGCTTCACCAGCAACCTGCCCAGAAAAAAGCCGCCAAACCCTCCAACGTCCTGCTCGTAGGAACGCACGCGGCATCGCGCCAGCATCTCGCCCGCGTTCTCGGCGCTGCTGGCCACATGGTCGTCGAAACGGGCACCACCGCCGAAGCGCTCCGGTACGCCTCCCAGCTCATGTTCGACGTGGTGCTGGCCGATACGGCGCTTCTCGCCCGCCAGGGGCTCGATTTCGTGGAAACGATGACCCGAAGCTTTTCCGAACCCGTGATGGTCGTCGTGGCGGAAAGCGGATCGGACGAAACGGCCCTCCAAGCCGTCTCCCGCGGCGCGCTGGATTTCATCTTCAAGCCTTTCGATGAGGAATCCCTCCTCCACCGGATTTCGACGGCGGTCGCGTTCCGGGACGCCAAAAAGGCGGAAACGCTCTCCTTCCGCGCACGCACGCTCAATCCGGACAACCAGTACCTCCTCCTCCCCTCGGCGCCCATGTCCAACCTCTACAAACAGGCGGCCCGCTTCGCCGTCCAGGTGGAAAAACCCGTCCTTATCGCCGGGGAAGCCGGCTGCGGGAAGGAGCACGTAGCGCAACTCATCCACGACTTCTCCCCGTATTCGGAAGGCCCTTTCGTCTCCATCTATTGCCCGGCGCTCGACCAATCGGCCCTGTATTCGGAACTCTTCGGATGCGAAAACGGCGCCGCCCAGGGAGCGACGGAGCGGCGGCAAGGCGTATTCGAACTGGCGGGCAAGGGCACTCTCTTTCTAGACGAAGTGGCCGCCTTGCCGATGGATGCTCAGGCTTCGCTCTTGCGCGTCTTGGAAACCAGGACTTTCTCCCGGCTCGGGTCGACCACCGATCTCAAAACCGACGTGCGCGTCGTCGCCGCCACCAGCCGGGATCTCGACGCCCTGGTCCTCAAGGGCCTCTTTCTCCCCGATCTCTGCCGGCGCCTCTCGGAAGCCAGAATCCCTGTGCCGCCCCTCCGGGGCCGCCCCGAAGACATCGAGTACATGGCCCAGCGTTTCTGCGATCAGATTTCGCGGACGCGCGGCCTTCGCGCCTCCCTTTCGCCGGAAGCCCTCGCGGCGCTCATCCGGTACCCCTGGCCGGGCAACGCCCGGGAACTTAAGAACGTCATCGAGCGGATCGTCCTCCTCAAGAACGGCGGGGTCATCGAAGAAGCGGATCTCCTTCTCACGCCAATCGGGCAACCGGCCGTTGGCAAAAAGATGCCGGCGAACACCTACAAACCCGCCGCCCGGCAATCTCCTCCGCCCCAAGATCATTCTTCCGCGACGTCCCCCATGAGCCTCGCCAAGGCCGAAGCGCTCCACATCCAGCGCGTCCTCGTATACTGCGCGGGCAATCGCACCCGGGCCGCCCAGATACTGGGAATCGCCAGGTCCACGCTGGTCCGGAAGATTGCGGACTTGAAGATCGAATTTGGCGGGCTTAACGAAAAGTAACGCCTGCTTCTCTTCGCCTCGACACAACTGGCCCAGCATCGGCTAGACTCCATTTGATGCGCCGAACCCCGCCACGGGCGGGGACGGGGGAACCACTACCTGGGGCGAATTGCCGAAAAGCAAAGGGCAATCATCTCTTCTGCCCGAGCCCGTCAGCTAACCTCGCAGGCGTTGGAGAGAGGAACCTCACCGGAAATCATCCGGAAGGTCATCCTCATGGCGATGGCCTTTGCCCGACGGCAGGAGGGCTCCGGGTGGAATTTTTCGTTCACAACCCCCTCTCTCGCCTGATCGTTCAGATCATTCTCATTCTCATCAGCACGCGCCTCGTGGGGCTGGTGATGCGGCTCATCGGCCAGCCGCAGGTCATCGCCGAGGTGGTGGGCGGCATTCTCCTGGGCCCTTCCCTTCTGGGCTGGCTGTTTCCCAGCGTAGAACGGGTCCTTTTTACGCCGGACTCTATGCAGCTCCTTAGCCTCATCAGCCAGCTTGGCCTCGTCTTGTTCATTTTCCTGATCGGACTGGAACTCGACCCCAAACTGATGCGCGGGCGCGGGCACACGTCCATCATCATCAGCCACACGAGCATCGTCGTTCCCTTCGCCCTGGGGGCGGCCCTCGCCGTCTATCTCTATCCCCGCCTCGCGCCGCCGGGTATCCCCCGGAGTTCCTTCCTGCTGTTTATGGGCCTCGCCATGAGCATCACCGCATTTCCCGTGCTGGCCCGCATCCTCTCCGAGCGGCGGCTCACGGACACTCCCGTAGGCGCCCTGACCATTACCTGCGCCGCCGTCGACGACGTGACGGCCTGGTGTCTGCTCGCCTTCGTCGTCTCTCTGGTCGGCACTACCGGAATCGGAGACGCTGTCCAGACGACGGCCCTAGCCCTTCTCTACATCGCGGGGATGTGGCTGCTCGTTCGTCCCTTCATGCGGCGCTTCGGAGCGCGCATCGCCAACCGGGAGGGGCTCACGCAGAACGTCGTCGCCGCCGTTCTTCTTCTCCTTCTGGTCTCCAGTTGGGCGACCGAACTCATCGGCATCCACGCCCTGTTCGGCGCCTTCCTGTTCGGCGTCGTCATGCCGCGCGAGGGGAATTTCATCCGCGTTCTCGCGGAAAAAATCGAGGATATCGTCCTCGTCCTGCTTCTCCCGCTCTTTTTCGCTTTCAGTGGTCTTCGTACCGAAATCGGTTTGCTTTCCACGGGATCGGACTGGCTGATCTGCGGTCTCATCACCCTGGTGGCCTGCGCGGGGAAGTTCGGCGGTTGTGCGATCGCGGCGCGCCTGACGGGAACCCCCTGGCGGGAGGCGGCCGCCATGGGCGTCCTCGTCAATACGCGGGGCCTCATGGAACTCGTCGTGCTCAACATCGGACTCGATCTCGGCGTCATCAGCCCGGAGCTCTTCACAATGATGGTGATCATGGCGCTCGTAACGACGTTCATGACGGCGCCGTTGCTTGACTGGATCTATCCTCCCGAACGGCTCCATCGCTTGCGCCTGGAGGAAGCGGAGACCGCGGCGCCCGTTCTGGCGCAACGCTTTACGGCCCTTCTCTGCGTGGCGTACGACCGTAGCGGGCCCGGACTCCTGCGCCTTGGTACTGCTTTGACGGCCGGCAACCCGGATGCCGACCGTCTCTACGCCCTTCGCCTGCTACCGCCCACGGACAGGGCGTCGTTCTACGTGGATGGAACGCCGGAAGAACGCGGCGCAGCAGCCCTCTCACCGCTCCTCAAAGAAGCCAAGGACCAGGGCAGGGAGGTAAGGCCCCTCGCCTTCGTCTCGTCGTCGCCCGCGGACGATATTTGTGGTGTGGCGCACGCCAAGCAGGCGGATCTCATCTTGCTCGGGTGGCACAAACCGCTGCTTGGGGACGCGATCCTCGGCGGAACCGTCCGCGCGGTCATGCGAAAGTCACCGGCCAGCGCGGGGGTATTGGTCGACCGGGGTCTTTCCGCCATCCGGAAGGTTCTGGTCGCCTACAGAGGCGGCCTCCACGACCGCGCG
>JBFLVN010000012.1:0-27158 GCA_040758475.1 Bdellovibrionota bacterium
GTCTCCAGGAACTGGGAACCCCGGGGCAAGAATCGGTCGCCGTAGCCCCCTTCCGGGTAAAGGCTTCCGAGCCCATCGCCGTTACGGGAAAAAATTATCTCCAGGAAATGCGCGAACGGATTTGTCTTGCCCACCACCAGGGGGCCGCGGGCCGCCCGGTCGCTCGCGCTCTTTCCCGCGCCCTGGACAACGTGGTCTGCGCTCTCTTCGATGCGGCCGTGGAAGAGGCCGCGAGCCGCCGCAAAACCCCTCCGCCCGTGAGCCTTGTGGCCGTGGGTGGTTACGGCCGCGGGGAGCTGGCTCCCTATTCGGACGTGGACATTCTTTTCCTGCACGATGGGAAGTCCCAGGGCCTTGCCAGCCAGATCGCCGAGAAAGTCCTCTACGGCCTTTGGGATTTGGGGCTCCAAGTGGGGCACTCGGTCCGGACGGTTCCCGACTGCGTGCGTTTTGCCGAGGAAGACGACACCATCCGGACGGCCATGTTGGACGCCCGTCTTGTGCGCGGGAGCGAAGCGCCGTGGAAGCTTTTCCAGAAAGAGATTTCGGGGAAAGCCCTCCGCCGCCGGCCACAGGACTACATCGAAGCCCGCCTCGAACACGTCCGGCAGCGGCATTCCAAAGCCGGTGAATCGGTCTACCTCCTTGAGCCCAACGTGAAGGAGGGGCAGGGGGGGCTTCGGGACTTCCAGACCATCCTCTGGATCGGACAGGTGAAATTCGGGGTTTCCGAGATCGAAGGACTCCACCAACTTGGCTTTTTGAACCGGGACGAGCTGGCCCAATTCAACCGGTACTTCGATTTCCTCACGCGCGTGCGCCACGAACTCCATTTCCAGAGCGCCGCCAAGCAGGACCGGCTCGAATTCGAGCTCCAGCCACGGGTGGCGGCGGTCATGGGGTTTTCGGACGATTCGCCCGACCGGGCGGCCGAGCGCTTTATGCGCCGCTACTACCTCCTCACCCGGGCGGCGAGCCAGCTCACCCAGCTCATGCTGGAGCGGATGAAGGAATACGGCCGTCCGGGGAGCCGCCTTCCTTTCGCCTGGCGGCGGCCCCGGAACGTGGGTGATGGTTTCCAAGTATCGGACGGGAAGATTTCCACCACCGATCCGGAGCTTTTCGCCCGGGAGCCGCACCTCATGATGCGGATTTTCGAGCGGGCCCAGGAACTGAACGCCGAAATATCGCCCCGTACACGGGAGCACCTCTATCTCCACCGGCACTTGGCGGGGGAATCGTTCTTGAAGGACCCGCGCGTCCACGAGAGCTTCCGCAAGATCGTGGGGCGCCCCAAGGGGATCGGCCGCACGCTTTCCGTGATGCACGACCTCCGCTTCCTCTCTCGCTACATGCCCGAATGGCGGACGGTCACCTGCCACGTCCAGCACGATGCCTACCACCTGCACACGACGGACATTCACACGCTCTTCGCGGTGCAGGATTTGGAAGACATCCTGGAGGGCCGGCTCGCCAAGGAGCTGCCGCTCCCCACCGCCATCGGGCAGCAGGTCGAACGGCACCATGTCCTTTTCCTGGGGCTTCTCCTTCACGACGTGGGAAAGAACATGGGCGGGAACCATTCCGAGAAAGGGGCTGCCCGGGCACGGGACATCTGCGCGCGGATGGGGCTTTCCGCCGAGGATGCCGCCGACGTCGAGTGGCTCGTGCGCCAGCACCTCATCCTCTCCCACATCGCCCTCAAGCGGGATTTGAACGATCCCAAGCAGATTTCGACGCTGGCCTCCCTCTGTGGGACCCGGGAACGCCTGGAAATGCTCCATCTCCTGACCACCTCCGACATGCGGGCGGTGGGCCCCGACGTGTGGACTCCTTGGAAAGGGGCCCTGATGGACGAGGCCTACCATCTCGCGAAATTCGCCATCGAGCACGGCCGGATCGACCGGGCGGACCTCGCCGCCCTGGCCAAGGAGCGGATTGAGCAGGCGGTGGGGGCCCTTCGGGATCGCTACTCGGAAGAACTTCTCCGCCAGGAACTCGCCTTGTTCCCGGGGCGCTATTTCCTTTCCAATTCCGTGGATCGGGTTCAGGAGCACCTGGACCTCATCCTTTCCCATGGGGAATTCCACCCCCAGGCCGGAAACTTGCGGGATTTCTCGAACACGCCCGTGCGCGTGGCGAGAAAGTCCCTCCAGGGATCGGGTTTGTACGAAATGGTGATTTATTCCCTCGACATGCAGGGATTTTTCTCCAACGTGGCGGGCGTGTTCGCGAGCCACGGCCTTTCCATCGTCTCGGCGGAGATCACAACGCTTAGGGACGGGACGGTGCTCGACGTCTTTCGCGTGGAGGACGTCTACCGGCGCTTTGAGGAAGTCCCTTCCCGGTGGGTGGACCTGGAAAGGGACCTGGCCGACGTCCTTCAGCGGCGGGTGCGGGTCGATAGCCTCATCGAACGGGCTTCCCAACCCTTCGGGATCGATCGCTTTTCGGCCCAGTATCCCACCCGCATCTCCTTCGACAACGAAAGCTCGGAGAAATACACGATCATCGACGTGGTGACGGGGGACCGGATCGGGCTTCTTTACCGGCTGACCGGGGCTATTTCCCGCCTGGGGCTCACCATCACCCTCGCCAAGATTTCGACAAAGAAGGACCGGGCCGACGATACGTTCTACGTGGTGGATATCTTCGGGCACAAGGTGAAGGACCCGGCCAAGCTATCGCGAATTGAGGCGACCTTGAGGCAGGCCATCGGCGGCACCGCCCTCCCAGCCCCGGCGGACGCGCCTGCGGCGCGTGAGGAGCGGCCCGGCACCGCCGGACCGGCGGCCTGAAGGGCGTTGACCCCAAGAAGGTGGCGTGATACGGATTTTGCTCTAATCCTGCTTGGAGAGCCTGGGGCGCGCGAAATGAGGGGGCCGCGGGCGAGCGGGTAGGTTTGTACCGGACATGGACGACAAAGCCAAAGCCCAATTGCTGGAGAAGGTCAGTATCTTCACCCAGCTCTCCCCGGCGGAGATCAACGACCTTGTTTTCCTCATTTCCGTGAAGGAATACCCCAAGGACACGCCGGTCCTCCACCAGATGGACCCGGGCGATTCCATGTTCATCATCGCCTCGGGGAAGGTGAAAGTATCCCGTTATGGGGAAGACGGCCGGGAGATCATCCTGAGCACGTTGGGGCCCGGCGAATTCTTCGGAGAAATGTCGCTCCTCGATTCCGAACCCCGGAGCGCCGACGTGACGACGAAGGAGGATTCGGTCCTCCTCATGCTCAAGCGCGATGATTTCCTGGGGCATCTCAAGAAGTTCCCCTCCGTCGCCATCGGCGTGCTTGTGGAAATGAGCCGCCGGCTTCGCCGCGCCGACGAGAAGATCGGAAACCTCGCCTTGCTCGACGTCTACGGGCGGGTCGCCCGCGTCCTCCTGGATATTTCCGAAACCGAAGGGGTCGTGACCGAGAACGGCATCGTGATCGAGAACCGCCCCACCCACCAGGAAATCGCCGCCATGATCGGCACTTCCCGCGAGACGGTAAGCCGTGTCCTGTCCGACCTCGCCAAGGACGGATACCTCACCATCCAGGGCAAACGGATCGTCATTCACGGGTAGCTGGTCAGTTTTTCTCCGCCCGCTTTTTTAGTTCCAGCCAGACTTTTTCAACCTGAGGCCTGGTTGCATTGGGCGTTCCCGAGTTGTCGATGATCCAATCGGCCACCGCCGTTTTCTTCTCCATCGGCATTTGAGAGGTGATCTTTTCGAGCGCCGCTTCCCGGGTGATTCCGTCCCGCTTCATGAGGCGCTCCACCTGGATTTCCGGCCGCGCCGTGACGACGATGAGGCCGCCGTAGAGGCGGTAGGAGCCGGTTTCGACGAGCAAGGCCGCTTCGTAAAGGGCGACCTGGGTGCCCGATTCCCGCAGCTCGTTTAACTTCCGGGCGCTTTCCTGGGCGATGCGAGGATGGGTGATCGCATTGAGCCGGGCCCGGGCGGCGGGGTCGGCGAAAATGATCTTTCCCAAGGCCGTGCGGTCGATGGCACCATCCGGGGCGATGACGCCCGGGCCGAAGGTTGTTTTGATTTCCTCATGGGCGGGAAGGCCGGGCCGTACGATGTCGCGGGCCACCTGGTCGGCGTCCAGGACGCGGGCTCCCAGGGATTCGAACATCCCGGCCACGGTGGATTTCCCGCAGGCGATTCCCCCCGTAAGGCCTACGATCAGCATTCCCGGCTCCTTCTCGTTCTCTCCAGGTTGATGGCGCATGCGCCCCGCGATTGTCAATCGGGCGGTGCGCCAATTAAGCTCGCTCGCGCAATGGCTTCTCCTCCGACGATGCAAGCCCGCCGCATCCTCCTGGTCGACGGCGACAAGGCCGCCCGCGCCCAATTGGCCGCCCACCTGCGTGGGCAGGGAGGGCGGGAAGTCCTCGAAGCCGAGGGGGCCGACGAGGCCTTCGACCTCTACCAGGAACACCGCCCGGACGTCATCGTAAGCGATGTATTCCTCTCCCAGGGGAGTGGTTTGGATCTTTGCGCCCGGGTCGCGGCGACGGGGCCGACCCCTGTCGTCTTGATGAGCGACGTCCTGCGGACCCGCGAGCAACAGCGCCAGGCCCGCGAGCGTTACGGGGCGAGGGCCTATTTCATCAAACCCGCTGATTTTCAGGCCCTCACGCGCGAGGTGGATCGCCTCGTCAGCGGGCGGGCCCCCCGGCCGCGTTTCGATCTGAGGCCTCAGGTTCTGACCCTCCCCCAGGAAGCGGTCATGGAAGGGGAGTTCGGGCCCTTTGTTTACCCCCTTCTCCTCATGGCCCTTTTCCGCGCGAAGGAAACCGGCGTTCTCAGCATGGAGCGCCAGTACATGACCCGTACGATCTACTTCGTGCAGGGGGTTCCGGTCTTCATCGCTTCCGCGAGCCGCCAGGAGAACTTGGGCCGCCTCCTCGTCGAAAAGGGGCGGATCACCGAGGAGGATTACGTCAACGCCACGCGCCTCATGCAAGAGAAGAAAATCCGCCAGGGCGAGGCCCTCGTCGAGCTCGGAATCCTCGACAACCAGGAACTCTATGCCGCCCTCCAGGAGCAGGCCCGGGAGAAGCTCGTCCAGGGATTCGGCTGGGAAGAGGGGCACTACTCCTTCTCGCGGACCCAGACCTTTCTTTCGAACATCACGCTTCTGGAACTCGACCCCCACGCGGCCGTGGCCGAAGGGGTCCGCCGCTTCTACCCGCTCGACAAGTTGGGCGATGCCTTTGAAGCGGTCCAGACGGCCTATCCCCAGAGCAACGAGAATTTCGTCCGCTACTTCGACCGGCTTCGCCTGACCGAGGAAGAAGCCCGCATCGCCTCCTTCAGCGGCATGGACGCGATCCGAGACCTGGCGGCCCTGCCCAACGTCGACATCAAGACCCTCCTTCGCACGGTCACCATTTTGCTGCTTTGCGACATGGTGACGCTGCGTTCCGATCCTTGGCAGGGGGAATCGGCCGTCCCGTCCATCAAAGGCGGGGTGGAAGAGGCGCAGCCCCCGACGCCCGAGGACGAAGCCATCCGGGAGGTCATCCTGGAGAATTACTTGCGGGTCAGCTCTTTCAACTACTTCCAGGTTCTGGGAGTAAAGTCCGATGCTTCCGAAGATTTGATCCGCAAGCAGTACGAAAAGCTCTCCCGCAAGTACCATCCCGACAATTACAAGCAGGTGAACCTGGGCCCGCTGGCCTCCAAGCTCGAAGAGATTTACCTCAAGATCGAACTCGCCTACCGGACCCTGACTTCTTCCCAGGGACGCGCCGAGTACGAGGCCTTCTTGAAGAAAAGTGAACAGCTCGTGCTTGGGAACCTGTCGGCTTCCCTGGGGGCCGAGATGGAGTTCTGCCGGGGGCGCGACTTGCTGGAAGCCGGGGATTACGAGGCCGCCGCCGACGCCCTCCGCATGGCCGTGGAACAAAATCCCCTGGAAGCCGAGTACCGGACTCTTTTCGGGGTGAGCCTCTTCCGCCTGGACCCGCGCCGGGCTATGGAAGCCCGCTCCCACATCAACCGGGCTCTCTCGATCGATCCCAACAACGCCTTGGCCCTGGCCGAGATCGGCCGGATCTACGCTTACGAAGGGAAATACCCCCTGGCGCGCAAGCACCTGGAAGCCGCCTTGCGTGTGCGCCCCAGCGACGAGAGCATCCAGCAGGACCTCGCGCGCGTCGAGGAACTCGAAAAGGGCGCCGCGCCCTGACGCCATTGCCGGATATTTGGAGATCGAACTATACTAGCCGCTCCGGTGTTTGAGCTTTCTTCTTAAGAAAAGCGGCGCCGCGCTAGTTTCATCTATGGCTTTGAAGCCCGAAGACGAAAAAGCCCGCAAACTCATCCAGGAATCCGAGGGACGGTTCCTCAAGGGGAACTATTACGAAGTGCTCGGAATCCAGCGGAAAGCCGCGGACGCCGAGGTCAAGAAAAGCTACTTCACCCTGGCCAAGACGTACCATCCCGATACGTTCGCCGGGAAGGATTTGGGAGAACTCGCCCCCAAAGCCGGCCAGATTTTCGCCCGGATCACGGAGGCCTACAACACCCTCTTGGATGCCGAAAAGCGCAAGAAATACGACGACGTTCTCGACGGGAAAGCCATCGACGACAACAAGGCCATGGAGATGGCCCAGATCGCCCTCCGGGCGGAACTCGAGTTCCAGAAGGGGGAGATTCTCGCCAAGACGGGAAATTTCGTCGAGGCCGAGGGGTATTTCCGCAACGCGGTGAAACTCAAGCCGGAAGAGGGGGACTTTTGGGCCTACCTCGGATGGTCCGTCTACAAAAAGCGCCAGGGCGACCAGAATGTCAATCGCCTCAAGGCCAAGCGCTATCTGGACAAGGCCCTGGAAATTAAGCCCAACTGCGACCGGGCCTTTCTCTTTATGGGACTGATGGCGAAGGTGGAAAACCAAACGGCCGTGGCCTTCGATTTCTTCCGGAAAGCCGTGGCCGCCAATCCCAAGAACATGGAAGCCGTCCGGGAGGTAAAGGCTTACGAGTCCCAGCTCGCCCGGGTGACGGGCAAGGTCGCCGAAGAGCCCAAGCCCGCTCCGGAAGCCAAGGCCAAACCTGAAGAGCCCAAACAACAGCAGCCAGCTAAGCCGGGCAAGGAAAAGATCGATCTGAACGCCGCACTGGCCAGCATGAAGAAGCGGCAGTAAGCGTCAATCGATGGCCGGCGTTCCGGCCGCCTTCCGCGCCTGGATTTTCTTCGCGATCCGAAATCCCATCATCCCCAGGGACGGGACGGCCAGGAGCCACGCGATCCGCCGCAGCAGGACCGGGAGGGGAAGAGTCCCCGCCGGACCCAGGTTCACGGTCGCGGCGCTCCCGTGCAAGACCTGCACGAAGATGAGGAGCACGAAAACGGAGATTGGCAGGAGCAAGGAGTACTGCCGGCGGCGCACGAGCAGCGCGCCGAAGACCGCCACGTGAATGGCGAAGATGGTTGTCAGAACGATCCGTTTGGCTTCCACGCCGTTTCTATTCTCCGCTCACGTCCACTTTCCCGATGAGGAGGCTCGGTGATCCGAACCCTCCGGAGAAGCGCAGATCCGATCCCACGGCTTCCACCCGGCCCAGGACGTCGAAGAGGTTGCCCGAGATCGCCATGCCATTAAAGGGCCCCGCCTTTTTTTCGCGCCGCACCACAAAGCCCGAACAGCCGAAGGAGAAATCCCCCGTGACGGGATCGGCCGTGTGGACGCCGAGGAGTTCCGTGACGAGGAGCCCCTCTCCCATGTCGGAGAGAAGCCCCCGAAGGGGGCGGCGGCCTTTGCGGAAATAGAAGTTCGTTGGGCCCACGCCCGGGATGGACCGGAAGCCGTCTTCCCGCACGGCGTTGCCCGTGGATTTTTCTCCTTCCCGCCGGGCCGCCGCCGTGTCGTAGAGGAAGCCCTCCAGCCTTCCGGATTGCACCAGCACGGTGCGCTGGGAGGCGACTCCTTCATCGTCGAACGGAGCACTGGCCAGGCCTCCGGCGAGAAGCCCGTCGTCCACGAGGGTGATAGTCTTGGCGAGGATTTTCTTCCCCCGTTTCCCGGCCAGGGAGGATTTCCCTTTGCGGACTTGGTCCGCGCAGAAGGAAGAGGAGAGAACTTCGAGGACTTCGCAGGCCGCGTTGTTTTCGAGGATTACCGGCCCGGAGCGCCCTTTGATTCTTTTCGCGCCGAGCTGCTGGCAGGCTTTTTCGGCCGCCCGCTTCGCCACGGCCTTCGCGTCGAGGCCGTTCCAGCACCTTGCGTTCTCGAAGTCGAACCCCATTTCCGAATGCTTCCCTTGGGTAGCGACCACGAGCACGCTGGTGGAAAGACTGCTTTCCTGGAAGGCGAAATCGACGCCCAAAGAACTTCGCAGGCGGATAGATTCGATTTCTTCGGAATAGCTCGCGTTGCGGACCGCGGAAATCCTGGGGTCCATCCGGCGGGCGGCTTCTTCGAGGGATAGCGCGAGGCTTACTTTCTTTTCCCGGGGAATGCGGATTATTTGGGGATCGTAAATCCCCAATTTCGCGCGGGGCTGGGCCGCGGGGGCCGGAAAGCTGAAAGATGCTTCCGGCGTCGCCACGCGGGCGGCAGCGACGGCTTTTTCCGCCGCTTCCTCCAGGGAGGAGGGAGCGAAGGAGGTGGAATAGGAAAACCCCGGCGCGCCGCGGCGCAGAACCCGAACGCCCACGCCGTGCAGGAGGGCTTCGGAGAGGCTCTCGACTTTCCCTTCCTCGGCTTCGACGGAAAGGGAGCGGGTGTGGGAGAGGTAAAGTTCCCAAGCCCCCACGCCAAGACGTTCAAGGGAATGTCCCAGGAAATCGAGGGCGTCGTCGCCGGAGAGTTCTTTGGCGGTCACGAAAAGGCCCGCCCTCAGCCCGCCCGGCTCGCCTGGGCGATGAGTTCCTGGGCAGTGGCGCGGGCTTTCCCCGCCGCGAGCGAGCCGCCGAGCATGCGGGAGAGTTCTTCGATCCGCTCGTCGCTCGAAAGAGCGCGGACCGTGGCGAGCGTGCGGCCCGCTTTCTCTTGCTTGGCGACGTAGAGGTGCCGGTCGGCCTGGCAGGCGATCTGCGGGAGGTGGCTGATGCAAAGCACCTGGAAGCTCTTGGAAAGCCGCCGGATTTTCTTCCCTACGCTCTCCGCCGTGATGCCGCCGATTCCGGCGTCCACTTCATCGAGCACGAGGGTTCTCACCCGGCCGGGTTCTGTAAGAACGAGCCGGAGGGCGAGAAGCACCCGGGATAGCTCGCCCCCCGAGGCGATTTTCGAAAGAGGGCGGGGCGCTTCCCCGGGGTTTGGGGAAAAAAGGTACTCGATCCGGTCCGCTCCGTGGCTTTGAAGGGTATCCAAGGGGCTGAGCTTTACTTGGAGTGCGGTCTTGGGGAGCCCCAAGTCCACGAGCTCTTCCCCGGCGTCCTTGGAGAGTTTTCCGGCCGCTTTTTCGCGGGATTTGGTAAGCGCCTGGGCGGTCTTGGTGGCGGCGCGCTCCGCCTTTTGGACGGCTTCCCGGCGGGAAGCGAGTTCCGAATCGTAGTGCTGGAGGGCTTCGAGTTCCTTGGAAAGACTTTCCAGCTTTTCCGTGAGCTTCTCGGCGGACTCTTCCCCGTGCTTGCGCTTTAATTTAGTGAGGAGATCGAGCCGCCCTTCGATTTCGTTCAAACGCGCTTCGATCGACCCGGCGTCGTCTCCGAATTTGCCGGTGGCGTGCCTAAGGCTAGCTGCCGCTTCCTGGATGAGGGGCGCCGCCTCGCGCAGGAGTTTGGCGGCGGAGGAGAGGTCCCCGTCCAGGGCTTCGAGGGGGGCGAGCTGGGCGGATAGTTTTCCAAGACGCTCCGAGACGGCGCCTTCCGATTCATAAAGGACGTCCATCCCCTGCTGGGCCGCTTGGGCGATCTTTTCGGCGCTCGCGAGCCGCGACCGCTCGGAGAGGAGCTTTTCTTCTTCCCCCGGAACGAGGGCGGCGGCGGAGAGTTCTTCGCAGAGGAATTTGAGATAATCGATCCGTTTGGCCCGCTCCGCTTCGTCGGAGGAGAGGGCTTCGAGGGCTTCTTTGGCTTCCCGCAGGGCCCCAAAGGCTTTTTCCATTTCGGTTACGAGACTGTGATGACCCGCGTATTGGTCGAGGAGGTCGCGCTGGACTCCCTCTTCCAAAAGGTCGTGGTGTTCGTGCTGCCCCAGGATTCCAAGGAGCTTTTCCCCCACGGCGGAAAGCACGCCGAGCGGGGCCAAAGAGCCGTTGATGTGGATGCGGTTCTTTCCGGAGCGGGAGAGGGTTCGGCGGACGATCAGGGTGGATTCCACAGGAATGCCCGCGTCTTCCAGGATTTTGCGGACCTGGGGGGTGTCGCCCCCTTCGAAGGCCGCCTCGACGGCCGCTTCCTCGGTGCCGGTGCGGATGAGGTCCGCGCTCGCGCGGGTGCCCAGGAGCAAATTCATGGCTCCGGCCAGCAGGCTCTTGCCCGCCCCGGTTTCGCCCGTCAGGACCGTAAGGCCTTCGTCGAACTCGATCGTCGCCCGTTCGATGACGGCAAGGTTTGTTAGGGATAGTTCCCGAAGCATGGGGCCCCGGCCCCTCACCTGGGGAAGCTAAATAACCGATCCGGAGCGGGGGAGGAAATCGGAGGCTGGAGGGGCTACCCCTCAATCCGTTTCCTGGTTCCAATTGAACTTTTCGCGAAGGAGGGCGTAGTAGGTCTTGTCGGTGCCGCGGACGAGGCGGGTCTTGTGGGCGCTCCGGCCGATGCGGACCGTATCGCCCGGGTCCAGGGGGACGGCCACCTGGCCGTCGATGGTGAGCGTGACTTCTTGGGTCGGGCTTGCCAGGCGCACGAGCACTTCCGATTGATCCGGGATCACGATGGGCCGGGTCGAGAGCATGTGGGGGCAGATGGGGGTGATGACGAAGGCCGAAAGGGCGGGGTGGAGGAGCGGCCCCCCCGCGCCAAGGGAATAACCCGTCGAGCCGGTCGGCGTCGAAACGATTAGGCCGTCGGCGGCGTATTCAGTCAGGTGCTTTCCGTCGATCAGCACGTCCACCCGGATCATGCGGGCGATGGCGCCTTTATCCACCACGGCGTCGTTCAAGGCGACGTGGCGGGAAAGAGGGCGGCCGTCCCGCACGACGGCTACGTCGAGCATGGTCCGCTCTTCGATTTCGTAGTCCCCCTCAAGAACGCGTTCGAGGATGAGCTTGGCCTCTTCCGGCCCAACGGCCGTCAGGAACCCCAAACGCCCCAGGTTCACCCCGAGGAGCGGTGGGCCGGCTTCGGCGGTGGCGCGGGCGGTGGCAAGAAGCGTCCCGTCCCCGCCCAGGACGACGACCATCTGGGTTTTGCGCGCGAGGTCGGCCCGGTCGGCGGAAGCGCCCACGCCGAGGGTCTTGGCGTGGCCGCCTTCGGCCACGACGGAACACCCCCGGCTGGAGAGCCACTGGGCGAGTTCCTTGCCAAGCGCGGTGACCTGCCCGTCGCTCGATTCGCGAAGGACGATTCCGAAAGTTTTGGGTTTTCCGTTCCCGGCCATCGAAAAAAGCGTAGCACAGGGGGAGGGAGGTCGCCGCAGTCAGCATTTCTGTGGTAAATCCGCCGTGGGAACCCCGCACGGAGAAGGCCCGTGGATTTGTTCGATAAAAGCGGCGGCCCGGGCGCCGAGGCGCCAAAACGCCTCCAAGGCACGCCCCTGGCCGACCGCCTACGGCCCCAAAGTCTCGAAGAATTCGTGGGCCAGTCGCACCTTACGGGTGCCAAGGGCCTTATCCGCACGGCCGTCGAGCGCAAGCAAGTTCAGTCCATGGTTTTCTGGGGGCCTCCCGGAACGGGAAAGACGACCCTGTGCCGTCTTCTCGCCAAGGCCGCCGGGCTTCCCTTCGTTCCCTTTTCGGCCGTGACGGGCGGCGTGAAGGAAATCCGCGAAATCGCCGCTGAGGCGGAGGGGCGCAGGAGGCGCGGCGGCCCGCCCACGGTTTTGTTCGTGGACGAAATCCATCACTTCTCCAAATCCCAGCAGGATGCGTTCCTTCCGCACGTCGAATCGGGGACGATCATTCTCCTGGGAGCGACGACAGAGAATCCTTCCTTCGAACTTAATTCGGCCCTTCTCTCCCGCCTGCGGGTCGTGGTGCTGGAGCCGCTCTCGCGGCAGGAGGTTGAAGGGCTTCTTTCTCGCGCGCTTCAAGACCCAGAGCGGGGACTTGGCGGGCAGGGCCTTTCAGCCGCGCCGGGGGCCATTGAGAAAATCGCCCGCCAGAGTTTTGGCGATGCCCGTTCGGCCTTGAATCTTCTGGAAGGCTCCGCCGTTCTCGTCCGGGAAGCGGGCGAAAAAGAAATCACGGAAGAAGCGGTGGACCGGGCCCTTCAAGGGGCGCCCATCCGTTACGACAAAAAAGGCGAGCAGCACTACGACATCGCGAGTGCTTTCATCAAAAGCATGCGCGGTTCTGATCCCGACGCGGCCGTCTACTGGCTTGCCCGCATGCTGGAAGGCGGGGAGGAGCCCCGCTTCATCGCCCGGCGCATGGTGATCTTCGCTTCGGAGGACGTGGGGAACGCCGATCCTCGGGGACTCCTCGTCGCGGCGGCCGTGGCGCAAGCGGTCGAGTTCGTGGGCCTCCCCGAAGCGCGGATCAACCTGGCCCACGGCGCCACGTACCTGGCCATGGCCCCCAAATCGAACGCGAGCTACTCGTCCCTGGGCGCCGCCCAGGCGGCCGTGCGCGAAAAAGGCCCGCTCCCCGTTCCCCTCCACCTCCGGAACGCCCCCACGGGGCTCATGAAGGAACTGGGCTACCACAAGGGCTACGAATACGCCCACGACTCGGCCACCGGAGAGACGGCCCAACAGCACCTTCCCGATGAAATTCGCGGTGAACGATTCTACGAACCCAAGGAGATCGGGGAAGAAAAAGCATTGAAAGAAAAATTGCAGCGGCTTCGCGACAGGCGAAAAGTGCGTGAAGACGATAAGGGTGTTATTTGATGCGGTGTTCCGGAAGGTGGAGGGAGGTCGCGCTTCTCCTGGTTTTGACTCTTAGCAGGGGCGCATGCCTATCGAGCAAGACCCCTGGTAAACCTGAAACGGCATCCTCTTCTGCTGTTCACCAGGGAAATACTCTTCATCCGTGTAATCCAGGAGAGGAACTTGGGGGCCCTACTTTTTTCCGGGAGATAGACGGCAAACCGTTTTGGTTTTGCCGGAAACCAGGTTTTTCTCAACGGTGGCGGGACCGCCATCGTCCCAAGGCATGGAAGCCCAACAGCTGCGGGGGAAGGCCGGGAGATAAACGAATTTGCCGTGAAGCCGGGCCGACAGGGTACCAGACCAGTTATCATTATGATCCCCAAGGTCGTGTTGTCTGGTTCGAATCCGCGGGGTTCTTCTCCCAGGAAACAGTTTACGATCCAGACGGGATGATGTGTGGCAGCGCCCACGCCATCTGCCAGATATGGACGGACGACGGTATCCGGGTTCGCCGCCGCTATCTCCTTGCTGGTCCCATGAAAGAAGAGATCGTTGATTTGTGTGATGACCAGGACCAATGCCGGACCGTTCAATGGAAGGTCTTTTCTTACGAAGAGGGCCAGAAGCAACCAAGTGCGGAAACGAGATTGGATCCCCGAACGGGCATCTCATCAACAACGCGCTTTACTTATTATCCTTCCGGCAGGGTGCATACGATCACTCATCCAGACGGCCATGTGAATATTCAGGATGACCGGCCTTGAGATTTGGAATTTCGCGATCTTTTACTTCCCGAACTTGTCCAGAATCCCCGTGATCTCCGGGTCGTCGTCGTTGTGGACGGCGGCCGGTTTGGCAGCCGTCGCGGCGGCTCCCGGGCGGATGGGCGTCGGGGGGCGCGTGGTGGCGGCGGCGCCGGGAGCGGGGGCCTTGGTCTTGGAGAGGCTCGTCGCCGTGCGGACGGCGGCCTGGGTGGCGGCCGAAGTGGCGGCGCGGCTCGCGCGGGTGCCGTCTTCGGAGAGGCCCAAATCCCGCACGATGCTCTGGAGGATGTCGGCGCCGATGGCCTGGCGCTTTAGGAGCGATCCCTCGAAGAGGGCGTTGTCGCAGATCGTGTTGATGAGCCGGGGGATGCCGCGGGAGAATTGGTGCGCGATGGTGATGGCGGCGGGATCGAAGAGGGCGTTTGCTTTACCCGCGAGCCGCAGCCGATGTTCGATATAGTTGCGCGTGGCTTCTTCGTTCAGGGGTTCGAGGTGGTAGCGCATGGCCACCCGCTGGGCGAGGGGCGGATCGAGGTTCAAATTGTCCTCGATTTCCGGAAGGCCGAAGAAGATGAACGTGAGGAGCTTCGCGCCGGGAATTTCGATGTTCAGGATTCCCCGGAACTCTTCCATGATCTCCCGGGTCTGGAGCATCTGGGCCTCGTCGATGAGGACGATGGCCTTCTTCCCTTTTTCGTGGATTTCGACGAGGCGCGTGTAGAGCTGGTTGAGAAGGGTGAGCTTGTCGTCGGCCGGCTGGGGGACGCCGAGCTGAGTGGCGATACGTTTTAAGAGCCATTCGGCCGTGATGCCGGAGTGGATGATGACGAGAAGGGCCGCTTCGTATTCGTCTTCGGGAAGCTGGTCGAGCATGCGGCGGGCCAGCGTCGTCTTGCCGGCGCCGATGTCGCCCACGAGGAGCGCCAGGCCCTTCATGGATTCGGCGGCGTACATGAGCCGCAGGAGCGCCTTCGAGTGCTGGGCCGAATTGAAGAAGAACTTGCTGACGGGAGCGTTGGAAAAGGGCTCCTGGCTAAGACCGTAGTATTCGAGGTAATTCATGAACCGGCCTCCATCCTCTTAGATAACCATTCCCGCCGCCTTTTGAAGCGCTAGACGTAGGAAACCCGCCGCCCTTTTCCGCCCCCCTGGGCGGCCTTTAATTCCTGAAGGGGCGCGGCTTCCACGCCTTCGCCTTTTAATTCCACGATCTTTTCCCCCACGTCCCGGTAGCCGCTGTCTTCGGCTTCGATCTCCTCGAAAAGGGTCAGGGATTCACCCTTTCGATCCAGATGGGCGAGCGTCTGGGCCAGTTCGAACTTGAGCCCCATGCGCTCGGCCGAGTTCGCATTCTCGACGCCAAGGCCGAGCTGGAAGGCCTCGGCCGCCCGGTCGAACTCGCCCCGTTCTTGGTGAATAATACCAATCATATTATAGCAATCGGCCTTGCGGGCTCCAACCCCGCCCAGGGCCGTTACGAATTCGCCGATGGCGTCATTTAACAAGCCCATTTCCTTGTAGGCGATGCCCAGGTCGTAGTGGGTGGCCGAGTCTTCCCTGGCCACGTTCTTGTCGATCCCCTTCTTGAACTCGCTGAAGACGTCCTCGAAGTTGACCTGGCCTTCCTGGTCCGTGGCGAACCCTTCGACTTTCTTATCGGCTTTGGCTTGGGCAGCGGCGCCGGCTTCGAGTTCCGCCATCTTCGCCTTGGCGATGGGGTGGGCGGGGGACTTCTTGAGGATGGCCTGGTAGAGGGGGCGGGCTTCATCGAAAAGCCCCTGGGCCATGTAGAACTCGGCCTCGTCGAGTTGTTCGAGGAACGGGTCTCCCGCCTTGGGAGCGGGCGGAGGAGGAGCGGCCTTCGCCGGTGCCTTGAGCGGCGGGGGCGGAGGGATGCGCGAGGAGGCCGGAGGAATCGTTGTCCGGGGCGGCGGTGGCGGCGGCGTCTTGAGCCCGGCCCGGAACGAGGAGGGGGGCGGCGGCAGCGTGCGCTTGAGGGCCGAAGGGGGCGGTGGAAGGCGCGAAGTCGTAAGCCCCGGTTTGGGCGGCGGCGCGGAGGGTTCCGCGAAATCGTCCCGCGAGGCTATCGGCGCGGAAGGGGCCGGTTTGGCGGCGAGCGGCTGCTTGGGTGGCGTCGTCGTGAGCGGCGGCCGCGTAACGGCCGGTGCTTTGGGAACAAAGGGCGTGCGAGCCGCGGGAGGTGGAGGAGCGGCGACGGGCTCGGGTGCCGGAGGAGCCAGGGGCTCTTCTTCGGGAGGAGGCGGCGCGGCGCTCTCCCCCATGTCCACGGAGATTTCGTCTTCGAGGGAAGTTGGCGGCGGCGGAGCGGCCGGTTCTTCGGCCGCGGCGGCCATGGGCGGGGTTTCTTCGGGTGCCGGAGGGGCCAGGGGTTCTTCGTCCGGCGGGGGCGCTTCGCCTCCCACGTCCACGTCGATGGCGATTTCGTCTTCGAGGGAAGCGGCGGGCGCGGGGATCGGGGCTTCCTCGGAAGCCGCCGGTTCCTCGGCCGGGATTTCGATGTCCAAGGGCGGCGGCGCGGCTGGAGCCGCCGCGGCCTTGGGGGCCGGCGGCGCCACGGGTTCTTCCAAGTCCAGATCGAAAGCAGCGGCGGCCGACTTGGGCGGCGCCGCGAGTTCGACTCCCGGCTCGGTCCCGGCAAGAGCGGCGTCCACGTCGTCCAGGGAGATCGCTGCCTGGGCGGAGGGGGCGGCAGCCGCCGGCTTGCTGGCGAGCGCGCTTAGTTTCGCCTTGGCGGCCGCGTTCGCCGGATCGATCGAGAGGAGGATTTCATAAGCCGCCTTGGCGAAGGCGGGCGTGCCTTTCTTTTCGTTCGATTCCCCGGCACGCAGGAGCACTTCGACGGCCTCGACTTTTTGGCCTTCTTCGATGAGGAGCGAAGCAAGCCGCGAGAGCCCCTGGCTGTGATCCGGCCGGAGGAGCGCGAGGCGCTTTAAGTGCGCCACCGCCTTGCCTCGGAGGCCGTACTTCACATAGACGCCGGCCTCGATGAGGATTTCTTCGGCCTGGTTGTCCGTGATCTCGCCCTGGGCCTCTTCCTCGCCGGGAAGGGAACCCAGGGATTCCCCGGCCGACGATCCTTCGTCGACCAGGACTTCCTCCACTCCCGTTCCCACCGTGCGGAAGTCCGGGGCCGTTTCGTCCTCCTCGATGACCATCTGGTCTTCTTCTTCGAAGACGGGTGCGGCGGGTACCGCGGGCCTCGACGGAACTTTCACCTCCGACGTGCGCTCGATTTCGGGGATGATGGCGTCTTCGGGGGCGTTCGGGGCGTCGCGCCCCAGGGCCGCCAGGGCCGTGGGATCGGTGGGGTCGATCTGGAGAATCTTTTCGTAGACCTGCTGCGCTTCGCCGTCGCGGCCTCCGGCGTGGAGGCGCTTGGCGTACTCCTTCATCGCGATCTTCTGGTTCTTCGTATTTCCCATCGCTCCGAAGACGATGGCCACGTCGCGCACGGCTTCGAGATCGTCCTTGGCTTTCCGGAGATACGTCTGGAGGTAAGGGAGGGCGCCTTCGTGGCGGCGGAGCTGGAGGAGGAGCTTGTAGCATTCCTTGAGCGCCTGGGCGTTTTCCGGATCGAAGCGGATGAGGCGCTCGTAGACCTTCACGGCTTCGTCAAAGCGCTTCTGGCCCGTGAGGTCCGCGATCACGCGGTAGAGCTGCTCGCCCCCTTCCTTGGGCATGCTCTGGCGGTAGTAGATTTCGGCGAGCTTGACGTGGGTGGCCAGGTTCGAGGGGTCGAGATCCACCATCTTCTTGAGGATCTCGAGGGCCTTGAAGGTCTGGCCTTCCTTGTCGTAGTAGGCGACGACCGTCTTGTACTGCGCCATTGCGTCGCCGAGCAGCCCCATTTTCTGGAGGACTTCGGCGAGGCGCAGGTACCCTTCGACGAACGTCGGGTCCACCTGGAGCATCTGCTTGTAGATCGCGACGGCCTTGTTGTAGAAGCCTTTCTTGACGTAGATGTTGGCCGCGTCCTGGTAGGCTTGGAGGGCGGAGGGGATTTGCCCGAGCTTCACGAAGAAGCCGGCGATCTTCATCCGGGGATTGACGTCGGAGGGGTCGGCCTTGGCGAGCTTCTGGTACTCGAGGATCGCCTTGTCCAGCTTGTTCTGCTGGGTGTACTTCAGGGCGAGCTGGATCGTTTTGGCCTTATCAAAAGACACAACTAACCTCGTGAGTGTGACTCAACTCACAAAGAAACACGCTCCCGCCAAAGAACAAAGTATACTTAATTTTTATACCCAATTCAACCTATTGAATTCATTCGGGATTTCTCTGATAGAGAACGGCTCGATAGGAAAGTGAGTAGCGCTTACAAGCCTTCTTCGATTCGGGCCGGTTTTGGGGCCTAGCGCTTGGCCGAAAGGGTCTCCACGAGGGCTTCCAGGCCCAGGCGGTAGCTCGCGGGCCCGAACCCCATGATCACGCCCACGGCGATATCCGAGAGGAATGAATGGTGCCGGAATTCCTCCCGCTTCATCACGTTGGAGAGGTGGACTTCAACGACCGGTTTTCCCGTGAAGACGAGGGCGTCCCGCACGGCGATGCTCGTGTGGGTGAGGGAGGCTGCGTTGATCAGGATACCGTCGTGGGGTTTCCCTTGCTTCTGGATTTGGTCGACGATCTCCCCTTCGTGGTTCGACTGGAAGATGGTGAGTTCGGCCCCGAGCTTCTTGGCTTCGCCCCGGAGCATCTCGTCGATCTGGGCGAGGGTCATTTTCCCGTAAATCTCGGGTTCCCGCTCGCCGAGCAGGTTTAAATTGGGTCCGTGGAGGACGAGGATTTTCTTTCCCATGGCGATAATTGGGTTGAGCGGCGCTCAACCGGCCGTGCCCTGGAGGCGCCGGGCGTTTTGGAGCCAGCCCGAGAGGCGCTCGACCTGTTTTTCGCGCCGCGTTTCTGCCGGCGACTTGGGTTTGGCGAAAGTAAGCGGCTCCAGGCCCTGCATCCGGCGGGCGTTGGAATGCCAGCCCTGGAGAATCCGGACGACCTTGCCGCTTCCGCCGTCGGCCGCGGCCTGTTCGGCCATCTTCCGCTGGCACTCGGCGAGCTGGGCCAGCATGAACGTATCGCCGGGATTCTGGCCGAGAAGCTGGACCCAGATGCGGGCCGCCTGCTCGAAGTGGCCCTGGCGCATGTAGAGCTGGGCGAGGGTCGGCGTCGCGATCTCGCCGCTCGCGGGCCTGGATTTTCCGGAGAGGGCGCCTTCGGCGTCCCGAACTTCAAATCCCTTGGCGGAGCGGGGGGAGGATTCGGAAGCGATTTCGAAACTGAGTTCGTCTTCGGCCACGGGGCCTTCCTTCTAGCGGGACGTTTCCAGAGTACCGTATTGGAGCGAAACTTCAAACCCAATAAGCACTTCTAGAAATCACCCCAGAATCTCTCCCTTGGAACAATCGACCCCGGCCTTCTTGAGGAAGTTCCGGCAGAGTTCCTTTCCGTGCGTCGTCAGGATCGATTCCGGGTGGAACTGAACGCCTTCGACGTTCGGGAACTTCTTGTGCCTTACGCCCATGATCTCGCCCGTATCACTCCTGGCCGAGACTTCCAGGCAATCCGGAATGGTTTTCTCCTCGATGAGAAGCGAGTGGTACCGGGTCGCCTCGAAGGGGGAGGGGAGTTTTTCGAAAATCCCTTTCCCGTCGTGGGAGATGGGCGAAGTCTTTCCGTGCATGAGGCGCGAGGCCCGTACGACTTTCCCGCCGTAGGCCACGCCCATGGACTGGTGCCCCAAACAGACTCCGAGAATGGGGAGTTTCCCCGTAAAGCGCTTGATTGTTTCCACGGAAACTCCCGCCTCGTTCGGCGTGCAGGGACCGGGCGATACCACGATGGCCTCGGGCTTTAGGGCTTCGATCTCATCCACCGTGATCGAATCGTTCCGGACGGTCTTCACCTTGGCGCCGAGTTCCGCGAAGTACTGGACCAGGTTGTAGGTAAAAGAGTCGTAGTTGTCGATCATCAAAAGCATGGCGGTTATCCCTCCAATCCTTCCCGCGCCATTTCGAGGGCGCGGCGAAGGGCGGCGGCCTTGTTGCAGGTCTCTTCGTATTCCTTCGAGGGGTCCGAGTCGGCCACGATCCCGGCGCCGGCCTGGAAGGAAATCCTTCCGTCTTGCACGAGGAACGTGCGGATCGTGATGGCCAGGTCCATGTTCCCGTCGTAGCCGAAGTAGCCCACGGCCCCGCCGTAAGTCCCCCGGCGCGAGGGCTCCAGTTCCTCGATGATCTCCATGGCCCGGATTTTGGGCGCGCCCGAGAGCGTCCCGGCCGGGAAGGTGGCCCGCACCACGTCGAAGGCGCTCTTCCCGGGCCGAAGCTTCCCGCGCACGTTCGAGACGATGTGCATCACGTGGGAGTAGCGCTCCACGACCATGAGTTCGTCCACGCGCACGGTGCCGGTTTCCGAGACCCTTCCCAAATCGTTTCGCCCCAAATCCACGAGCATCACGTGTTCGGCCCGTTCCTTGGGATCGGAGAGGAGTTCTTTTTCGAGGGCCGCGTCTTCCTCGGCTGTCTTCCCCCGGCGGAGCGTCCCGGCGATGGGGCGCAGGGTGATCTCGCCGTCTTCCAGGCGGACCATGACTTCCGGGGAAGAACCGGCGAGCGTCGTTTCTCCCATGCGCAAGAAGAAGAGATAGGGCGAGGGATTTAGCACCCGCAGGGCCCGGTAGAGATCGAAGGGCGGGATTTTCTCCGCGCAGGAAAAACGCTGGGAGAGAACGGCCTGGATGATGTCGCCCGCCTGCACGTACTCCTTCGAGCGCCGGACCATTTGCTCGAACTCTTCCCGGGAGAGGTTCGAATCGACCACGAGCGGCCCGGCGGGCGGCGCCGGGGGCGTCGGAAGTTCCAGGGGGGACTTGAGGCGCGCCACCGTCTCGTCGATTTTTTCCAAAGCCGCCGTGTAGGCCCGCTCGGGGGAAGGGTGGTCCTTTAAATGCGCGTTCGCGATGACCTGCGCCTTCTTGGTCACGTTGTCGAAGACGACGAGCACGTCGGTCGTCGCGAAACAAAAGTCGTCCGTCCCGAGGAGGTCGGGTTTTTCTCCCGGAAGGCGTTCGAAGGTGCGGACGATGTCGTACCCCAAAAAGCCCACGGCTCCACCCCAGAAACGGGGTAATCCGGACACCTTGGCCGGACGGCATTCCTTCAAAATCTTTTCGAGTTCCGAGAGCGGGTTCTCGCGGTTTTGGATTTTACGGGACTTTCCGCGCTCGCGGATTTCGACCTCGCCGTCCTTGGCACGTACCAGGGTGTGGCACCCGGCGCCGAGGATCGAATAGCGCCCCCAGCGCTCGCCGCCCCCGGCGCTCTCGAAGAGAAAGCATTCGCTTTGGTTATCGGCGATCTTGAGGAACGCGGAGACCGGAGTGACCAGATCGGCGAGAACCTCCCGGCAGACGGGCACGACGCCCGCCTCGCGCGAGAGTTCCCGGAATTGCTCTAAGGATGGCGTGTAAACGGGTTTCATGGGCGGTGGACCTTATCACACTTCGCCCTCGCGGAGCTTTCCACGAGGGTTATGGCAATACGAATGGGGTGTGAGGAAAGCGCCCCTTGGCGGGGCTTAAAAATTAGGCGCGGCCGCGCCAGCGGGGCCAGAAGGAAAGGATCGATTGGACAAGCAAGGCGTCCATGGAAGCCATGATGGCGAGGAAGCTCCCCGGTGTCAAGCAAAACCGCCCCGCCTTGGGTGAGCCCCTTGGGTAAGCTATACTTATTTTTTCACGGTAATCGGGCGGCGGGCAGTTTAAGGATTCATGGGCCCACTCGCTTCACGCCTCGGAAACCCCCTCCGCTGGAGCCTTGTAGACCGCTGCCTGCTGGT
The DNA here is from genome assembly GCA_040758475.1 of Bdellovibrionota bacterium. Classification (GTDB taxonomy): domain Bacteria; phylum JAGRBM01; class JAGRBM01; order JAGRBM01; family JAGRBM01; genus JBFLVN01. The sequence goes on from JBFLVN010000012.1 coordinate 21,545, forward strand.
GGTCCTCTTTACCCTTCCGTTCGATGTCGGGTTTTCCCTGCGCGCCCTCTATCTCATCGGCCATCCGGAAGTAGAGCCCTACTATGACCGGCTGGGACTTCGGGCGCTCTGCTGGCTCCTCCTCGGCACGGCGGGTTTTTGGGCGGCGCTCGCCGCCGTAGGCACGCGCTTCCGCGCCCGCTCGCCGGAAAACGCGATTTTCGCCCATGTAGCGGCCCAGTCCTGGTGGCTGTGGGCGATTTTGGTGAGTTACTTCGTCGGTGTACAGACCTCTCCCATCTGGATTCTCCCGCTCTTCGGGGGTTTTTTCTTTCTCATCTTGTTTCCCAGACGAATCGTTTTCCCGGCGTTTTTCACCGCGCTCTTCGTCTTCCTGGCCTTGGGGGCGCTCCAGTTTACCGGCCGGATCGCCTACGCCCCCATCTTCGCGACGCTCCCCTGGGAGAAGGGAGCACTGGCCCGAGAGTATTTCACTGGAACGACGCTTTCGGCCCTTCTTCCGACCGCGCTCTTTTTCGGTGTTTTTGCTTATCTCGTGACCCGGTGGCGCGAACAGGAAGCGCTCCTCGCCGCCACTGAACGGGAAATGCGCGAGGCCCGGGACGGCTTGGAGCAACGCGTGGCCGAGCGGACGGGGGAACTGCAATCGGCCTATGGGCGGCTTGCGGGCGAGATGCGCGAGCGCGAACGCCTCCAGGAACAACTCGTCGAGTCCCAGAAGCTCGAAGCGGTGGGAAGGCTCACGAGCGGGATCGCCCACGAATTCAACAACCTGTTGGCCGTGATTCTGGGGCGCAACGCCTTGGCGGCGCAGAAGGCCAAGAAAGGCACCGACCCGGCCGCCGACCTTGCCGCCGCCGCCAAAGCCTCGGAGCAGGCTGCGGAACTCGTTAAGAAGCTCTTGAGCTTCGGGCGCCGCCAGACCCTCCGCCGCGAGGTAATTCTCCTCAACGCGGTCGTTTCCGAAACGATGGGGCTGCTGCGGCCCGTCCTTCCGGCGAATATCCGCTTTGCGGCCGAATTATCCGGAGGGGTCCCCGCGGTCCGCGTGGACCGGGGGCAGCTCATCCAGGTCCTTTTGAACCTGGCCATGAACGCCCAGGACGCCATGAAGGAAGGCGGCGAACTGATTCTGCAAACGGCCGACGTCTGTCTCACCGAAAGCATCCAGGAAGGGGACGAGGAAATCCCGGCGGGGGACTATGCCGTCCTGCGCGTCCGGGACACGGGCCAGGGGATGGAAAAAGCCGTTTTGAAACACATCTTCGAGCCTTTTTTCACGACGAAAGGGGTAGGCGCCGGAACTGGCCTCGGACTTTCCATGGTCTATGGCGCGGTGAAACAGCACGGCGGCTTCATCTACGTGCGGAGCGAACCCGGACGGGGTTCCACCTTCGAAATCCTCCTGCCGGCCGCGGCGGAGGAAGGCCGTCCCGCGGAAGATTCCGCCGTCCCCGTTCCGGCCATCGGCCGCGGGTCCCTCCGCGTCCTGCTCGCGGAAGATGACCCGCAACTGCGGCTCTTGATCCAGCAAGTAATGGCGGGAGAGGGCCACGAAGTTTTCGCGGCCGCTAACGGGGCGGAGGCCCTCAAGATTTTCGACGAACCGGGGAGTTCCTTCGATCTCCTCATCAGCGACATCGTGATGCCCCAGATGGGAGGGCTCGAACTGGTAAAACAGATCCGCCAGCGCGGCGGGAACCTCAAAATACTCCTGATCTCCGGCTATTCCGAGGTCTCCAATGGCGGGATTCCCGAAGGATGCGCCTACCTCGCCAAGCCTTTTACGCCCGACACGCTATTGGCTCGGATCGGTGAGATCGTGGCAGGGGGTTCCTGATCGGGATTTGCCTGAAAAATCATCCGCCCTCTCCGTTGACGACGAGGCGTATTTTTTTGCCGCTTTTTGGGGACGAGTCCGCTAGTTTTTCGGTGAATTCGGACATGAAAGTTCTCAACGCCTGTTGTTCTTGTTCCAGGAACCGGTATTGCGCCCGTTCGGCTTCGTTGAGAATCAGGGGAAATAATTTTTCTTCTTCCAGGATTCGCAAACCCAAACCGCTAGACACCTCTTGGAGCTCCGAGAGGAAAGCGGCGTGGTCCCCCTGGGGGGCTTCATCGGACCACCGCGCCGCGAAGGCTTTTACGGACAACAGCAGTTTTTTCCCGGTGGACTCGAATCCCTTGGGAGCGGGCCGGGATGCTTCCGGCACCTTCGCCAGGGCGGGATGAAAATGGCGTTCTTCCAGCGCCGTGTGCGAAAGAAGAAGCGTCCAGAACTCCTTGATATCTTCCCGGGAGGGAATGCCGATCGCGAACGCCGCGAGTTGTGTCAGAAGGTAGTCGTGCTGCTTCCTGAGCAGGGTGACGAGATGAAACGCTTGCGGCTCCATGGTGAAACTCCTAGGTGCTGGATTTCTTGGCCGTTAGAAATGGAAGATCAGAGGGAGCGGCCCGGTGGAAACCGGGCTTCGTGGGCGCAGGACCGGGGCGTCCGCATTCGCGCCGTGGGAACGGTGCCGGTGAAACGGCTGCAGTGGCCCGAGAAGGCCGCACGCTATCCCTTCCTGCGTCCCCAGATCACACAGAAACGGAAAAGCAATCGATATACCAAGCTTAAAATCCAATATAGCACGTGAAAGGGTCTTTTAAAAGGGATCCGGAGCGAGGAAAGCGAAAAAATAGATCGCACCGCGTCAATTTGGCATTCCATTTCGTTGCGGTTGAGCCGTTGGGGCGTTCTCACTCGTTCTCAGGGGGCCGACCGGCGGACTTTTTAGGGCCTCGCCGTATCTGAATCACTTTTAATTTTCCGTTCGCGCCGTGGTGTTGTATAATTTTACCGGTTCGTCGTTCTCTTCGTTCACGCCCGTCTTACAAAACCCCGTTCACCCCTTCGGTCTGTTCCGGTCTTTCCTGGCCTTTTAACCCTCACAGGAGACGTGTTTATGGATTCCCCGACGACCCCGGCCAATCATTGGCCCGCCCCTTCCTTTTCCGAACTTCCCGAGAGGGAAGTCGAGTATCTCTGGGAGCCCTACTTCCCCCACGCGCGCTTTACCCTTCTCGAAGGGGATTGCGGCGCGGGCAAGACCTGGATCGCGGCCGATCTGGCCGCCCAGGTGAGCCGCCAAGAGGGCAAAGTCCTCATTTTCAGTTCCGCCGATGCCTTGGAGAGCGTCTTCAAGCCGCGCCTTAAGGCCGCCGGGGCGGACCTCTCCCGGATCAAGGCCATTGAACTCTCCCGCATCCTGGGAATGGAGAGCGAAGGGGAGCGGCACGTGAGCGTGATGTTCCTTTCGGGCTACACGTCCCAGGAGTGCCCCGATCTCGTCATCCTCGATTCGATCGAGCCCTACGTGGCGAAGAAGGCCGCCCGGTTCTCGGAAGTCCTGCGCGACCTGGCCATCGAGCACGGTTGCACGATCCTGGCCGTGCGAAGACTTCCCCGGACGCCCTCGGGCCGCCTCGCACGGACGGGGCCGGAAGATATTTCCTTCTGGGCGGAGTCCATCGTCGTGTGCGGAAAAGACCCCGAAGACCCCCGCAAGCGAATCCTGGCCCACGCCCGCAGCGTCCACGCGGCGGAGGGGGAGTCCGTCGAATTCACGATCGAAGACGGGCGCATCCAGTGGGGGAGCACCCGGGAGATGACGGCGGAAGAACTCCTCCACCCCCCGAAGGGGGAAATCCCCGACCACCCCTCCGCGTTCCACAAGGCCCGGGAGTTCTTGAAAAGGACCCTGGCGGATGGCCGGCTTGAAACAAAGAGGGTCCTGGAAGGCGCCGCCTTGGAAGGGATCCGCAAGAAAACGCTCCTGCGGGCGAAGAAATCCCTGGGCGTTCAAAGCACGAAGAACGTTTGGGACTGGCTCTGGGTACTGCCGAAAGAAGACGAAATCGAAGCCGAAAAAAAAGATGGCCACGTTGGCCACCTTCCCGGAAACACCCCTGTGGGGCCCTTAAAACTCAACCGCGCCGAGCGGCGCCGCCTCGAACGGGAGGAGCGCAAAGAGGCCGAACGGATGGAGGCGAGGGGGTGAGGATTGTCTACCAGTGATCGAAATTGCCCCTCCCCCTTTGGGGGAGGGTGCCGCGGAGCGGCGGGAGAGGGCCAATCATGCGGAAGCCGCCCTCTCCCGGCCTTCGGCCACCCTCTCCCAGGGGGAGAGGGGCATCAGAGGAAAGGCCGTGGGGTGAGGTATTCTTACAGCCTGTACCCATCGATCATGGCGGCGGCGCTCGAGAGGGCGTGGCGGGCGGCGGAGAGTTTTTCGGGCGGGGTGGCGCCTTCCTTTCCGAGAGATTCCTGGGCCTGGTGGAGTTCGGAGCGCAGGCGCGTGAGGAGCGCCCGCTGGGCGGAGAGGGTCTCGTTGATCGTGCCGGCCAGGGCGGCGAAGTGGTCGCCCTTGCGGTGGGTGAGCTGCTGGGTGAGGTCCCCCTGGAGCACGTGGTGAAGCGTGTTCTGGAAGCTGTGGACCGGCCCCACGATCCGGTGGCTGCCGATCACGGTGACGAGCCACACGACGGCCAGGGCCGGGAAGACGAGCCAGAGGCGGCCCGACTGGGCGTAGAGAAATTCGTTGGTAATGCGCTGGGTGTCCGAGAGGCGCATGCCCGATTCGCCCGGGCCGTAGAGGAGGATGCCGAAGGCGAGCGCGAAAATGACGATGTGGACCGTCGAGCGGATGGCGAGAAATATCTGCTCGCGGGCGTCGATGAACATCCTGGTGCGTTTGTAGGCGCGTTCCGTCATGATTGAAATCCCCCGGCGTTTCGAAATGGCAGGCCGATAGACTAACGCGGTCCGCGCCAGTGGGCCAGGAGGCGGAAAAACACCGGGGGGTGCCAGCACTCCGAAGGTTCGTGCGCCCGGCGGCCAAGCGGGAAGCGAGCGTCCCTGGAGGAGGCTATGTCACTGAAATGATTGACAATTTTGCCCTCTTTCGCCAAGATAACCGGTCGCCATGTTCTTTCGCCGATTTCTCGCACCGTGGATGGCGGCCTTCGCCTTGGGGTTTTCGCTCTACCAGTTCGGCGTGAGCGCCCGGCAGGTCCGCTCGCTCGCGGCCGAGAACCGGGGCATCGAGGCCCGCGTCGAGGCGCTGGAAGAGAAAAACCGGACGCTCTCGGATCAGGTCGGGCGCCTCCAGAAGGACCGGGACGTCATCGAGCGGCTCGTGCGCGAAGAACTTGGTTTCGTGAGGGCAGGGGAACTCGTTTACCGGTTCCGGTAGGACCGGCCCTTGCATCCTGGCCGCCCATCCATCGCAAGACGCTTTAGCGCCCCGGCGCTCCTCGTCCTTTACGGCGCTCTCGCTGCCGGGGGAGTGTGGGAGCATCCGGCCGATTACCGCTGGTGGCACGTCCTTCTGGCGGCGGGGTTCTTCCCCCTGGCCGTTCTGTTGGCTCTTGGCGCCAGAAACCGTCTGTCGCAGTCCAGGGCGCTTCCCCTTTCCTGGGGCGCGGCGGTCCTGATCCTGGCCCACTCGGCTGTCCAGGCGACGGGCGGGGCGGATTTCTCCCCCCTGGGCCCCTCGCTCTACCTGCTCCTGGCCTTGCTCGCCTCTCTTCAGAGCCTCCCCTTGGCGCTTTTCAACACGCTCCTTTGCGG
>JBFLVN010000013.1:0-26805 GCA_040758475.1 Bdellovibrionota bacterium
GGCTGGATGGCCCGGACGACGGATTCGGTTTATTACCCGCTCATCGCCCATTGGTGGCTCGGGCTCGCGACGGACATTTTCTGCCTGCTCCGGGCACCGGAGAAATCCGCGGCTCCCCAAGCGCCAAAACCCCGGCCGGCCATGGCCCTTCCCGTCGCCAAGCGGGTGCCGCCCTTTCGCGCGCAACCCAGGAAAAAGAAGAAAGCGGTTTCCAAAGCCGCGAAGTGATTCGCGGGGATTCAAGCCGTGCCCTCCAACCGCGAAGCCTGGGGACTCCTGCTTTTTACGGTGATCGCCCTCGCCTGGTCCGGCATTTCGCCGGCCGAGCGGGACACGTGGGTAATGGAAGTCGCGCCGATTTTTATCGGCGCACCAATTCTCTTGGCGACGTACAAACGGTTCCGCCCGACGCGGCTTCTTTGCTGGCTTCTGGCGCTTCACTCTCTCATTTTGATGGTGGGTGGACACTACACTTACGCGGGGGTGCCAGCCGGTTTCTGGGTCCAGAAACTCTTCGGCTTTACCCGTAACCACTACGACCGCCTGGGCCACCTCGCCCAGGGATTCATTCCCGCCGTCCTGGCACGCGAGGTGTTGCTCAAAACCTCGCCACTCCAGCGGGGCGGGTGGCTTTTCTTTCTCGCCACGTGCGTGTGCCTGGCTTTCAGCGCCCTCTACGAACTCATCGAGTGGTGGGCCGCCCTCGCCTTGGGCCAAGGGGCCACCGCGTTCCTTGGAACCCAGGGGGACGAATGGGACAGCCAGTGGGACATGTTCCTGGCCCTGGTGGGTGCCCTTTCGGCTCTTTTTTTCCTTTCCCGGCTTCATGACCGCCAATTGGAAACCCAGAAACAAAACACAGTTTGTTAAAACACTGTTAGTAGATTCATTTAACTATCTAATATTATTAAATAATTCGTCATATTCATTTTTCCTTGACATCAAAACACCGTTATCTTACATTCGACTGGCCAGCCGGTCAGTTTTTGCTGACCCAAGAGATCTGGCACCCCACGGATGGCTGAGAAGGTAACCCCCCTACCCCTCAAGGCCTTGGAGCCACCGAGCCCCTTTCCCGAGGCCAATCTCTCCAATCCCACTGTCGTCCGGATTCTCTTCGCCGCCGCCGAGTGCTTCGCCAAGGGCGGCTATCAGGGAACGACCACGAAGGAGATCGCCGCGGCGGCGGGGGTTTCCAAAAGCCTCCTTCACTATCACTTCCAGAGCAAGGAACACATCCTTCTCGAACTCGAAGCCATGATCTTCCGGACCGTCGTGAGCCGGGTGCAGAGCTTTTCCATGCGTGGCACTCCCGGAATCGAACAGGCCCTCTCGGCGCTCGACGACACCTGGAACTTGGCCAAATCCGTCCGCAAGTACATCCCTCTCGTCATCGATTTCTGGAAGCTCTCCGAGAGCCAGCCCTTCTTCCGCTCCCACCAGGAATCGGTAGCCGCGCAGGTCTTCCAGTTCCTGACCGATGTCATCGCCTTGCTCCTGGGGCCCGATGTAAAAAAACTGACGATGCCGCCGGAGCGGGTCGCCGAACTGCTTCTCTCCACGATCCCCGGCTTCGTCATCCGTCTCTACATCGACCCGGAAGGGGTCGACCGGGCCTTCGAGGACTACAAGAACCTTCTTCGCAAGCTGGTAGATGCGCCGCCCCCGGCGGCGTGAGTTTGGAAGCAACAGCATCAGGAGGAGTTCCCCCCATGTCCGAACAAACCTTCACCCAGCGTCTCCTGGATCAAGTCGTCCTTCAGGGCGGCAGCGCCGTCGGATCGGCTTACAAGGCGAGCGAAGGGCTCCTTCGCAAGCGCCTGGATGCCACCCTGGCCAATCACTACGACGACCGGACCGGGACGTTCATCGGCGGGGAGATGGAGCTCCTCACCCAGCGCAACTACGAAAAAGCGCTCGCCCACCTCTGGAAGGCCGAAGCCGTGGCGCCCTACCTGGGCATCCATGATTCTTCCAAGGCTGACAAGACGGCCCTGGCCGATGGGGTCACCGTGGGCACGGTGGAGGGGGAGCGGAACTTCCCCCGGGACGTTCACGACATGGTGAGCCTCGCCACCTCCGAACAGGTCCGCAAGGAATTCGAAGAAGGCTACACCCCGGCCCAGCGGAACGCCGTCATCGAGATCATGTCCCTCATCTGCCACGGCGAAGCCTATGCCCTCTACACCTCGGCCAGCCTCCTTCCCATCGTGAAGGGAACCGGCGCCAAGCTCGGCATGGCCATGCAGGTCATGGAAGAGGCCAAGCACTTCTACACCCTGCGGGCCATGCTCAACACGCTCGACCACCTACGCCCGCTTCCCACTTCGGCGCGGTGGCTCTACGAGAGCGTCGCGAGGAAGAAGTACTATCACAAGCTCTTCGGCATGAACGTGATCCTGGAGAGCTTCGCGACCTCCCTCTTCTCCCACTTCGAGGATTACCCGGGCCTGCGGCACATCCTCCGGGCCTTCCACATGGATGAATCGCGCCACTGCGCGTTCCCCCAGACCTACGCCGCCCTCGGCAACATTCCCGAACACGTCTCCAACGGTGCCGATTACCAGCGGGCCCGCGGCCTCATGCTCGCCCCCGCCGTCGCGGTGCTCTTCGATTACAAGCCCCATTTCGAAGCCCTGGGCCTGGACGTCTTCGAGTTCTTCGGGAAATTCATCGCCAAGGTGACGCGCCTTGCCGACCGTTCGGGGTTCCCCCTCCCCCAGAAGCGGGAAGACGTCCTCTTCGGCGTGAACGCCCTCTTCAACAACTACGTCCGGCTCTTCGAGCCCGAAAACTACAAGGGCTTCCAGGACTACACCCTCCTCAAGGAAGGCGAGATCAGCGAGGACATGGCCGCCCGGGAACGGGACGTGTTCGGCTCGGATGTCTTCGGCGGCATCCAGCACCTCCTGGCCCGCATGCGGGTCAAGAAGCGCGAGGAGCGCGTCGCGGCGGCGAATTAATAGGAGCATTCAGCCCTTTCTCTGATGCCCCTCTCCCCCTGGGAGAGGGTGGCCGAAGGCCGGGAGAGGGCGGTGTCCGAGCGATCGGCCCTCTCCCGCCGCTACGCGGCACCCTCCCCCAAAGGGGGAGGGGCAATTTCGATCAGCGGAAGAATGGCCCTTACCCCCTCACCTCCATCCGTCCGGCTTCTTTGCGCTCCTCCCGTTCGAGGCGCCGGCGCTCGGCGCGGTTCATTTTTACGGGCTCCTCGGGGGTGTTTGGGGGAAGGTGGCCAAGAAGGCCATCGTTTTTTTGCGGCTCTCTCGGGAGAATCCAGTGCCAATTCCAGACGTCCCGGGTGCTTTGAACGCCTAGGGATTTCTTCGCCCGCAGCAAGGTTTTCTTGCTAATCCCTTCCAAGGCCGCCCCTTCCTGGACTTGCTTGACCGTCACTTCCCTTCCATCGGCCAACGTTCTTATTAAGAACTCCCGGGCCTTGTGGAGGGCGGAGGGATGATCGGGGGTCTCCTCCTTGGGCGGGTAAAGCAGCTCTTCGGCCGAGAGTTCTCTCGCCTCCCCCCACTCGATCCCGCTTTCTTCCCGGGCCTCGAAGCCCCGGCTCTCCGCCCGGCGTCCGTAGACGTTGCGGGCGTGGGCGAGAATGCGTTTTTGAGGATCTTCCGGGTCCACCGCGGCGAGGAGCACCGAGGCCGCCTGGAAGCGGGCATCGTCCGGCCGGGGGCGCACGGGCCTGCCTCCCGGCGTCCGCTTGAGGTGCCGCACGAGCAGGATCGTGCACTGGTAGACGGAGGCCACAAAATCCAGGTCCCGAAGGGACCAGCGGGGGTTTTTCTCCGGATAGAGGTCGATGGGGTCGATCACCAGCAAGTCCGGCCTCTCCTTGGCCATCATCTGGGAGAGGGCCTCCAGGTCCAGGGTTTTCTCCCCCTTCTCCCCTATCCACGTGACGCTGCTTTCGTGGATGAAGGAAACCTGGGAGAGGTCGGCCCCGCACTTCTCCAGCCGGGGCCCCAGGACGCTCTGCTCGCAATCCCGGGGAGCCAAATAAAAGACCTTGCCCGTATTCTCCCGCGACTCCCCCTCAAAAGTCTTCGTGTAACGGCCACGGCTCACGCGGGCGGCCAGGTCCAGGCAGAGCCAGGTCTTCCCCGTGTCCGGGTCCCCTTCCAGGAGGACGAGCCGCCCCCGGGGCAGCGGCGGGAAATGGGGGTGCCCGAGGTATTCGGGCTTTTTGAGCGAAAGCTCGGAAAAAGGGGTGGGGGCCGCCTCGTAGTCGGGCGGCACGGCGGTGCGTTCCATGGGATTTCTCCTTGGATGGTTGAAAGGGCCAGGAAGGACCGGGGGTGAACGGGGTGAAGAAAGACGGAAGTGAACGAGGGAAAACGGAAACAACGCCAGTATAGAGTACCGGCGGAACAATCACAAATTAAAACGGTTTAACGGAAAGTCCGCCGGTCGGGGGGGAGTAAAGCCCATTCACCTTCCCGTTCGCTCCTTTCGCTCGACGGGGGGTATAATTTCCCTTCTCCCGAGGAGGAGCCGCCATGAACCACTGGGAAGACCGCCCCGAACCCAAATGGAAGGAATTCCGCTTCAACCAACCCTACGCAAAGGGGCTGAAAAGATTGAAGGAAGAAGTTCTTGGAAAAACCAACTTCGATCCCGCGACCCTCTGGCAGTGGGGGACCATGCAGGCCATGGCCCTCATCGAAATCCTCAAAGACTGCGAAGCCACTTTTGGAGAGGAAGGCCAGAAGCTTGTAGGCCGCGCCCTGCGCCGCACGGGCCTCGACATCGGCCGCCAAATCCTCAATGGCGCTGCCATTCCCGAGGGGATCACGGGCGCCGAGTTCCTCTCCTTCTACGCCACCGTCATCAACCGGATCGCCTACGCCTCCCTGGAAGCCCCCCGGATCGACGGGAAGGAACAAGCCTCCTTCGACATCCTCTGGTGCCCCCACCAGGACCACTACGGGGCCTTCGATTGCCGGGTGCAGCGTTACTTCGTGCAGGGGATGATCGACGCCGCCAAGGAGTTCGCCGCCGGGATGGAAGGCGGCCCGGACGTCCCCAAAGGCTTCGAAGTGCGTTTCGATAGCACGATCCCCGCTGGGGCGCCCACGTGCCACTTCACCATCTGGCAAGCGAGCGACGCGGAACGGGCCCAGTGGGAGAAATACACGCGCGTCCTGGAACGGCGGGCCATGGAAGAATCGAAGAAGAAAAACAGGGAACCGGAAAAACCGGAGACCAAGCCGAAACCCTAGAAGCCGTTTTGAAACACGGCAGCCTCTAGTTCCCTGGCCACCCGTTCGTGGCCCTTCGCGCTGAAATGGAAATCGATGGGGAGGTAATACGTGCGAATGGATTCTTCCGGCCCTATATCCGTCAAGGCTGGAGTCAGGTCCACGAACTTCACGCCTTCGTGCGCGGCCGCCCATTCGCGCCAAAAGCGGATGTACTTCGAATCGTAATCCCGCTCGTAGATCTGCTGGGGATAGGGATAAACCAGAACGGTGAGCGGAATCTTGGCATCCGACAGGATTTGCGAGAGCTTTTCCATGTCCGCTGCGCAGATCGAAAGCCCTTTCTCCCCCCATTCCCGGTAGAGGCCCTCATCGGAAATCCAGGCGCTCAGCAGCAAACCGCCCTTGTAGACCGGTTCCTGCATCGCCTGGATGCGCTCAAAAGGCGCGAAAGCGAAGCACGAATAGCGGAAAAAATGGCAGACCCATGCCCGGACCTGGACGTAAACCACCGCCATTTTCCCGCCGAAAGTTTTTGCGCCGTATTCGAACTGATCGCCGGGGAGTCCCGCCGCTTCGAAGACGTCCGAAGTATCCAGGAAAACAAGGGCTTCATCGAATTTCACCCCTTCCTGGAGGAGCTTTTGAACTTTTCTCACGTAGACGGACGGCAGCGATCCGGCGGTCCCCGCATTCAAGACCTCGGCCTTCGGCGAAAGCCGCGAGGATAAAATCCCGGCGAAGGTTTCTTCCCACGGAAGGGCGATCCCCTCCGTAAACGAATCTCCGAAGAGAAGAATGCGCGGCTTGGATGTTGAGAGCGGCACTTGGCGGGGTTCCCCGTCGCGCATCCCCAGGGAATTGCTGATCAGATCGAAAATCCGGAAACCCATCCGGATCTTCATCCGGCAGGAGGGAATGAGGGCGTGATTCGGGAAAGTCAGGGGATCTTTATTGAGAACGTAACAACGGGGTTCAAAGTAAGAGAGATGGATGCCGGCGGCCGCGTCGGCCACCAGAAAAAGGGCAAGCGCCCACAAGAGGTATTTCAACTTGTTCCGCATTTTCGAGGGATCGCGCTGCAAGGGCGCATCTTGCCCGCCCGGCCCGGTGGTTTCCAGTTCACTTCTTCTTTCCCTCCGGCGGTTCCCATCCTATAAACCCGGGGCCCTGGGAGGGGCGTTCCCGGTGCCCATCGTCGGCATGAAAGAAATGCAGCGGATCTTCCGGCTCATCGACGAGATGGGGATTCACCGGGAAAAGATCGAAGTGCCTCTCTCGCCCGAGGGGGATGGGTCCGTGCGGATGCTCCCTTCGGGCAAAGCGGAGATCGTCCTTCCTGAAAACAAGCCTTTGGAAGAATGGATTCCCCATTTGAAGGCCGAGCTCGACAAGCTTCCCATCCCCCGGGAGAAAGTGGATTACTAACCGTGGCCGCGAAAATCCGGATTTATCACAACCCCAAGTGCTCGACTTCCCGGAAGGTGCTCGATGCGATCCGCAAGGCGGGGCACGAGCCGGAAGTAGTCGAATACTTGAAGGCGCCCCCCTCCCCCACCGAACTCAAGGAAGTTCTCGCGATGATGAAGGCTGAGCCGGCCGCCATCCTGAGGCGCAAGGAAGGGCTCTACAAGGAACTCGGGCTCGACCAGAAACTCCCGCCCGAAGGAAAGCTCCTGGCCCTCCTGCACGAAAATCCCGTCCTCATCGAGCGGCCCATCGTCGTGAAAGGGAAGAAAGCCATCGTCGCCCGCCCGCCGGAAAGGGTGGAGGAACTCCTCAAATGATCCCCGCCTCCCCCATCGCCCGGGCCGAGCCCGATCGCCTCGCCAAGCACCACCGGATCAAGACGAACGGAATTGAAGTCCACGTCGCCGAAGCCGGAAACGGCGAGCCAATCCTTTTCGTTCACGGCTTTCCGGAAAATTGGTACAGCTGGCACAACCAGATGGCGGCCCTTTCCCCCCGGTTCCGGACCCTGGCGGTGGATTTGAGGGGATACGGCCTCTCGGATTTCCCGGAGTCGGGATACGACGCCGGCAACGCGGGACGCGACCTTCTCGGAGTTCTCGACGCCCTCGGGATCGAACGGGTAAACGCCGTCGCCCACGACTGGGGCGCGCTCATCCTCTGGCGCCTCGCTTTCGCCCATCCGGAGAGGTTCAAGAAGATCGCCGTTCTCAATACGCCTCATCTGCTGGCGCTTCAGTGGAATCCCATCGACCGGCCGGAGAGTCTTTGGAAAGTCCTCGTCCGGCACCCCCAATTCATCTATCTCTCCCTCTTCATGAACCCCCGCCTCGCCCGGCGGGTCTTCGAATCCAATCCCGAGCGATTCTTAAAGCGCGTTTACCGTTATTCGGCGTTCGAGCGGCGGCTCCCGATGAGCGAAGCCGATCTTCGCTACCTGGCCAATCTCTACGCCCGGCCCGATTCGTGGAAAGGGCCTTTCGCCTACTACGCGACCCTCCCCGAGAGCACCCGGCAGAGCGCCGACGACGTGGGCAAAAAGCTCACGCTGCCGGTCCTCTTACTATTGGGGGACAACGATCCCATTCTGCGCCCCAAGCTAGCCGAGCCCATGCGGGAGATGCTCTCGAACCTCACCATCCAGCACATTCCGCAAGCAGGCCACTGGCCGCAGATCGAGCAGCCGGGAGAAGTAAACAAAGCCCTGGGGCGGTTTTTCGGGGCCTAAAAGCACAGACCGAAACTGCCCCTCCCCCTCTGGGGGAGGGTGCCGCGCAGCGGCAGGAGAGGGCCCTCTCCCGGCCTGCGGCCACCCTCTCCCAAGGGGAGAGGGGCATTAACGGAAAGGATTTCAGTCGCTACTCAATTCTTCGACCGTTCCCGCCACGACGCGATCCCTTCCCGATTTCTTGGCTCGGTAAAGCAGGTTGTCAGCCGTTTCGATCAAGACGTCCATGTCCGCGGCTTCGCCGTGAAGGGCGGTGACGCCAATGCTGATCGTCACCCGGAAAGAAGTCGCGTTCCGCTGGAAACGCAGATGCCGGACGCCCCGGCAAATCCGCTGGGCGACTTCCTTGGCCCCTTCCAGCTCCGTTTCGGGAAGAAGCACGGCGAATTCTTCGCCGCCGTACCGGGCCGCCGTATCAGTCCCCACGCGGATACTTCCAAGCATGACCGCGGCGATCTGGCGGAGGACTTCGTCGCCCGCCGAGTGGCCGTACTGATCGTTGACGTTCTTGAAGTGGTCCGCGTCGCAGAGGATGAGCGCGGCCGAGCGCCCCGTGCGCTTGCACCGGCGCACTTCCCGGGCGAGGGCATTGTCGAAGCTCCGCCGGTTGGCAAGGCCCGTGAGGCGGTCCGTCGTCGCCAGGACGGCCAGCTCCCGCCGGGCCTGTTCGAGCTTCCTCCGCACGTACATGGTCCACGAGTAGACGGCGAACATGGCTCCCCCGATGAGGGAGAGGATCGTGACGATCTGTACGGGCCCCCGGCGGTAGTCGAACATGCCGAGGAGGATTTCCTCGTGCGGAAGGATTCCGGCCACTTGCAAGAAAACGAGGGCGGCGAACTGGGTGAACATCAGCACCGTAAACCAGCGGACCCGCGTTTCATCCAGGATGACCGTCGCCATGCCAAGCTGGCTGAAGAGGAACACGCACAAAATCGCCGTGTGGGTGCCGCAGAGGTAGATCAGGAAGGTCAGGATGAACGAGTTAAAAAGCATCCAGCCGAACGCGAAGCTCTTGAGGGCCTCCTTCGAGAGGCGGCGGATGTGGTAGAAGGAATAGACGTGGGCCGGGACTCCGAGCGAAAGCCCGATAAGAAGCCCCCATTCGATGGGGTGGACGTCGCCCCGGGGCAGGATGTGGACGCCCCAGAAGAAAAGGCCGGCCACCACGATGGCGGCCGTACCGGCCAGATACATGAAAAGAATCTTGTAGACGTCTTCCCGCTCCAGGGGATCGACGGCAAGGCCGAGTTCCCCGGGAGGGACGATCGCCCCCTGGGCTACGCTTTGTTCTTCCTCCGGAAGCGGCGGCGGAACGAGTTTTAAGTCCGGAAATTTCATTGAAAATAAAAAACAGGAGGCCCTCAGGGCTCTGGTCGGTCCCCCCTCCCCCATCCATTTGTGTAAATAAAAGTATAGCTTGAACGGCGCTCAAATTGAAGGATTTTCCCTTTTCCTCATTGTCCGGACGGAGTAGGCTTGCGCCAGGAAAATAGAACGGTGTTTTCCGAAGAAACCTTAAGCCGCTATTTCGAGTTCCGGGGGGCCCTGGAGGCCGTACGCGTGCTCCGGCGGGAAATCGGCTTTGCCCACCTCGTCCCCCTTCTCGTGCGCCTCGAAGCCCATCACCTCCGGGGGGAACCCTTCAAGAAGTTCCCCGAACCCTCCTGCGAAAAAGAGCGTCTCTCGCGCCGCCAGGTCGGGCAGGCGATCCTTCTCTACCAGCTCCTCAAAGGCCGCTACGGGCAGGAGCAAGCGCTCGCCATCGCCCGCAAGGTCGTGAAAGCCTCGGCCATCGAGTTTTTGAGCCACCTCCTCCCGCCGCTCCGCCGCACCGATTACGAAACCGCGAGCCACGCCGAACGTGATCTCGAAGGCCAGAAACTCGCCCACCGGGTCGTCAACGCCGAGGCGGACGTGGCCGTCGTGGGGATGGAACGGGTGGATTTCACCGTGAAGAAATGCTGGTTCGTGGAACTCACCCGCGCGGCCGGCGTTCCGGAAATGGCCGGCCTTTTCTGCGCGGGCGACGAGGGATATTTCGAAACCCGCCAGCCGGAAATCCGCTACGAACGGACGACCACCCTGGCCCAGGGCGGGCCTTGTTGTGATATGAAGCTCCATTGGATCGAACCGGCTTCCAGCCGCCCGGCGGCCGAAGGCCGGATTTAGTAAGGTTCAGGAGGAAAACGGGGACATGTCTGGAATTCACGATTTCTTCAGCGGTTCGAGCGTGGACATGAAAGCGCTCTGCGAGTACCTCGACGGGCTTCCCCAGCGCAAGCGGATCGACGAAGTGACCTCTCTCTCGGCCAAGGAGCAGTCCCGCCTTTGGGATGCGGCCCACGGCTTCCGCAAAGTCACCCTGGACGACATCGTTCCGCCGGGAACGGCGCCGCTCAAGCAGGTCATCCACCACGGGCGGAACTCCATGCCTATCTTCACCCGTTTCCAGAAGCGCTTCTGCAAGCCCGACGACCCGGCCCGCAAGAACGAACTCTGGGGATACAACCACCAGGACCTCTCCATCGTGACGGGCCCGGGTTATTACGTCTCCAAGAACGTGGACGACGGGGAAGTCGTCATCGACTACCGGGAAATCCCGCCGCGCAAGCCCAACGGGTGGCCCGAAATCCTCCCCAATTCCGCGAAACTCTCCCGGTTCATCTACTACAACATGGAAGATTTCCTCCGGGGCGTTTCCAAGCACGTGACCATCGGCCGCGCGACGCGCAGCGGCCGGAACCTGGACAACTGGTTCGTCCTCTGCCGCGAGGAGTAACCGCTCCGTGGAACGCCGCCGGGAAATTCGCTATTTCGAGTTGGAATCTCCCGTGGGGCGCCTTCTCGTGGTGCTAAGCGAGTGGGGCCTTCTCCGGATCGCTTTTGGGGAATCTACTCCCCGGGAGATCGAACGGATCGCCGGGCGCCTCCGGCCGCGGACCGAACCGGCCAAGGTCTACGGCGAGCCGCTCGAAGAAGAACTCCGCTCCTACTTCAGTGGCAAACCACAGCCCTTCAAGGTTCCCGTGGATTACGGCTTCGTGACCCCGTTCAGCGCGGACGTCCTTACGGCGCTTCGCAAAGTTCCTTTCGGGCGAACGACGACCTACGGCGACCTGGCCGGCCAGGTCGGCCGGCCCAAGGCGGCCCGGGCCGTGGGGCAGGCCGTAGGGGCCAATCCCATTCCTATCGTGATCCCCTGCCACCGCGTTTTCGCTTCGGATGGAACGCTCGGCGGCTATTCGGGCGGACTCCACCGGAAGAAAAAACTTCTGGAAATCGAAGGGCTTGCCATCCCTCCGGGGGGATGGACCTCCTCCCGTTGGAAGCGGGCGCAAGGAAACAGTGGTTCACGGCGGCAAAGCGCCGGCCGGTGAAACAAGTGAGCAAGTGATTGGTGAGGCGGAATTGGAGAAATCATCAGTGAGCGCAGCCACCCAGGAACTGACCCCCGCGTCCAGAGCCCTCCATCTTTTCTTCCGTTCGCTCGATTACGCGACCCACCTCGCGGCCCTGAACACGCTTGGCCGCATGGTCCGGCCCCGCGATCCGGCGGGCCCGCGCCTTCTCCGGAATTATCCGTATTTGAAGGATGGAAGCCGTTCCCACCTGCTCGACGTCTGGCTCCCGCCGCCTAGCCCCGGCCCCAAGCCGGTCGTCTTCTACATCCACGGCGGGGGATTTACCTTCGGTTCAAAGGACACCCACCAGATCGCCGGAAGGATTTTTTCGCAGCAGGGGTATCTCACCTTCGTCGTCAATTACCGTCTCGCCCCCAAGTACCCCTACCCCGCAAGCATCGAAGATTGCTGCCGGGCCCTCTGCTGGGCATGGGACAACCTGGAACATTTCGGCGGCGATCCCTCCCGCCTCGTCGTGGGCGGCGAGTCGGCTGGCGGGAACCTCACGGCCATGATGGCCATCGTGAACAGCTACAAGCGTCCCGAAGCGTTCGCGCGGGAAGTGTGGGACCGGAAAATCCCCATCCGAGCCGCCATGCCTTTCTGCGGCTGGCACGATCCGGGAACCCCCGAGCGCTACCGGGGCCACCCCGTCCTGGGGCCGGTCGTCCCGGTTTTGCAAACCTTCACGGCTTCGTATCTCGGGATGAAGCGCCCCAAGGCAACCAAGGAAGTTCCGCTCGTAAGCCCCCTTCCCTTCCTGGAACACGAGCCCGACAGGCCCCTTCCGCCGTTCTTCATTCCGATCGGAACGCGCGACCCGCTCCTGGGGGATTCCCGGCGGCTCAAGAAGTCTCTGGATCAACGAGGAGTCGAGGCGCGCCTTCGCCAGTACCGGGGCGCCATCCACGCCCATCACCTCTTCCCGTTTACGAAAGATATGCGCCAGATCTGGCGGGACGTTTTCGAGTTCCTTCGAAGGCCCGACATCGCGGGGCAAAAGCAGGCAAGCCTCAAGGCGATCCCGCTGCGGACGGCGGGGAGCGAGTAATCGGTTTACAACCGCCCCTTGGCCTGTTTGTCGAGAAGGGCGTGGACGTAGGCGTCGAGCGTCTTCCTGGTTTCCTCGTCCAGGTCCACGAATTGCACGCCCACGCCGGCGGGCATGGCGCCCTCTTCGGGCTGAACGTGGACGACCTGGCCTTTTATCCGGATCTCCCGCCGGGTGAGGGGGAGATGGATTTCGAATTCGAGCTGCGTATCGACCGGAAGGGGGTTCTCCATCTTGATGAAGAGGCCACCCTTCGAGATGTTGTGGGTGTACTGGTCGAGGAAGGCCCGGGGGGTCGTAAAGCGTACGACGAGCTTTGTCGGGAGCCTTGGAGAGGTCCGCCGTTCGGAGGCTTGTTGTTTCGCTTGATGGGACGACGATTTGACCATGGGACCTCTCCCGCTCTGGAGAATTCCGTCCCCGCTGAATCAATTTCCCTGATTCACCCGCGCCCCATTGTAGCAGGGCGCCCCGCCAATACAATGCTTGGGTGTTCTCTTCTCAGAGAGCAGCGAAGAGGTCTTTGACTTCATCGCTCGTGAGGCGCGAAACGGTCGTCACTTTGTCGGAGAATTCCTTGACCGTCGCCGGGGTGTTGATCCCCATGTCCACCAGGATCGAGTAGACGGTCACTTCGAGCCGTTCCTTCGCCTTCTTGAACTCCCCGAGCCACCGGGGACTTACGACGCAATCGCCGTCCGTAATGAAAACGATGTCGGCACGGTTCTTTCCGTCTTCTTCCACGCTGTGGACGGCCGCCTGGAGGGGTTTCTCGAAGTCCGTTCCGCCGCCGATGAAATATTCGGCCAGCAGGGAAACCTTTTCGAGGCGCTGCTCCTGGGGCTCGCTTTTGGGGAATTCCATGAGCTTGAGAGGGTCTTTCTTGGACCCGAAGTGGATTGCCCGGAAGTCGCGCTTCTGCCGGGTGGCGATGTCGAGCATGGCGAGTGTCACGGCCTTGCTCCAGAGTTCCTTCTCCCCTTCCATCGAATAGGAACCATCGATGCACACGACGAGGGCCCCCTTCCCCCGCTCCTCGTCCCCCCGCAGGTTGTACTGGAGGAGCTTCCCTTCCACGTAGCGCCGCCGGAAATCCTTCCGCAGGATGGGGTGGTGGAGCGAGAGAAGCTCGCTTGGGATCAAATGGGCCACCTCGCGGCCCAGCATCACGTCGTAGACTTCCTCGAAGTGGTGGTGGACCCGGCGTTTCTGTTGAGCGAGGGCGAGGCGTTTAAACTTTCCAACCATTTTGGCGAGCTTGCGGAGTTTTTCCGATCCCCGGAGTTTTTTCGCCAGTTGAAGGCGCTGGTCCACGGTAAGGCGCCGGGGCGATCCCGCCTCTTCGCCGAATCCTTCGGCCAGTTCCAGGTTCCGCTGGACGTCTTCCAGGGCGTCCTGGAAGCCGTGTTCCAGGGATTGGCTCAAATTCTGTTCCGCTTCACGGGTCGATTGGTCGAGCCGCTCGGCCTGCTCCTCGAAACGGCGCTTCATTTCCTCGTACCGCTGCTCGGCTTCTTCCAGGCTTTCCCGGATTTGTTCCTCGGCGGCCGTCTCCTGGAAGCGGTCCAGGAGTTCCTGGAGGGCGTCGATGTCGGCCTGGGCCTCTTCGAGCCCCTCTTCCACCCGGCGCATTTCGTTGGAATCATCGGCGATCTTCTTTTCGAGGTCGGCCAGGACCCGCTGGGCGAGCGTGCTGGCGCCCAAGGCCGCCGAAGCCTCGTTCAGGATCGTGAATTTCCGGAGTTCCGAATACTCGGCCCGTTCGAGTACTTCCTCGACGAACTTGCGGTTCGGCCAGTTGCTCGGAAGCACCTGATCCCGCTCGTGGAGGCGGATGTTGTACTTGTAGAGGCTCGAAAAGATGTCCTGAAGAAGCGCCCCGAAAGGGCTGAAGACCGTCTCGCCGCGCTTTACGAGCCCCTGGAGGACAGGCGAGCCCTCGACCATCTCCTCGAACATGAGGCGGTCGAATCCGTCGTTTTCAACACAGTGGAGCTTGGCCGAGGGGGTTCCGGGTACCGGCGCGGCGGGTTTCGACTTGGGCGGAATGACCGGCTTGTAAGCCATGCTTTTGCCTTGCTTCCCCCTCCCCCTCTAGCGCGCCTCCTCCAGGCCCAGGCAGTTTTCCAGAATGTAATTGTGCATGGCCTCTACCTGGAGGCGGACTTCTTCGATCCGGCCGAGCGAACGGCCTTCCTGGTGGACTCTCCGGATCATTTCCGCGAGGCGCGAGTGGATCTTCTTGAACTTCGTGTGGGCTTCGATACCGGCCCGGGTCCGCTCGTCGGCGTCGGCCCATTCGCGCTTGGCGTAGGCCAGGATTTCCTCAGCCTGCTTCAGGAATTCTTCCGCCCGCCGCTCGAAGGGATTGGCCAGGTCGTAGATGATGTTCTGGACGGTCCGGATTTCCTCCGGATTGCTCCAGAGGACGTGGGCGAGGATCACGAGGTCCGAATCGACCACGTGGTCCCGGCCGTCGAGGAAGGCTTTGGCCTTCAGGATTCCAAGCGAATTGTGATACCGCCGGTCGGACGCGATGATATTTTCCTTCTTGAGCTTGTTGCGGACCGTGACGAGCAGATTGACGATCAGATCGGGGATTTCGATGCGGGAGGCTTCCTCTTGCATCTCTTGGAGTTCCTGGAGGGTGATCTTCGTCCCGTTGGTTCCCGGTTTGGCCGCGAGCATCTGGACGAAATTCGTGTCCTCGGAGATGTAATCCACGAGGAACCTGACCAGGAAGCGATCGTAGAGGGCGGTGAGTTCTTCTTCGTCCGGCAGCTCGTTCGACGCGCCGATGAGCGTCATGAGGGGCACGGTCACCGGCATTCCACCGTTGTGGAATTTGCGCTCGTTGATGATGGCCAGGAGCGCGTTGAGGATCGAGCTGTTGGCCTTGAAAATCTCATCCAGGAACGAGACGTGGGCTTCCGGGAGTTTGTCCTTCGTGATCCGGACGAACTCGTCGTTTTCGAGGGCTTTGAGGCTGATGGGCCCGAAAATCTCTTCCGGCGTCGAGAATTTCGTGAGGAGCCATTCGAAGTAGCTGGCGCCCTGAATCCGGCGGCAAAGCTCCTCGGCCAGCATGCTCTTGGCCGTGCCCGGCGGGCCGATGAACAGGACGTGCTCCCGGGCGAGAAGGGCCGCCAGGGTGCCGTCTACGACGTCATCCCGTTCGACGAAAGTGTTGTGGAGTTCCTGCCGGATCGTCTGTATGGCGTTCATGGATTGGGTTGGGCGCCTACTGCGGCAAGGGCCGGCAGGCCATTGGTCCCTCACGATGCCAAGGGAACTTTAGCCGCTTGGGCCTCCCGGGCGCAAACGGCGCTGCCGCGAGGAGAAACGCGGGCCCTGGACGTTTAGTGCTGGTGGACTTCGAGGCGCGCGGCGAGGCCCGTGCTCATCTGCTTTTCCTTGACCAGGAGTTCATTCGTGGAACGGAGCCGCTCACAGAAGGTACGGCAGAAGTGTTCGAGGAACTTGACAGCGATCGTCGGGTGGTTATCCACGAGGGCCCGGTACTTGATCCGGTCCAGGAAATAGAGGACGGAAGGGCCGTTGGCCAGGACTTTCGCCGTCGTGGGCTTGTTGTCGATAAGCCCCATTTCCCCCACGTGTTGACCCGGCCCCAGATGGGCGATGACCAGTTCTTCCTTCCCGATGCCGCCTTTCAGGATGTCCACCTTGCCCGAATAGACGAAATAGAGCCCTTCTCCGATGACCTGATCCCGGATAATCACGGCGCCGCCGGGGAAGAATTTCTCGACCATGTATTCGGCAACCCGGCCGA
Organism: Bdellovibrionota bacterium; assembly: GCA_040758475.1. Classification (GTDB taxonomy): domain Bacteria; phylum JAGRBM01; class JAGRBM01; order JAGRBM01; family JAGRBM01; genus JBFLVN01. Next base: position 16,154 of record JBFLVN010000013.1, read on the forward strand.
TGTCTTCGTCGGAGAAACCCTGGAAGAGTTTCATCGTCTTGAGCCGTTCTTTGAGGACCATGGAGCTTTCTCCTTATGCCGTCCGGGCTCCCTCGCGGCGCAGGCGGCGCCGGAGACGGGAGAGGGCGTCGCGCAAGTCGCGGGTTTCTTCGATTCCGATCCGTTCACAATAGGGAAGGTAGAGAACCACGGCAAGCAGCACGGGAAGGACCACGCGAACCGCACGGCGGAGGATTTCGGGCCCTGCCTCTGGCGGCCAAAGCAGGCCCACAAGGGCCTGGCTCCAGTAAGCCACGAGGCCCACGAGGACCGACGCCAAGGCGGTCAGGAGCAAATTCCGCAAAATCCCCTCTCCTTTCCAGCCGCCGAGCCGCCGCCCAGCGGCCGCGAAGAGGAGTCCCGCGTTGACCAACGCGCCAACGGCCGTACCCAAGGCGATCCCCGGCGCCCCCAGAAGGTTCCAGAAAACGGCATTGAAGGAAATGTTAACAACGACGGCGGCAAAACTGCCCATCAAGGCCACGCGAGAGGCGTCGAGCGCGTAAAAAGCGGGTACCAGGATTTTGACACTCGCGGCGGCCGCAAGGCCGGCCACGTAAGCGCAGAGCACCTGGCTGGTGGCCTCTGAATCGGCAGCCGTAAAACGCCCGTATTCGAACAGCAATTCGGTGCAGGGTTGGGCGATAGCGATCAGACCAGCGGTGGCCGGAAGCGTCAAAAAGAAGACGAGCTTTAACGAATGGGCGAGGCTCTTTCGGAGGGCGGGAAGATCGTTCCGGGCGGCGTCCTCGGCCACGTTGGTCTGGGTGACTGTCCCCAGCGCGACGCCGAAAAGCCCCACGGGGACGAAATAAAGCCGGAAGGCGTAGTCGAGCCACGCCACCGGCCCATCTCCCAGCTTGGAGGCGAACATGGAATTTACGAGGATGTTGAGTTGCACGGCTCCCAGGCCAGCGATCGCCGGGGCCATGAGCCGGGCGATCCGCCGGACACCGGGGTGGATAAACGCCCCCGAAAGGGTTGGCCGGAAGCGAAACCCCAAACGCCACAGAGAGGGCATCTGCGTCGCGATCGTGCAAAGGCCACCCAGCAGCACGCCAGCCGACCAACCGATGGCCGCCGTCTGGACGTCGCTCGTAAAGAGATAAAGGACCACCGCTACCAGGACGGACGAGACGTTGAACACGGCTGGAGCGAGGGCGGGGAGGAAGAATTGCCGGTAGGCGTTCTGCATCCCCATGAGGACGGCGGAGACACTCACCATGGGAAGAAACGGCATCATGATCGCCGCCAGATGGGCCGTGAGTTCCCTCTTGCCGGGAGTGGCCGCAAAGCCCGGAGCGATGAAGGCGACGACTTGTTCCGCGAACACTATTCCCAGGAGCGCGATGGCTCCCGTCACCACGAGAACGATTCCCAGCGTGAGGGACGCAAGGGAATGGGCTTCTTCCTTGGAGCGGTTGACCAGATGGTCCGTGAAGGTCGGGACAAAGGCCGCCGACAAGGCCCCTTCCGCGAAAAGATCGCGCAGGAGATTGGGAATCCGGAAAGCGATGACGTAGGCATCGCCGTAAAACCCGGCGCCAAGAAGCCCAGCCCGGAGGCTCTCCCGCAAAACGCCCAGGACGCGGGAGGCGAGCACCGCGATGGAAATAATTCCAGCCGAAGCCAGCGTGGACTTCTTTTCAACCGGAGGATCGGGGGGATTTGAAGGAGTTGGGCCCAGAAGGAGCGTCCCGCTTTTGCCCTCGCTCAACAGTATAGGCCAGGAATCGAGAAAGGGGACGGGGCTTAAGCGCTTAGAAACGCCGCCACTTCCCGGTTTACGTCGCTCGCCCGGTCGAAGAAAAAGCCGTGGGCCGTGCCGGGGATCACCTTGAGCTTCGCCTGGGGGATGCCTGCCGCCAGGACTTCCGAATTCCGGGGCGGGACGAGTTCGTCCAAATCCCCCGTGATAACCAGCGTTTCGTGGATGATTTCCGGGAGGCGCCCCTGGGTGTTGTGGGCCATCACGGCGTTCATCTGCCCCATGAATCCCCGGCGTGGGGGAAGGTAGCGAAGCTGGAGGGCCATCATTTTTTCGCAGAACTCCGCTTCGCGGTCGATAAACTCCTGGGTGAACATGGCGCGAAGGCTGTTTCTAGCGACCTCTTGCGGCGTCTTGGCCCCGGCTCCCGTCAGAAGCTGGAGCATCTCGGGGCCCGGCGGGGCGATGAAGGCGCCCGCCGTGGTGGCCGCCAGGATGAGGCGGCGGACTCTCTCCGAATGATTGAGTGCCACGTGCTGGGCGATCATCCCGCCCATGGAAACCCCCAGAACGTGGGCCGATGAAATCCCCTCGGCGTCGAGTACCGCCACGGCGTCCCTCGCCATGTCGGCCATGGTCCAGGGGCTCTTGGGCACGGCAGAAGCCCCCACGCCGCGGTTGTCGAACACGAAGAGCCGGAACTTGTCCTGGAGACCCTCGATCTGGGGTTCCCACAGTTCCTTCGTTCCGCCCAGGCCCATGATGCAGAGGAGCGGCTCTCCTTCTCCATAAACCTCGTAGGCGATTTCGACGTCCTGGCTGTTGGTCTTGGGCATTGGGAACTCTCCAGGCCTTGAAGAGTACCGCTTCCTGCTTTTCCCATCAAACGGCCCTTCGTGGATTGGCAAGGGATACCCGGCTAGAGTCGCCCCCCGATTTCAGATAACAAGCTTTGGGGAAAACGCCCGGTGACAGGTCCGTCCACTTTCCGCGCCCGGCTCGTCGACCGCCTGGCCCGCTTTACGGGCCTTTCGGAGGCCGACCGCTTCGAGCTCGAATTGTTCCTCCATTTCCTCGGCGTCGGGGCGAGCATCACCCTGGCGGTCGTGACGAGTTATACGTCCGGCTCGACCTTCCAGGCCCTCTCCTACAAGCCGGCCCAACAGGGCGTTCTAGTCACGGCTATTATCCTGCTCCTGGACGGCGTTCTGTTCTGGCCCCTCACCCGGTGGGTGAGGGAAAAGAACCGGCACGACCTCACCCCCTGGATCACCTGTTCCTGGATCGTCCTCACGCAAATCCACACGGGGTATTGCGCGCACCTCTACGGAACCACCCAAAGCGTCTTCCTCGTCATGCTTCCGGGCGGGGCGCTCGTGACGACCGCCGCCCTGGGAGCCCGCCGGGGGCTCTTCAACATGATCGTCGCCTTCGCCGTGGCGGCGGGAATTCTAGCGCTCGAAAAGAGCGGCGTGATCCCCTTCGCGCCCCTCTCGCCGGAACTGGATGAGAATTATTACCTGACCAACTGGTTCATCATCGTGGCGTTCGTCAACGTCGTCCTCTTCGGAACGGTCACCTGGGGGACGTTCGCGCTTTTCGCGACACTGCTTGAAGAAAATCAGCGCCAGCTTCGGGAAGCCCAGGAACGCGCTCTTCGGGCCGAATCCCTGGCGGCCATGGGAACCCTGGTCGATGGCGCGGCCCACGAGATCCGCAACCCCCTCGCTAGCGCCACGAGCCTCGTACGCACGGTTCTCGACGATTTAAAGATGCGCAAAGACCTGCCGCCGGATTTCGTGGAAGACACCTTGCGGGCCTTGGGCACGACGGATCGATCCCACGAGCGCATCGGCCAGCTCGTCGAACCGCTCCTGGCGCTCTCCAATGCCAAAGGCGTAAAGCCAAGCCCCGTCCATCTCCCCGAAGCGGCCGCGCGGGCCGTCCGCCGGATCGAAGAAAGCGGGAATCCCCTTAGCGGCCGTCTCAGTCAGGCGCTTCCGGAAAATCTCCCGCCTTTTCTCGCCCAACCCCAACTCACGGAGTTCGCCATCTACCATCTCTTGCGAAACGCCGAGCAGGCCACCCGCGCCGAGGGGAGCCCCGTGCGTCTCCTGGCTCACCAGGAAAACGGCCGGGTGGTTCTGATCTGTGAAGACGAGGGAATGGGCCTTCCCGCCGGGATCGAAGCCAGCGTCTTCGATCCCTTCGTGGGGGGCCGGGGAGATTGGGAAGGCGTGGGCCTGGGGCTCTACGTCGTCCAGGAAGCGGCCCGGGCTTTCGGGGGCCGGGCCATGGTGGAGAGCCCCCGGCGCCCCACCCGTTTCCGGATGGAATGGCCCACGCAACCAACCAAGACAGATTGAAAGATTACGCGAGGCCCCACCGTCTCCGAAGCCACCATTCGAGGATGGCGAGCACGAGCGCCAGCACGAGCGCGATGGGGGTATCCCACAGAGAGACTTCGTGGGAGCCTAGCACCTTGTAGGCTTGTTCGTCCTTGAGTTTGGGAGAGCCGCTTAGCTTCCCGTCGGTAATCGAAAGGGAAACGCCGTTTCCCAGATCAGCGAGGAGTGAAAGAAGTTCCCCGTCCGGCTCCGTTCGCTCGAACTCCCGGCTTTCGGCCACGACTTCGACGTACGCCGAGTCCGTTCCGAGCGAAATCCCGCCCCGGAAAGCTTCCGCCTGGATTTCCAGGTATCCGGCGCCGCTCGCCTTGCAGCGGGTTTCGTAACGCCCTTCGCCCAGGGAGCGGGCTTTCTCCTGGCAGACGACTTCGCCGCTCATGGACTTGGCCTGCACTTTGACGTCGGCGTCGCTCACGGGACTGTACTCGGGGCTAAGGACGCCCACTTCGACGTGCATTTCTTCACCCGGCCGGTACCGGGAGCGGTCCGTCGTCACGTTGAGCTGCTTTAACGCCGGGTCTTTGGTGAGCCAGCGGATCGCCTCGCGCCAGAACGAGAGATAAGCCTCGTTCGTCCCGCCCGCATCCACGGGGAAATAACTCCAGTACCAGGTCGTATCGGCCGCGATGGCAAGGGAGCGTCCCTTCCCGACGCTCGCCGCCGAGACCACCGGCGCGGGCTGGCCCGTGGGCGTCCGGAGGCTTGGGTGCGTCAAAAGGGCCACGGCCCCGGCGGAGAGATCGCCCACCCGGTTCATGCCGTCGAGCGGCGGGAGAGAAGCCCAGATTTCGGAAGAGCGCTGCGGGTCCAGGTGAAGGCGCATGAGCGGGTGGAGGCGTCCGGCGGCGGAGGGCTTGGGGGCGAAGCGCTCGTAGGAAATCCCCTTCCCCGCTTCGAGCAGGCTTCCGGCGTAGCGGAGCGAGACCGGCAGGATGTCCTCGATGGGCGTGCCCGTGTAGTTCCCCGCCGAGAAGGATTGCTCGCCGCCGAGCATCACGAATCCGCCGCCGTCCCGCACGACGAAATCTCGGATGTTGGAAAGATGGATGGGGAGAATCCCGTAGGCCGGGACGTACTGGAAATTCTGGAAAATGACAAGATCGAAGGTGTGAAGCTTCTTGTTGAAAATCTCGTCGGTCGGGAACGGGATGAGGCTTAGTTCGTCTTCCGTAAAGGGAATGGGCACGAGTTCCCGGAGGATCATGAAACTGACGAGATCGATGTTCGGGTCTTGCTTTAGCGTCCGCCGGAGGAATTGTTCATCCCAGGAAGGGCGCCCCACGACGTGAAGGACGCGCACCTTGTCCCGGATGATCTTGATCTTGAAATCCTTCCGGTTGTTTCCGGGAAGGCGCTCGCCCGTAAGCACGGGGACTTCGACCGTGTAGACGAATTCGCCCACCCGCGTGGGCGAAAACCCGAGCTTCGCTTCCACCGTGCCGCCGCTCGCGGGGAGTTCCACCCGCGCGCTGGCCAGGACTTCGCTCCCCTGGCGGATCGTGATGGGAACGGATTTTCCGCCGATGCCCCGGGCCGATAATTCCACCTTCACGTCCACCTGGTTCCGGATGAAGCCGTACTCGTCGGCGATCACCCGGCGGATGGCGAGGTCAGGAAAGGCGTTCTCGCCCCCGACCCGCACGGTGGAAAGCGGCGCCGCGGGAAGGAGGTCGTTTCGCTTGAGGAACGAGGCGAGCTGGCCCGGATCACCGTGGAGCTCGGAAAGAGCGCCCAGGTCCGCGCCGTCGGTCACAAGGACGACGCCGGCCGTCGCCCGTTCGCGAGAGAGCTTGGAGAGGTCGGCGAGCGCCGCCGAGAGGTCGGTTTCAGAACCCTCGGCTTCGTACCCTTGCGAAACGGCCGGCCGGGCCGATTCGGCCCGCTCGTAGTCGGCCCCTTTCCCGGTGAACAAGAGGTACCGGACGTCGTGATCCTTTTCGATTTCCTCCCAAGGGGATTTCTCCCCAAGGGCACTCGCGACAGCCTTTCGCCGTTCCTCTCCGTCCGCGGCGTCGGGGATTGTCATGCTGGGGGTCCGATCGATGGCCACCAGCACTTGGGAACGGATGGGAACGGTCTTTAGAAGCTCGAGTTCCGGTTCAAGGAACAAGACGAGCAACAAGGCCAGGAGCGCCCAGCGAAGCCCTAGGAGCACGACCCTGCGAACAAGACGCTGGCGCCCCCGCAGGTGCCAGAAGGAAATCCCCGCCGAGGCAGCCAGGAGCAGGGCGAGCAGGATGAAAAGCCATTCCCCGGCCGCGCCGTCCAGGCGGAAAACCCAACGGTCGTAGCCGTGGGTATCGATCCCCAAGAGGTTCGGAAGGTTCATGGGGAGCTAGCGCCTTCTCTTCATGATGAAAGGGATGTGGACCTGGTCTTTTTTGTAATCGACCGTGAGGGCGTACATGACGAGATTGAGCCCCAGGCGGTAGGCCATCTGGCGTTGGGCTTCGCCGCCGGGTTCGCAGGCGTGGACGAAACTTCCCCCGTAGCTCCTGGCCCAGGCGCCGCCCAAATCGTTCGAAGAAAAGACAAAGACAGTCCGCCCATCCACGGTCACGCCGTCCAGCGAACGGGAGGCGATCTTGCGGCCCGAAACGCTCTTGAGGAGAAAATAAGTCTGGAAAACCGTGTGGTTGGAAGGAAGCGGCTCCAAGGGTTGATTGGGGAAAAGCCGTTCGGAGAGTTGCCGAACGCTCTTGGCGAAAGGCCCCTCCGGATCGGTCAGGCAATCGTCGGCCAGGAGCAGCCCGCCGAAGACGAGGTGCTGCCGCAAGCGCTGGATTTCCGTTTCCGAAAACGAAGGGAGCGCACCACACCCCGTCAGATATAGAAATGGATATTGAAACAGGTCCGGGTCCGAAAGGCGCACGTCCTTGCGCACCGGGGCGACGCGGATGCTCGTGTAGCGCCCCACAAAGGCCATGAGTTCTGCACCGGCCGTGGGGTTCGGGTTCCAGGTGCCACCGTCGTAGCGGACCTGGGCGAAGTGGAAGAGGGTCTTTTCCCCGAACGGCGCTGCGGGCCTGGGAAAAGCGAAAATCAAAAAGAAGGCCGTAAGAGCGCCAAGGGCGCTCCCCCAACGTCCCCCCCGGAACGTCCCCGTCAGGATTTTCGCTTTCGCCATCCGGCAAGCGCTCCTACGAGGGATTCGAGAAAAAGGAGAAGAACGAGAAATCCGGCGGCCACTTTCCAATGCTCTTCCCGGCGATGCCGGGTGAAAAGGGCGCGGGGATCGCCTGCTTCCTCGCCATCGCCACCCACACCGACCGCGTTGATTCCAAGGAGGCTGGAGAGTTCTTCCACCGTGGCGGGAGTTAAATCCGATTCTTCGGGCGGCAGGTTGACGGCGAACCACGCGATGGGGAAATCCATCCGCCCCTCGCCGTCCCACTTGGCCTGATAGAAGCCCGGGCGCGAAGTACCGTCGAAAACAACCGGCAGGTCTTCCGCTCCCTTGGGGACGGCCACGTCCACGATCTTCCCGCCGGGGACATCGATCCGGGCGCGATTCGCTCCCGTGGGCGCGCGCAGGGGGACGCTCTCTCCCACGGTATAGGAGAGGCCCGTGTCATCCCCCAAGGCGTCGGCGAGGTAATAGAGAAGCTGGTGGACGAGCGGGAGAAAGACGGGCTTGATGGCCAGGTCGCCCCACCCCACGTCCAGGGCGCTCGTCCAGAGGAGCACCCGCCCCTTCCCGACGGAGCGCTCCAAAAGCGCCGGAGCGCCGCTGCCAAAACGGGCCAAGATGGAACTCGCCCGTCCGCCCGCCGGTTCCGTGAGGAAATAGGCCTTGAAAGCCGCGCGACTGAAATCGGCGGGCTGTCCTTTCCCGAAAATCCGCAGGGCGGGATGGGCCAGATCCAGCGACGTAATGCGCGAATCGTGCAGGGCCCCGGCCTGCCGCGAGAAGGATTGAGAAGAGACGTCGAGCTTGAGACGCAGGGCCGCCGGCAGGAGGGCGTCGGCCACGCGGTTGTATTCATCGGGATCGACCCGGTCGCCGAGCGCGAGGAAGAGCCCCCCGCCTTTTTCTACGAACTTGCGGAGCTTGTCCCAACCCGCCGCCCCCAGGTCGGCGGCCCCCACGTTCGCCAGGACGACGGCCTGAACCTTTTTTAAATCCTCCGATTGAAATCCCGCGGGCCGGAGCGTTCGGGAATGCACGCGAGAGCCCGCCGCTCGCTCCGGACTCAGGGCGCTCCCGAGAAAAAACGTTTCGCTCAGAAAATCGATGGGCCGGGGGTCGCCGTCCACCAGGAGCACTTCGATGGGGGGGCGGGAGCGGAGGATGAGAAAATACTCATCGTCCAGTGGAAGATCGTCCGGGTCCAGGACGATGCGCCCCCGCGGCGAGAGCTTTCTGCCGGCGTCGTAGGCCAGGTTCTTTTTCTCGACCCCGCCCGGCGGCGGCGTCGAAATGCCCTGGGTAAGGAGTTCCGGCCCGTCGTAGAGGGCGAGGTGGATTTCCTCCCCTCCCCTTTCGCTGAAGTTTCCGACGTCGATCTGGACCGGCTGGGATTCGGCCCGCACAGGAGATGTTTCCTCCAAACGCGCCGAGAGAATGGCGTGGTTTGTCGACGAAAGAGTTTTTCTCGCATCGACGAGCACGAGGGGAACCTGGCTTTCCTCCGAGAGGCTTCCAAGCGGCGTCCATCCGGCGCGCTGGTAATCGGTGAAGAAATAGATGCGGCGGTCTTCCCCTTCCGTGGGCGGAAGGAGGTCGAGCGCCCGGCGTACCGCCGCGCTCGGATCGGGGCGGCCGTAGGAGATTTCCAAAGCGGAGAGGGCCCGAAGGAGTTCCGCCTTGTCGGAACTAAGCCGCCCCACCTCGCCCTCCGTGGGCAGAACTGCGAGGAGGGCGGCCCGGTCCCCTTCCCGGAAGGTTTCGATAAGCGCCCGGGCGGCCGCCGTGGCGCGGTTAAAGCGGGTCTCACCCGAATCCTGGTAGAGAAGGCTGAAGGAATTATCGATCACGAGGACGAGGCTGGCGGGACCATCTCCCAATTGGGAAGCGGCCGCAGGGACTTCCCGGTAAGGCCGAGCGATCCACGCCGCCAAAGCGAAGAGCGCCAGGACTCGCAGGAGGAGAAGGAGGCGGTCCCGCAGGCGGATATGGCGGGCCGTGGGAAGTTCCGTATCGTCCAGGAACCGGACCGCGGAGAATGGAATTTTCCTTCCCCGCTTGCGGTGGATGAGATGAAGGAGGATGGGAACCGCAACGGCCCCCGCCCCCGCCGCCAAGAGCCCCGGATGAAGCCACTCGATCACGTGCGGCGATTCCTCCGGGAAACGAGATAGCGAGTCAGGGGGCCATCCAATGGCTCGTCGGTCGTAGTTCGCACGTAGTGGATTTCGTTTTCGACGCAACGGCGTTCGACACCCTCCAGAAACACCCGGAAGCGGCGCAGGTAACTTTCCCGCTGGGCCTCCGGGTCGACCTGCACGGGAGCTTCGCCTTCGAGGCCTTCAAAATCGCTCCATTGGTTGAAAGGGAACGTGATTTCAAAAGGATCGAGGATGTGGAAGAGGACGACCTCGTTGCCCCGCGAGCGGAATTGGCGCAGAAGGGCCCAATCCTCCTCCGTTTCGCCGAGGAAATCGGTGAACACCGCCACCAGGGTTTTCCGGGTCTGGGATTCGAGAACGGGCCGGCAAAGGGCCGCGAGGCTCGATCCGCTGCCAGCCCGGAGGGATTCAAGACGCTCGAAGAGCTGGGCGAGTTGCTTGGGGCCACGGCGCGGAGGGAGATACCCGGCAAGGCCGCCCGCCCCGGCGGCAAGGCCCACGGCGTCCTGCTGCTCCTTGAGGAGCCAGGCCAGGGCGGCCGCGAGCGACACCGAATAGGAAAGCTTGCTCACGGCCGCCGACCCCGGCGGAAGGCTTGCGGCGGAATCGGCAGTGCCGCCGGCAGGCGTTCCACCCGAGCAGTACCCCATGGAACCGCTCGTATCGACGACGAAGACGGCCTGGATATTCGTTTCGTTCTCGAATTGCTTGACGAAGAGGCGGTCGGACTTGGCCAGAACTTTCCAGTCGAGGTGCCGGAGTTCGTCGCCCGGGTTGTATTGCTTGTGCTCGGAGAACTCGAGGCTCGCCCCCTTGAGGCGGGAGGAATGGAGCCCGGACCAGAGCCCTTCTGCGATCCGCTGGGCGCGAAGCCCCAGCGGCTTGATCTTGGCGAGAACCGCCGGATCGAGCAGCGCGGTCATGTGGTTTCCCGGATCTTTAGACTTCTCGAACGTTTGAAAGGAGTTCGGCGATCACCCGGTCGGAAGTGACCCCTTCAGCTTCCGCCTGGAAGTTGACGACGATGCGGTGGCGCAGGACCGGCCGCGCGAGCGCCCGCACGTCGGCCACGGTCACGGCTGAGCGCCCGTGAAGGAGCGCCCGGGCCTTCCCGCCGAGAATGAGGTACTGGCTCGCGCGCGGCCCCGCCCCCCAGGAAACCCACTTGCGGACGGCCTCGATGGCGCTCTCATCCGTGGGGCGGCTCG
>JBFLVN010000014.1:0-26244 GCA_040758475.1 Bdellovibrionota bacterium
ACACAAAGAACCTGGAAAAAGAGGGAATTCTCGTCACGGAACTTTTCGCCGGCGACTACAAGCTGGACGGCTCCCCCTACAACCCCCTCGACGACGGCGAGCGGGGACGGCTCCAAGAATTCGTGGAGCATTATTACGGGATGTTCGTGGAAAAAGTCGCCCGCGCCCGTTCCATTACGACCAAGGCCGTACGGGAAACCAAGGCCGGAATGTTCGTTCCGGGCGACGCGAGGCGTATAGGCCTCTCAGACGGCGTTTTGACTTTTGAAGAAATTCTTGCGCGAGCGGCGAGTCGTAGTCAGTCTGGAAATGCCGGCGGCACTTCCGCCAAGAAATTTGGAGACCCCGCGATGCAGAAGCCAGCCTCCCCCCTCGCCACCAACCTGGAGCGCGCCATTTCCGAACGGGCCGGACTCTCCGGCGGGAGGGACGCGGTGATCGGCCAGATCGCCCGGTCGGCCAACGTGCCCGAACAGTTCGTCCGCGAAGTCCTCTCGGGCGACGCCCCGGCGGTTTCGGCCGAAACGGTAGCGGCCTTCGAGACGGGCCTTGGCCTCCAGCGCGGCGCCCTCGCGGGCACTCCCCCGGCGGCTCCCACCCCGGCCACCGCGCCCGCGGGCGGCGGCCAGGTGATCGATTTCGAATCCGCCCGCCGCCAGGGGCGGAGCGAGGCCGAAGCGGAGCGCTCGAAAATCGACGCCGAAATCGTCCGGCTCTGCGGCAAGGCGAGGCAGCCCGAAAAGGCCGCCGATTTCATCGAAAAGAAAATGTCCACCGAAGCGGTCCGTTCAGCCCTCTTCGACGCCCTCGCGGGCGGCGAGGAAAAAAACGAGGTAAGCGGCCGGACCATGCCCGATTCGGGCACGGCCCAGACCAACGGATCGGCCCTCGAAGCCGCCGCCAAGCAGCTCATCGACGAACGTTCCCGGCGGAATTGATCCGCTGGTATTGAAATCAGAAAGCCGAAGGAGAACCGGAAAAAATGGGTACCGCGAACGAGCCGAACTATTCCAGTGACCTGATCGCCTGGGAACAGGACGCCCTCCACAGCCGCGAGGACGTGACCGTCCTGGCCGGTTCCGGTTCGGACCGGGCTTTGCTCGTGGGCCAGGTGCTCGGCCGCCAGTCGAAGGGCCCGCCCACCAGCGCGGCCAAATCGGGCGGCAATACGGGCGACGGGGCCATGGGCGCCGTCACCCTGGGCGCGGAAGCCGTCCCCGGCGTCTACAAGCTCCGCATCACCAAGGCCGCCGCGAACGCGGGTGATTTCCAGGTCACGGACCCGCAGGGGGACGTGATCGGCGTGGGAACGGTCGGCGTGGCCTTCGCCGGCGCCCACCTGAATTTCACCCTGGCCGACGGCAGCGCGGACTTCATCGTCGGCGATGGGTTCGACATCACCGTCCCCGCCGGCGCGGGCAAGGTGAAGGAAATCGACTTCGCCGCGACGGACGGCACGGAGGACGCCTACGGAGTTCTGGTGCATGCCGTTACCGCGCCGAACGGAGTGGACGCCAGAGGGGTGGCCATCGTCCGCGACGCGGACCTCCGGAACACGGGCCTAGTCTGGCCCGGCGGGGCCACGGACGCCCAGAAATCCGCGGCCTTGGATCAGCTCGCCGCCAGGGGAATCGTGATTCGAAGCGTGGCCTGACGCGGGGACCGTTCCCGCCTGACTTCGAGAATTTACGGGCCGCCGGCCCAAGGGAGAAGGAAAAATGCCCCCCGATGTGATCTCCGGAAATCCGTTCACGCCCGACCAGTACACCTGCGCGGACCTGACGAAGAGCATCAACATGTTCCCGAACCGCTACGGGCGCATCCGCCAGCTCGGCATTTTCCCGGAACGCGGCATCAATACGCGGCACGTCGCCGTCTACATCGACAACAACGTGCTCACGCTCCTCCCCAGCCGCCCCCTCGGCTCCCCCGGAACCCGGCACGAACACGGCAAGGCCACCATCAAGAGCTTCGCCATCCCCCACATTCCCCACGACGATTCCCTCAAGGCGGCGGACATCCAGCTCATGCGCCCCCGACCCGGGGAAGACTATCCGGGAATGTACGCCCGGGTCCTGGCGCGGCGCCTCGAAACCATGAAGGCCAAGCACGATCAGACCCTGGAGTACCACCGCCTGGGGGCGCTCAAGGGGATCGTCCTCGATGCGGACGGGAGCACGCTTTACAACTGGTTTACCGAATTCGGAGTTTCCCAGACGGTCGTCGGTTTCGATCTCACCAACGCGAACACGGAGGTCATGCTCAAGTGCCTCGCGGTCCGGCGGGCCATCGAAACCAGTCTGATGGGCGACACCATGACCGGCGTCATGGGGATCTGCGGAAAGGGATTTTTTGACAAGTTCACGACCCACAAGAGCGTCAAGGAAGCCTACCAGACCCACGTCAAGCTCCTGAACGGGCGGCAGGTCAACGTCCTGGAAACGGACATGCGGTCCGGGTTCTTCTTCGGGAACATCCTCTTCGAGGAATACAACGCCTCGGTGGACCGGATCAACGCAAACGGCTCCAAGACATCGGTCGCCTTCGTGGGGGACGACGATTGCCACTTCTTCCCCCTGGGCACCCAGGAGACTTTCGATACGGTCTTTGCCCCCGCGGACATGATCGATTTCGCGGGCACCGAAGGGCTGCCCGCTTACGCCAGCCTGGAGCCCATGGACCACGGCCGGGGAACGGACATCCACACCCAATCCAATCCCTTGGCCATCTGCTACCGGCCCAAGGTGCTCGTGAAGGGAACGGTTGCAGCGTAACCGGGCTGATGGGCTGGAAGGATATTGCCCGGCGGGTGGACCGGGCGGGGGTCCGGAAATTCAGGGAGGACGCGGGAGCGGTCCTCTACCGGCCCCAGGAAGGAACCCCCTTCGAACCCGCAAGCGGCGGGGTCTTCACGGCGGCGCACGAGGTCGTGACGCTGAACGAAACGGAGGGAACGGAGGTTTCCTCCACGGCCCCGGTCCTGGGCATCCATTTGCCGGACTTCGCCATCCCGCCCAAGCGGGGGGATGGAGTGGACATCAACGGGGAAGCCTATGCCGTCGATGACATCAAGCCGGACAGCGAAGGCCAGGGGGCCATGCTGGTTTTGAAGAAGCTTCCGAAGGATTGATGAATGGATCTCGAACACCCCAGAAAGCTGATCCGTAACGGCGCCGCCGCCATCCTGCGCGGCGCCCTGCCGGACATCGGCCAGCGGGTTTTCGTGACGCCGTTCCTGATGGAAGAGCGGCAAGACCCCTACATCATGGTCTTTACGAAGCGCGGCGGGGCGAGCGTCCACGCGAAGGCGCCCGTGATTTACGCGCGGACGGTGGAACTCGTGATCGGGATCGTGGTCCCTCGGGTGGACATCCGGAAGCCGGAGGAAGATCTGGAGGATTACCTCGATCAGCTCGCCCTCCAGGTGGAAAAAGTCCTTTTCCGCGATCGGACCCTGGGCGGGGCGTGCATGCCCATCGAACTCGAAGGGGACGCGGACGAACACAAGCGGGACGGCGAGAGCATGATGATGACCCGCCGGGTTTCTTTCTCCGCGACGTACATCACGACCGTTCCGGCGGAAGAGGAATTCGGAACGCCGCAGAAATTCGATCAGATTCACAGCGAATTCGAGCAGCCGCCGGCGGACGTGAACACTGACATGAAGGCCGACAAGACCGGCATCTATCAGGCGGGAGCATAAGGCCATGGAATTCCGCTTCGTCCGCCCGAAAGTGCCAGGAAGCAAAGTCCCCGACCCGGAGCGGGGCGGATACCTGCCGCAGGACGTTTTTACGAAAGTCCCCAATACCCCCTTCTGGACGCGCCGCGTTCTCAAGGGCGACGTGGAAGAAGGCTCTCCCGCGGCGGAGTCTCCGGCCGCCGCCCCCGAAAGCCGGGCCGAAAAGCTGGAAGCGGATCGCTCCGCCAAGAGGAAGTAGCCCATGTCCTTCGATCAGATCCCCTCGAACCTCAAGCTCCCGTTCATCCGGACGGAGTTTGGCATCAAGGCCAAGGCCACGGTGGGCACCCTGCCCTGGAAGAACCTCCTGTGGGGGCAGAAGCTTTCGGGCGGATCGGCCACGGCCAACCAGCTCGTGCGGATCTTCAAGGGAGAACAGACCGCCAAGTTCGGCTCGGGCTCCATGCTCAAGCACATGTTCGACCGCTACTTCGACAACAACAAAGTGGACGCGGTGTGGGCGCTCCCCCTCGCGGACAACGGCGCGGGGGTCCAGGCCACGGGCACTTTCGTCCTTTCTGGTACGGCCACGGCGGCCGGGACCTGGCGCCCCATGATCGCCGGACGCCGCCTCACGGTGGCTGTCGCCAGCGGCGCCACCGCCGCCACCGTGGCTTCGGCGCTCAACACGGCCATCAACGCGGATACGGACCTTCCGGTCACTTCGGGGGTCGTGACCGCCACCGTCACCGTGACCGCCCGCCACAAGGGCGAAGCCGGGAACGCCATCGACCTTCGGAACAATTACTACACGGAGGACGCCCTGCCGGCGGGCCTCTCGTGCGCCGTGACCGCCATGTCGGGCGGAACCGGGAATCCGGACATCACCACCCCTCTGGCGGCCATCGGAGACGAATGGCACCAGAATTGGGCCTTCCCCTGGACCGATTCGGCCAACGTGGGCCTCGTCAAGCCGGATCTTCTCGCCCGGTTCGACGCCAACAAGGCCATCAGTTCCGTCGCCTATTCGGGCGCGATCGGGAACCTCTCCACCCTGACCACGCTGGGAGACACCCACAACAACGGCTTTTTCGGGATCGTGGAAGCGACGGGCGAGCCCTTCCCCTACTACGAGAAGGCGGCGGGCCTCGTGGGGGCCATTTCGCCCCACGCCCTGGCCAATCCGGCCCGGCCCTTCAAGACCCTCGTCATCAAGGGGATTCTTCCGCCCCTTCCGGCCGATCAGTTCGATTCGACGGAGCGGAACTCGCTCCTCACCTCCGGGATTTCCACGACGATCCCGACCCCGGACGGCCAGGTGGCCATCGAACGGCTGGTCACGACCTACAAGAAGGACGCCCAGAACGCGCCGGATGAGAGCTTCTACGACCCCAACACGGCCTACAAGCTGGAGCGGATTCGATACGATTGGAACAACTACATCGCCGCCCGGTATCCACGGCACATCAAGGTGTCGAACGCCCACGAAGGAAAGCCGGGCCTCGCTTCGGTGAGCCCCAACACCGTCAAGGGAGAACTCATCATCCGGGCGAAGCTCTGGGAGCGGGAAGGCTGGCTGGACGACTACGACCAGTTCGTCAAGGACGCCAGCGCCGTGAGCGGCGGGAAAGACCGCTTCGACGTGTTCGCCTTCCCCAAGCTCACGGAGCAATTCCAGCAGATGGCGACGCGGATGGATTTCGCGGTCCAATAATGACCGCTTGACGGAACCGGGAGGCCTCCATGGCTGGTGAAAAAACAAACCCCGAATGGTTCGGGCTCGTAGGGCTCAAGGTGAACGGGGTCCGGCATCCCGTCGTGGGCAACGCCACGTACAACCTGGGCCGCCTCAAGAAGGAAGCCAAGAACGGCCCGGACGGACGGCATGGCCTCAAGGTCCGTGGCCAGGACGCCCGGCTTTCCTGCCAGATCTCCGACCGGGGCGACCTCACGGTGGACGACATCCTGAACCTCTCCGCCGCTACGGTGGAACTCGAACTGCGGAACGGCAAGGTCGTGGTGTTCGAGGAAGCGGACTACGTGGGCGACGGCGACATCGAGACGGAAGAGGGGAACATCCAGTTCGAGATCAGCGCCAAGAGCGCCCAGGAATTCCAGGGGGCGGCGTAAGATGGAAAGGGAAATCGTCCACACCATCACCCTTACTGAGCCGATCGTTCTAAAGAACACCGGCAAGGGGGAAGATCGCGTCATCGAGAAGCTCGAATTCGAGAAGGTCCGGTTCAAGGTCCTCCGGACCCTCAAATACGATACCCACCAGGAAGCGATCGGAATTCTCACCGAACGGCTCACCGCCCAGCCCCGTGTCGTGATCGATCAGCTCTGTTTCGAGGACTACAAGAAAGTGGAGGAATACGTCCTCCCTTTTTTGCCTGGACTGAACGCGATCTTAAAGAACTTGGTGCAATCGTTGGGTTCGCCTTCGGAGACCCCGGATTCGTAGAGGAACAGGACCTCGAAACCCTGCTCTGGTGGGCCCAATGCGCCGATATGCTGAGAGAGAAACTGGGCGATGGCCAAGAAATTCAGCCTGGAATACGCGATCCGCGCCGCCGATAAATCGATCGCTGTCCTCAACCGCTTCAACCGGCGGATCGAGGACGTTGGCAAGCCCGTCTCCAAGCTGAACAACAAGCTCCGCGCCCTTGGCCGCGCCGCTGGATTCGACCGGATCATCGGGGATTTCGGCAAGCTCCACCGGAAGGCCTCCGACGTGGCTGGTGCCGTTGGGACGGCCCTTCGCCGCATCAGCCTGATGGGGGCCGCCGCCGGCGGGGCGTTCTTCCTTCTTCTCAATTCGACTGCACGGGCCGGGGAAGAAATATCCAAACTCTCCGGGGACGTGGGCATTTCCACGGCTGCCATCCAGGGGCTCGCCCTGGGGGCGTCACGGGCCGACCTTTCGACGGAAGCGCTCCGGGATTCCCTCGAAAAGTTCTCGAAGAGCGCCGGGAACGCGGCCCTCAAGGGGGCCGGTCCGGCGGCCTTCGCCTTCAACGCCCTGGGGGTGCGCCTCCGGGACAACGCGGGTCGGCTCAAGTCGAACGAAGCGCTCCTGGGGGAGACGGCCGACGCCCTCCGGAAAGTCCGCAACGAAAACCTCCGGAACGCCATCGCCTTCCGGCTCTTCGGGACGAACTACGCCCGGATGCTCGAACTCCTCTCTTCGGGGAGCCGTGGGATCGCGGATCTCACGAAAGAAGCCCAGGGGCGGGCGGGGTTCTTCGATCCCCAGGAGATCGCCCGGGCCCGGGCGTTCGACGCGGCCATGAAGGAATTCCGGGGCTCGGCCGCCGGGCTCCGGAACGAACTGGGGCAACGGTTACTCCCCGCGGCAACGGCCCTCATCGAGGCCTTCAACAAATTCCTCCAGAGCGAACGGGGACGGCAGGTCATCGACCGCCTGACCCAATCCCTGGAGGCCTTCATCCCGGCCCCGGAGGAAGCGGGGCAGACAATCGGGCGCCTCCTGGATCAGTTCGATAAATTCTGGGGGATCGTGACGGCCGTCTCGAACTTCGTGGGCGGACCCGCGAACCTCGCCCTTCTCAGCATGGGGGCCATCATCGGCGGCCCGGTCCTCGCGGCGGTCGCCGCCCTCATCCCCGCCATCATGGCCCTGGGGACCACCATCGGCGTGACGCCCATCGGATGGTTCATCGCCGGGGCCACGGGCCTCGTGCTGGGGCTCCGGTATCTCTACGGCTGGATCGTCAAAATCAGCCAGGCCTTCTCGAATGGCGGCTTTTTATTCGGGTTCCTCGAACTCATCAACTTCATCAACCCCATCACCCACCTTTGGAAAATCCTGAAAGGGATCTGGGCGGTCCTCACGGGGGCAGTTTCCTTGGCCGCCAAGCTCGGCGTCGGCATTGCGAAGCTCGGCGCCTGGGCCGTTACGGCCTCCACCGAAGAAGCCCCGCCGAAGAGCAACGTCCCTTCCCCCAAGGCCCTCGCGGGGGTCCAGGGCGGGGAGATCGTCCGTTCCATGGCCGGCGCCCGGGGGCGGCCGCCGGAAGCGCCCCGCGGGACGATAGAAGTCACCCTAAAAAACGCCCCGCCGGGAACGCGCATCCAGGCGAAGGAGGCCAAAGGGATCAATCTCGAAACGTGGGCGCGGATGGGGCCGAACATGGTCCCCGATCCGGCGTAGAGGATTTATGGGCTGGCTCGATCGATACCGTCCGGCGTCTTTCCGCGGCGCCCGGTTCTACGTGCAGGAACACTCCAAGGCCGGCGGCCGGAGGGGTCCGGACAACGAATTCCCGCAGAAAGACCAGGGAAGCTCCCAGGATTTGGGGGGCGTCACCCCGACTTTCAACGTCACGGCCTACGTCATCGGGGACGATTACGACCTCTTGCGGGATCTCCTTGAACGCGCCCTCGAACAAAGCGGCCCCGGCCAGCTCGTGGTCCCGACCCGGGCCCCGGAGATCGTCCAGGTCCGCCAGTGGACCGTTCACGAGCGCCTGAACGACGAAGGCGCTTATGCGGAATTCAGCATCACCTTCAAGCGGGCTTCGCGCCAGAAATCCCCCGCCGTCCGCAGGGACACGGCCGCCGCCGTACGGAAGGCCTCCGAAGACGGCCAGGAGGAAGAGGCGGCGAATTTCGAGGAAACGTTCAGCCTTCTCGAAGCGGCCCAACACGTCATCGATTCGGCCAAGGCCCTGATTGAGGACGTGACGGCCGCCTACGAATCGGTGGCTTCGGCGGTCAAGGGCGTCGTGGCCCAGGTGGAGAGCTACCAGCGGCAGATCGCCCAGATCAAGGCGGACGTTCAGAACCTCATTAACCAGCCGGCGCTTCTCGCCCAGCGGATCATGGACCTGGGGCGCAAGCTCAAGGGGCTCTTCTCCGTGCCGGACCTCTTCGCCAAGTACCGCGAACTCCTGGATTTCGGAAGCGATCGCCCGCCCGTCTCCCAGGCCACGCCCCAAGGCGTCCAGCAAGCGAAAAACGAGGCGGCCATGCTGGCCCTCGTGCGGATTTCGTCCGCCTTCCTGGCCGGGGAAGCCCTGGCGGACATGCAGTTCGAGAGCATCGATCAGGCCGAAGAATTCCGGGACCTTCTCCTTTCGGACATCGATGCGCTCCTGGAAACCGCGCCGGACGATCTTTTCGGCCGCCTCCAGGACCTGCGGGCGACAATCGCCGCGGACATCGCCGCCCGGTCGGCCAACCTCTCGAAGATCGTCGAGATTCCCCGGGAGAATCCCCGTCCTCTTCTCGTGGAAGCCTGGGACTTCCATGGGGATGCCCTCCGGTATGAGGAAATCCAGGCCCGCAACAACGTCCCCCACCCCGGTTTCCCGCCGCCGGCCGCGGCCTTGAGGTTCTTGACCGATGCCCGCTGATTGGAACGATCCCCTGCGGCCGGAGAACGCCGTCACTCTCGTGACGGGCGGACAGGTCTATCAGGGATGGAAAGGCGTCCGCATCACGCGGAGCATGGAGACGCTCTCCAATTCGTTTCAGCTCACCCTGAGCGATGAACGGGACAATTTAGCTTCCCCTTTCCCCATCAACGAATTCGATGAATGCGAAGTCTGGATCGGGACGGAGCGGGTCATCAAAGGATTCATCGGGGACGCAAATCCCTCCTTCGGCGCCGCCAGCCGGGACCTCTCCGTTTCGGGGTTCGATGCCGTCCAGGACCTCGTGGAATGCTCCGAATTCTACGGGGAGCTGGCGGGCCTCTCCCTCCTCGAACTCGCCCGCAAGCTCGCGGCCCCCTTCGGCCTGGAAGTGAGCGTTTCCCCCGGCCTTTCGATCGGGGAGAAATTCCCCATGATCCGGGTGGCCCCCGGCGAAACGGCCTGGAGCGTCATCGAGAAGTACTGCAAGAAACGGGCTGTCCTGGCCGTCTCGGACGGGAACGGCGGCGTTCTTCTCACCCGCGCGGGGAAAGACCGGGCCACCGGGAAGCTCGCCCAGGAGGACATGACCGCCGGCGGGGGAAAGTTCTCCGCCAAAGACCGCCACAGCACGTACAAGATTCTCGCCCAGCAAGCCCCCACGGACGATTTCGGCGGGGCGCTGGCGACCCAGCTCAACGGATCCGCCAAGGACGCGGGGGTCCCGCGCTTCCGGCCCCTCGTGATTTCGGCGGGGGGCTCCGATCCGGGAAGCCTCGCGGCCCGCGCCAAGTGGGAGGCCTCCGTCCGGGCGGGCCGGTCCCGCTCCATCGAAGGGGTGAAGGTCGAGGGCTGGCGCCAGCCGGCGGCCGGTTCGGGCGTCCCGCCCCTCTGGAAGCCGAACCTCCTCGTTCCAATCGAGAGCCCGTGGCTCCGTGTGAACGGCGAAATGATCCTCTCCAAGGTCGATTTCATCCTGGACGACCAGGAGGGCTTCATTTCGGACCTCACGTTCGCGCGGAAAGAAGCCTTCGAGCTGATCCCGGAGCCGGAACTGGGGATCGATTCGGCCATCGAAGAGGAGGAATAAGATGCTCGCCAAATTCCTCCGGGGAATGATCTTCATCGGCGTCCTGGAAGCGGTAAATGACTCGACCGGCGTCCAGGAAATCCAGGTCAAAGGCCTGGCCGGGGAGGTCCTCTCGAAAGTCCTCCGCTACCAGCAATTCGGCTTTTCCTCGAATCCTCCGGCCGGTTCGGAAGTTGTCGTGATCCGCCTGGGTTTGGACGGAGAAATCACCATCGCCCTCGGAGCCGATCATCGGGCTTCGCGTGTCAGGAACCTCGCTTCCGGCGAATCGGCCCAATACGGACAGGCGGGCCAGAAGGTCCTCTGCGACGCCGCGGGGAATATCCACCTTTACCCCGCCGGATCGGGGAAGGTGATTTCCCATGGAGATCTCGAAGTCCAGGGCGATGTAACGGCCAGCGGGGACGTGAGCGACGGCGCCGGGACGATGGCCCAAATCCGGACGACCCACAGCCTCCACACCCACCCGGAAAACGCCTCGCCCACCTATACCCAGAACGCCACGACGGGAGTCCCCAACCCCTAAGCCATGGACCTCCTCCTGCGATACGACGAAGAAAAAGGCTACGCGGACCTCGTGTTCGAGAACGGGGAATTCTTGCAAGACGGCGGGCTGGAAACGGCGTGCCTGATCTCCCTTCTCACGGAGGCCCGCGCCCTGGAGGACGACCTCCTTCCCGATCCGGAGAGGGGGCGGAGTGGATGGTGGGGGGATAGCCCCGGCCTCGCGGACGTTCCGGGCGATTCCACCGGCTCCCGCGAATGGCTCCTGGATAGGGAATACGTCCAGGGGGGCGGGGAACAACTCGCCGCCCGCATCAAGGAATATACGGAAGAAGCCCTCAAGTGGCTCGTGGATGACGGCGTGGCGGAGCGCGTGGAAGTGACGGTGGAACGCTCCCACGATCCGCCCCGGCACTTCGTCCGGTCCATCCAGGTGTTCCGGCCCGGGGAAAAAGAACCGGCCTTCAAGTTCAAGCAGGAATGGGACGCGCAGTTGGAGAAGTAGATGGCTTTCGCAAGGCCCACGTTGAAGGAAATCGACGACCGGATATTCACCGATCTGGCCGGGGAATTCCCAAGCCTCCTGCGCCGCATGTGGGCCAAGGTCGTGGCCCGTGCCCTCGCCGGCGCCGTCCACATGCTCTACGCCTTCATCGCCTGGGGCTCCCGGCAGCTCTTCGTAAGCACGGCGGACGCGGACTATCTGCCCCTTCACGGCTCGGAACTCGGCCAGCCCCAGAAGCAAGCCGTTTCGTCCAAGCGCGACGTGACGTTCACCGGCACGAACGGGACCAACATCCCGGCCCTCACCCAGATCAAGCGGCTCGGGCGCCTCTATTCCACGGACTCCCTGGTCACGATCGCCAGCGGGACGGCCACCGTGGCCGTGACGGCCCTCGAAGCGGGACCGGATAGCGACCTGGCCAATGGGGACACCCTCGACCTCGTATCCCCCATCACGGGGGTCAATTCGACCGCCACGGCCGCCGCGACGGGGTTCGTGGGTGGGGCGCTCGCGGAGACGACGGAGCAATACCGTTCCCGACTCCTCCAATTGAAGCGCAACCGTCCCTTTACGGGGCGGGACGCCGATTACGAGCGGTGGGCCCTCGAAGTCTCGGGCGTCACCCGGGCATGGGTCTTTCCCCGGATGAATGGCCTTGGGACGGTTGGAATCGCCTTCGTCACCGGGGACAGCCCGGATCCGGTCTTTCCCGACGCCTCGAAGCGGACGGAAGTCCAGAACTACATCGTCTCGAAGGCGCCGAACCTGCCGACCATCACCGTGTTTGCCCTGGTGGCCAAGGCCCTCAACCTGACGTTTACATCCTTGACCCTCCAGCCCGGGTACGTGCTGGCGACCGTCCAGGCCAACATCGCCACCCAGGTCCGGGACTATCTCCGCCGGGTCCACAAGCCCGGGGATACGCTCCTTCTCTCGCAGCTCCGGGAAGCCATTTCGAGCGCCGCCGGCGTCAAGGATTTCACCCTGACCGTTCCGTCCGGGAACGTGACGCACACGGGCAGCGAACTCGCCGTCTGGGGGACGCCCACGTGGCCGTGATCCGCAGGCACGTCCAGGCGGACTACGGGGCGCTCCTTCTCGCCCTTCTCCCGCGCGGCCGGGCGTGGCCGCGGGATGCCGGCTCAAATACGGCGAAAATGTTCTACGCCCTGGGGGCCGAACTCGCCCGGGTGGAAGGGCGCGTCCACGACCTCATCAGCGAAGGGTTTCCTTCCACCGTGGAAGAGCTGATCGACGAATGGGAGCTGGACAACGGCCTTCCGGACCCCTGTACGTCGCCCCCGTCCACCTTGGCCGAACGGATCGAGGTCCTCCTGGCCCATCTTTTCGGGTCGGCGGACGGAAGCCCTGGCTTCTGGACCGGCATCGCGTCGGCCCTCGGATACACCATCACGATCACGACGCCGCCACCGTTCACCTGCGAGAGCGAGTGCGATGATTTCTATTACGCCGACGACGCGGCGGGCTTCAACTGGATCGTTTCCACGGCGAGCCAGGGGGCCTCCAAGGACGCCCTCCTGGAATGCCTCTTCGAGAACTTCCAGCCATCCCATGGGCTGTTCACGTTCGAATACTCGAACGTCGGATGGGATGAAGCCTGGGGCGAATACTGGGGAGGGAATCAGTACTAATGCCAGCCACTACCGGACCTAACCTTGGCCTTCGCTACGGCTACGCCAACCGCGAGAGCGGATGGGGCGCCAACAGCAACGACGACATCAAGAAACTGGATGCCGTCGTCCACCTTTCCATCCTGGACCGGGACCTTTCGGCGCCTCCCGGCTCTCCTGCCGCCGGCGGGAGATACATCGTGGGAAGCTCTCCCACGGGGGCCTGGGCGACCCATGCGGGAGAGATCGCCGTTTACCGGGATGGGGCGTGGGCCTTCTACGTCCCCAAGGCCGGCTGGCGCGTCTGGGTGGAGGACGAACGGCGGGAGCTTTACCACGACGGGACGACCTGGCGGGCCAAGTTCTTCGAGAGCGCCCAGATCACCCTCACGGCCGCCGCCGCCATCGGCCCCACGGCCCACAACCTGGGCGTACAGCCCAAGCGGCTCTGGGGAGTCTTGAAGTGCATCACCGGGGAACACGGCTATTCCGCGGGGGATGAAATCGAATTCCCCTGGCGGGGCGACGCCGCGAACATGGGGCTCACCCTCAAGGCCGACGCTACCAATTACAGCGGGCGCTTCGGCTCGGCCACGAACGTCATTACCGTGATCGATGGTTCAGGGCTCACCCAGAACATTACTTTGGCGAGTTGGAAGCTCCTCGTGCGGGCTTCGGTGGAATAAAAAAAGAAGGAAGTAAGAAAATGGACAGAATCCCCAGCCCCAATTGGCCCGATGGAAACCCGGCTTATCCTCAAGTGGACAAGTATGGATCTGGGAAGCATGGATTCCAGAACGCCAATCCGCCGACTGTCCCGGCCTCCCGCCACAACGCCCATTGGTCGAACATGATCCAAGAAGAGCTGATGGCGGTCCTGGAAGCGGCAGGGATTACTCCTTCTCTCTCGACGCTCAATCAGGTTCTCGCGGCCCTGAACGCCATGTACGTCAGGAAGGCCGGGGACCTCATGACAGGCCTATTGACGCTCTCAGGCGATCCGACGGCGGACCTCCATGCTGTAACTAAACGATTTTTGGCGAATTACGTAAAGCCCAAATATATCCGGGCGAGCCAGATCGGAAACGATCTCAACATCGCCGGATCCACATATGTGGCACTAGCGGCCCTCAATGGCACCGATGTCGCCTATTACGATTATCCCAGCCAACAAGTCAGGAAATATCGTTTCGATGGTACCACCTGGAGTCAGGTGGGAAATGCCTACACCATCATTGGCGGTGGCATTCCCGCCATGACCGCCATGAGCGGATCGGATATTGCTTTTTTCGACGCAACCACCGGTGATATTCGTAAACTTCATTTTGATGGAACGGATTGGTCCTTGGTGGGTAGCTCGTTGGATATTGCGAGTGCAGGCCCGGCGGCCCTGGCAGCATTAAATAGCACTGATGTTGCATTTTTAGATAATAACAACGATCAATTAAGGACCTACCGGTTTAATGGATCAACATGGTCTCAAATCGGAACAGGCCTATCTGTCCCCACGACTGGTGGCGTCGCATTGGCAGCACTGAATGGAACCGATGTTGCGTTCATCGATTCGGACAACAAGCAGCTTCGGACTTATCGATTTAATGGAACGAATTGGGCTCTCATTGGAAGCGGCTTGACGCTTTCATCCGTTGGAACTCCAGCCCTGGCGGCAGTCAGCGATACGGATGTAGTGCTTTGCGATTCTGTAACCGACTCTCTTCGTGCATTCCGCTTCGATGGAACGAATTGGGCTCAGATCGGTGAAGCACCGGCAATCTCAGGCGTTTCGGGAAGTGCATTAACAGCTTTGAATGGGATTGATGTCGCATTCGTTGATGTAGGAAATAATGACCTGCGGCTTTACCGCTTCGCATTCTACATCGGACCCGTTCCGCCCGCGCCGCCCTTCAACCCATAAAGGTGTCCAATGAAACTCCCCCCCACCTACGCCGTCCTGGACTTCGAGATCCGCAAGGGAGACGACTTCGAGTTGTTTACGGAGTTCTTCCAGGACGAAGAGGTCACGCCCCTGAACCTCACGGGCTACACGATCCGGGCCAAGGTCCGGGAAAAGGAGGATTCCACTTCGACCGTCCTCCTCGAATGCACCACGGCGAACAACCGCATGGTCATCACCGACGCGGCCAACGGACAGGCGAAGCTCTTCAAGCTCACGGACGCCGAAACATCCGCCTTCACCTGGACGAAGGGGTATTACGACCTCGAACTGGAATCCCCGGCCGGCGAGGCCCGTTGCTACTTCAAGGGGAAAATCACCCTGACCCCGGAGATCACCACGAGCTAAAATGCCCGCCGTCGTCGTTAAACCGCAGACCATCCACGTCCGGGTGACGCCCGGCGGCGTCCGGGCCGTCCGGGTGGGGTTCCAGGGGGAAGCGGGCGTTTCCGGTTCCCAGGTCCTCACGGGCGCCGGCGCTCCGGCGAGCGGCCTGGGCGTGAACGGGGATTTCTACGTCAATACGGCGAACGGGGATTATTACAAGAAGTCGGCCGGCGCCTGGGCGTTGCAGGGGAGCCTTCGCGGCCCGCTCCACCAATGGATTCTCACGGCCGCCACCGCCGATTCGAGCGGGACGCTGACGATCAACCTGACCGGAGCGGACGCCGACAAATTATTTCTCGTAAATTCAGCGGCGAATCCCGTCGTTTTCAACCTGCCTTCCATCGCGGCGAATCCGGGAATCCGCTTCGGATGGATCGACCTGGGCGGATCGAATCTCATTACGTTGAACCGGAATGGAACGGACAGGATAGGGAACGCCGCTCCCACGGGCGGCGCTTCCTACACGGTGAACGGTTTCGGCTTCAGTCTGGTCGGCCACGTGACGACCCCGATTATCGGATTCAACGCCTGGCTGAACGATCTATCGACCGAATTCGGGAACGCTTTGCCGTGGAATTCCGGGCGCACCTACCAGCAAGGGCACTTCGCCAGCTGGAATGGCATGGCGATCATCTCGAAGACGAACGGGAACCTGGGCAAGGACCCGGGCCACGTCACGGACGGCCCGGCGAACTGGTACTACGTGCTCCCGCGCGGCGGGACCACGGGGCAAATCCTCAAGAAGAACTCCGCGACGGATTTCGACGTGGCCTGGGGAAGCGAAACCGGCGAGGCCAACACGGCTTCCAACGTGGGAGCGAACGGCGCGGGCGTCTTCAAGGACAAGAGCGGAGTGGACCTGCGCTTCCGCAAGCTCAAAGCTGGCGCTGGAATGCAGATCACGGAGAACGCCGACGACGTGGAGTTCGCGGCGACCGGCGGCGGCGGCGGAGCGCCCCAGCTCCTCCACGTTCGCCATCAAATGACGTGGGGAACCCACGCGGGCGGTTCGACGGCCGGGAGCTGGCAGACGAGGCCACTAAACACAGTGGTGACGAATGAAATCAGCGGGGCTTCTCTCGCGTCGAATCAAATGACCCTTCCGGCGGGGACCTACCGGGCCCGCTGGCGCTGCCCGATCCGGCATGGCACCGGATCGAATGCCACGAAGACGCGGCTCTACAACGTGACCGATTCCGCCGTCTTGGGCGTGGGCGAGGGAATCCATCAAACCGTCAATGTGAACGCCTATGGCAACGGCTTCTGCGAATTCACGCTGGCGGCCCAGAAGACCGTCGAACTTCAGTATTACTGCACGACAGCCAAGACGACGGACGGCCTGGGGGCCGGGGGAACGGTCGATTCCTCCACGGTGGAAGTTTACGCGACCGTCCTGATCGAGAAGGTGGGGTGAGTCATGGACGTAGCTTTCTGTCTCGCGTTTCTCCGCCCGGCGCCCCAGTACTTCGGATGCCTGGACCCCGGAACCATCGCCAGTGAATTCGGCGGCGATCCCCGCGCCGCTTACGAGAAAATCCGATGGCACGACCCCCGCCCCAAGCCCACGTGGGAGGAAATCGAGGCCGCGTGGCCGGAGGCCCAAAAGCAGATCGAGGCTGAGGGGAAAAAAGAACGGCTCGCCGCGACGGACGGGGGCATGATGCGCCTCTCCGAAGACCTGGTGGACGCCCTCCTCCGCAAAGGGGTGATCGCGGAAACCGACCTGCCCACCGAGGCGGTGGCGAAGTTGCAAGAGCGGAGAACGTTGAGGGAAGGAATATCCTCGAAGCCCTCGCGGCAACCCTGAGTCCTGCCCTTCCCCCCTCCCCCCGGTCGTAGTCAGACTTTCGGGAGCGGCCCTTTGCGGGCGGGGCCGCTCGTAGTCAGAATTTTCCCATGGATGGCACCCTGCCAGAACTTTTCTTCCGGCTTCTCTACTGGGCGTTCCTGGCGTTCGCCGTCCCGGTCGCGGGGGCCTGTCTCCTTCCCCTTCTCGCCGTCGTCCTCTTCTTCCTCTGCCTTGCGGCCCTCCTCTTCATCGCCTGCCAGATCGGGCAGGACCTCGCGGCCTGGCGCCGCGCCCGGAGGAACTCCCGGTGAGCGCTCCCGAAGGCGGCCTTTTCAACTTCAACTTCCGCGGCGCCAAGGCCGGGACGGGGTTCCTCGCCGGTGCCCTCGTGAGCCTCCTGTTCTGCCTGGGGGCCTACATCGCCCGGGAAAACATCATCAACCCCGCCAGCGCCGCCCAGGTGGAGGAAATCCAGCGCCGCGTGGGCCAACTCGAAGAGAAGACGCCGGCCCTGGGCGATTTGAAGAAGGAAATGGAGGAGTTGAGCCGGCAGATCCGCGAACATGGCGACCTCCTGCGCGAGACCCAGCAAGACCTCCGGGACCTCCGGCGCGAAACTCAACAGGAAATCCGGGACCTCCGGCGGGAGCGGCGCTGATGGGGGACCGGTTGGGTGAACTCTCCCCCTGTATGCAGGGCTACGTGACCCTGGTGCGAAACGACCTGGCCCGGATGGGGATCGATACGGAGATTCTCTACACGGGGCGCGACCGGGGGGAATTCGGACTCACGATGGTAAACGGCGCCACGAAGGCCAAAAGTTTTGGCGATTCGTTCCATTCCCAGAAGCCGCTCACGGCGCCGCCGGCGGAAGAAGGGCTTTACAAGGCGCTCGCCTTTGACCTGGGGATTCCGCAGACCCGGAGCGCCGTCACGGGTGCCGTCAGGCGCTACAACTGGGAAGATCCCCGCTACAAGGTTTTCGGCCAGGTGGCCGGTAAATACGGCCTGACTTGGGGCGGGCGGTTCAAATCAATTTGCGATATGGGGCACATCCAGGGGCCAAGGATCGCCAGGCCCGGCCCGGAACATTGGGCCATGACCCCCGAACAACTCGACGCCTGGTGCCGGAAGGAAATCGAAGAAAACAGGCGGCTATTGGCGCTCGCTTCTTAAAAGGCAAGAGAAAAAAGGAGAATTCCCATGCGTTTAAAAATGTGTATTGAGTCCGTCAACCGCCGTGCCGATCAGGACGGCCAAATCAGCGCCGAAGAGATTTCGGCCCGCGCGGTCTATGGCCAAGAGGGTTCCGTGAACGCCCAGTGGTCCAAATGGACGCCGGCGGGTCACCTTCAATTCACGGTGAGCAATCCGGAAGCCTTCGGGAAGATTCTGCCGGGACAGTTCTACTTCGTGGATCTCGTTCCGACCGACAAGGACGGAATCTAAGAATTCGTTTTCGGTGGCAGGGTGGAGCAGTTGGTAGCTCGTTTGGCTCATAACCAAAAGGCCGGCGGTTCGAGTCCGTCCCCTGCCCCCAATTAGGAGACTCCCATGCTTATCGGAACGGTTTTGACCTCGTTACTTCCCGCCTTTTCGGATGGCCTCCGGAACATCGTGGCCAAGCTCACGGGGAGCGCCGGGGCCAAGCCCCAGAACGTGCGGGAAGCGATCGAGCTGATGGCGGCCGAAACCCAGAAGGCCCAGGCCCTCGCGGCCCTGGACAAGGCGGACAACGTGTCCCTCTGGGTGGCCAACATCCGGGCCCTCCAGCGCCCGGCCGCCGTGCTCCTGATCACGATCGCCTGGATCTACGCCCTCGCGTCCGGGAACGCCCCCTTGGCGGAACTCACCACGGACCTCGAAAGCGCCGTGGTCTTCTACCTCTTCGGGGAGCGCTCCTTGCTCCATCTGCGGCGGAAGGCTTGATTTTAGAGCCCCGCGCGGCTCTCCTTTGGGCAGCCATCCCATAGGAGAAAGCCCGTGAAGCCCCGATCCCCCCGGAATTCCTTTCTTGCGTCCATCCTGGCCTTTTGCGCCGCTTTCGGCGTGGTCCGTTGCGGTAGCGAGCTTCTTTCCTTCCTGAGCATGGGGGCCGGCGCCCTGGCCCTTCTCGCCGGCCAGGCGGATCGCATCCAGAGCACCGCTTCCAACGTCTGTTTCGACGAAGGCGACAACTGCAATGGCGTCCTTGGAGACATTGGCGGGAACGCCGATGACGATACGATCGCCCTGGCCAAAGCGATAATGAATCCCGTGGCTGGCGATCCGACTTTCACGGTAGGCGCGGACGATCAGGCGTTGGGGTGGTTCAGCAGCGCCCAGGCGGCTTTCGATGACATCGTGGCGGTGGACGGGACGGAAGGGGTGGACCTCCCGGATCTGGAAGAAGGCGAAACCGCCTTGATCAATATCCAGACGGACGATCCAACCGGAGACACCGCGGATAATTTCCTGGGATGCACGGGAAAAGTCTATGAGATCCAGGAAACCTACGTCCGAATCGGCTTCGACGGGGCCGATTACACCTTGGAACAGACCTACCGGCAGGTGGGATACATCGTCTTCGAAGATTGCGTGCTGACGGGAGATTGGCTGGACGACTCGGATTCCAGCGAGCGGATCACCTTCGTTTCAGGCTCCATCAAATACGACAACAACATCGGGGACGGCTACGAACGGGTGAGCGGTTCTTTCCAGGTGAAATTCGACGCGGACATCAACGCGGGGACCGCCGGGTTCTGGGGAACCGGCGCCGGCGGGCAGGATACAACCGTCACCGCGACCATCGACGCCCGGCGGGCAGGCGGAGTCACGAGCGGCCAGGGACTTTGCTTCACGGGAACCGCCGTCCCTTGCGTTCCGGCGGCGCTTCTGGTGCCGTTCGGTCCCGGGGCCTTCCAGCGCAATTAGTACGGACAGGACCAATAGGATTCCATCGGCTTTAGCGGCTGGCGGAGAAGTTCGTCAAAATAGTAATCCTTGAAACAATCCCATTCGAAGTCGCCTATTTGGAGCATTGGTTCCGTGATCATCAGGCTGTTGATTGTTTTGGTGCCCATCTGCTTTGGGCCGATCTCTACATATTTCAGGGCCACATGATCCCGCCCGATTTCGCAATGGCCCATTTCGTGATACAGCTTGGCCCGGTTGGCCGCCTTGTTGATGGTAACGGGCCACGTATTTTCGTTCATCACGACGTAGCGATGGCCCAATTCAATAATGCATTTCCCATGAATGTTTTTGGGAAGGGTTCGTGTGAAACCCACTTCACTTCGGATTCTCCGGCCTAATTGGGCCTCGAAATCTTTGATAAAGGTATCCGTTTCTTCAGGGACGGCGTGGAAGTCCTCCGGCACTTCGGAGCACGCCGAACACCCCATCAGAGCCACGAGTAAAGCAAAGGCAATCCGGCGCATGGCTTTCAACCTCCCCAAATAACTCTTGAGATCGCCAACAACGATAGGGCTATGGCCAGAATTGCGAGGGTTGTAACAACATTGTCCCGTCTGCCCATTGGTAAATCCTATCTCTTCACGAGTTTGGCCAGGGCCAGGAAGTGTTCCTTGTCCGGGAAGTGCTTGCCGTTCTTCCAGTAGGAGATCATCGATTGATGGACACCCAGTTTATTCGCCAATTCCATTTGGGTGAGGCCAGTCAGTTCGATCGCCAGGGCCACGGTCTTGGGGTCCATGGCTTCCTCGATCAGGGCGGCCACGTCGCGCTTTTGCTTTCGTTTGCCGGGAGCCTTCATGCGGACCAAAGCCCTTTTCGTCCAGGTGAGCGGATCCCGCGAGACGGCGATGACGCCGCTCTTGGAGATGGCCGGCCCGCCGGGACGAAGGGATACGATAGCCAATTCCCCGCCGGTGTCACGGGACCTGGGCTTGTTCATAATCGAAGGCACTCCCCTTCAAAACGGATGGCCAGGTCCCTGGCCTCGTAATCCAGGAAAAGAGCCACCCCGCACAGGATTCCGGCCGCTTCCTTTTCGCCCGGCCGGGCATCGCGGATGAGTTCTCCGGCCGCCGGATCGGCCCGCAACTCATCCCAGAATTGCGCGGAGATATAAGCCCGTCCGGGGTTTCCCGGATGGCTTTCGAGGTATTTGTTTAATGCCCGTTGAAAACGGATCACAGGGGAATCCGAACCTTCCGGGGTAGGTCTTGGCGGGGGTTTCTCCCGCCGATCCACCAAGGGGCTCAACATGTTGCCCAGTTTCAAGTAATCGATTTTGGCTGTTTTACCCATGGGCTCCCCTAATAGACTATCCGTTGGATTGCTTTGCTTCAATCTCTTCCTTCCCGTATTCCTTCACGAGCACTTCCAGGATTTCCCGGGCCACGTGGGGGTCCACGTTCAGGCGGTGGAACTCGACCTTTCCGCAGGAATAACGGATTTCGGCCCAATAGCGGTCCTGGGCGCGGATGAAGAAGCGGTCCGGCCGGTCGCCGGAAAACTTTTCGAGCCTGGCCCCCGCGATGTCCGCGAGGTCCTGGAGGGTTTCGGCCTGGGTGAGGGCCGCGTCCCGCGTATCCCGGTAGAGGCGAAGGGCTTCGGGCATCCACTTCCGGTACTCCGGAAGGAGCCGCCGCTGGATTTCCTTGGCGATAACGGCGGGACCCCGGGCGAGGGCCACGGTGATTTTGAGCCAGTCCTTTTCCCTCGTGGGCCGGGGATCGATCCGCTGGCCCTGGCCGTTCCCCTTGGGCTGCCAGTAGCGGGGCCAGAGGGCCGAAATCTCCACCCGGCCCCGGGAAGAAGGGGGCCACGAGGCCTCGTGGACGAAGAGTTCGTCCCGCTCCGGGCCGCGAAGCGTGGCGCCGTGGGCGTAGTCCTCCCGGATTTCGGCCCGCCACCCTTCCCCCAATTCCGGAGCGAGGGCCCTGGTAAGCTCGTGAACGGGGGCGGTCATTTCCGGTTCCCCTTCTGCTTGCTTGGGAGCGGCGCGGGATTGGTCCGCTTGTAGGTCATCAGGTAGGTTACTTCCGTCAGGCAATCCCCGCAGTAGTAATGAGAATCGCACTGGCGGCCAATCTGGCCCGTGTTGCAATTGACGTGATGGGGAAGCGAGACGTTTTCCCCCTTGCAGAAGGGGCACTTGTAGAGGTCCTCCGGTCCGTTGTCCTCCCGGTCGATTTTTTCCCGGAGAAACCGCGCCATGGCCGCGCAGTCCGCGAGGACCTTTTCCGCCTTTTCGAGGTCCACGTCCAGTTTCGCCTTGCTTTGGAGTTCGGCGTGGTCCTCTTCGCAAAGAAGGATAATGTTCTGGAGGGTGTCCAGTTGTTCGCGGGTAAATTCGATGGGGATAGGTTGCATGGGTTTACTCCTTGTTTTCAAAGTGAGCCCGGCATTCCGGGCAGCGCTCGTTCTCGTTTTCCGTCGCTTCGCAGTTGTCGTGGTCCACGATCACCACGTCCACTTGGGGCGGGCACTCCGTCACTTCGGCCACCCCGCCGGAGACTTCCACCTTGACCCGGAAGCTCGGGAGTTCGTCCGGGAACGATTCGGCTTCGTCGCCAAAGTGGACGCGGGCCGCTTCGAGGGCCTTCCCGAAGTCCAGTTCTTGCGCGTGGGCGAAGTGCATCATGTTGGCCAGCGCGTCGGTGAGGTTCGTTAGGGCGTCGTTGTGGGGGGTGTCGGGGGTGCCGTTCGTGACGGCCCTCTCTCCCCATTCGGCTCTCTTCTGGTTATCCATCGGCTTTTCTCCTTTTGGAAAACTTGGAGGAGGGTGCGGGATTTGAACCCGCGCGGGCTGTTACCCCCGTAGGGCTTATAAGGCCCCTGCCTTCGACCGCTCGGCCAACCCTCCGTTTTGTTACCGTTCCGTTCATGCTTGCTATTATGAGTTAAACTCATATCAAAGTCAAGAAAAAAGAGACGGGGAGGTGGAGCGTAGGGGCATCCGTTCGAGGACCGGCCCCGGAGAACCCCGGCCCTCTCCTTCTTCTTCGGGTTCCTTCCGGGCCTCAATTCCCAGAATCAGATCGGCGGCCTTTTGAGCCTGGGCGGCGGCCTGGATGGCCAACCGGGAATCACCCCGGAGCGCGTCGATCCAATTCTTGAGGTAGGCGGCCTGATTGCGGATCACCGCCGGGCTGATACCAGCCATGCCGCACAGGAATGCCGCTCCCATTTCGGCCACCAATTCTTCCTTGCTGTAGCTGTAGGACCCGAAGGAAGCCGTTTCATTGAAGCTCTGCCGGGCGAGGCGGGATTCGTGCCCGGTGGAATGAGTGAGTTCGTGGAAGAGGGTGCCGTAGTACTCCTCTCCGGTCGTGAACGCTTCCGGGGAGGGCATGAAAACCATATCGAAGTAAGGATGGTAAGCGGCCTGGGTTTTGCCGTGGATCACTTCCGGGCCGTTCCGGTAGCCCTTGGCGATTTCCTCGCAAGCCCGGATCGGCTCGTGGGTCCTGGCCCGGTTCTCCTGGGGAGCCTGGACGCCTTCGCATTGGGAGACGTTGAAGACCGTGTAGTAGCGGAGGAAGGGAATCGTCTCGATCTCGCCGGGGCGCTCCCGGCTCTCCTTCTCGATCCAATTCCAGAAAATGACCGGAAGGCCCCTTTCCCCCTTCCGGACGTGGCCGCCCAACTGCCGGGCCTGCTTGAAGGTGAGGAAGTAGGGGGATTCAAACCCTGCCGCGTGGAGAAGGAACACGTTCACGCCCCGGTAGGGCTTGCCCGTCACGAGGTTCCGGGGGAACCCCTGCTCGGCGTTCCAGGGCTTTCGCCACGGGGCCACGCCCTTCTCCAGTTGTTCGATGATCCGGTCCGTGATGATCTCGTAAACCTTGCCGCTCATTGTTCTCGCCTCACTTCTCTTTTCTCCTGATATTATGAGTTAAACTCATATTCAAGTCAAGAGAAATCGGCGGGCGGTTCGAGGGCGCCCCACGCCGGATGCCCCTATGCCTTCCGGGCCTGTATTTTCTTCTTGACTTTTATATGAGTTTAACTCATAATCTTAAACATGAAACGAACGGGACAAAACGGAGGGAAAGAAACCATGGATCGGAACGAAGCCATCAGAGAGATCAAGGCGGCCCTCAAACGCCGGAGCGGGCGGGCCTGGAGCGTGACGGGGGGAAGGGGAACCGCGTGGGGCTGGATCACGATTCATGCCCTGCCCTCCCGCCGGGTGGAACCTTGTGACTACATGTCCGACCAGGACCGGACCGAACTGGCCAAGCTCCTGGCCCTTGATCGGGTGGACCAACAGGGCGTCAGCATCGCGGCGGCCGATGATTTCCGCCGGGAATACGTGGACAGGGCCAACGGGCGGCCACCTTCCGTTATCGGCAAGCCCTATTGGGATTAAAACGAAGAGCCCGGGAGCGGTAACAGTCGCTCACCGGGCCCGGCGGATCGGGTTGGAATCCGAGCGGTCCTCTACAGGATGGCCCTCGAACGGGCCGGAGGCAAGAGGCATGGACATTTCAAAAATCGTGACGATGGTTTGCGGGAATGACCGGTGCGCGGGCTATTGGAATACCGGCGACGGCTTGGGGGATAAATGCTACGCTTGCGGGACCAAGGGTAAATCCCCCATCGAGCTTCGCGGGGAAGTAACGCGGCTCAAGGCGGCCCTGCGATACCAAGAGCTGCCAGAATCTTTTCACGGAATAAACCGAAACCGAAAGCGATTATAGTTCCGGCACCGATGATAATGCTTGACCATCGAACTATCGTTGTTCGAAGGTCTACAATCTTGTCGTAAACATTTCCGATTTTCTTCGATAGATCATCAATATCAGAATCCATTCGCTGGACGCTTGCATTCAGGGAACCGATGTCTTTTTGCATTTGAAACATGGCCTGTAGCGTAAAGCTATGATCCGCTAGCGGATGAGCCTGTGGCGTGGCCGCAGGATATTCCTCCGGGAGTCTCCCCGATTCTTCACCTCTTTGATCCCTATCCCTTGGAGACATTTAGGCCCCACTCGATGGCCAATTTGCCTTGAGCCATTCCCAAATTTGGACACTTGCGCGGCCCCAGTAACCGCTCAAATTATATACAATAGTGGAAGGCATTCCAGCCTGATCCAGCTTAATTTTACGGCCGATTTCTTCGGCCGTTCCACCGCTCGAAACAAGCCAATGCCCATCCCCCACTTGGAAGAAGTTACCCGGAAATTCTTCTTCAATTTTCTTTTGCAGCTCACCTTCGTGAGCCAGTTCAATAATCGCAAAGATTGCCATTGGTTAAAAACCATTCCTCGCTGATGAATTTGTTCGCTGGAGAAAGGTTGGAATTAATACAACGGCAAATACACGCCGTTCAGAAACCACCATGGCCCTACCTCCCGGACCGATCAGAACCCCGATCCGAACCCCATGAAGTTGGCCCTGGGGAAGCTCCCCAAACCCCTATTAAACTAGCGATGGAATTATGAGTTTCCACCGCTTGCGCGAAGCTTCTAGCACCCTATCAGATCCTCGCGCAACGACTTTTACAAAGATACCCAAGGCCATTGGCGATGTCACGTAGTCCGCTGGTCAAATGGGCAACTATTCGGAATTATTACCGAAATTTAATCCCTCCCCGCCCGCCGCCATCCGGTTTTGCTCCAACCATCGTACCATTTCGCTACGATCGGGGCGTATTCTCGGTGAGCCCCACTCACCGAGTCATCCTAACTTGTTGGAATCACAAGAGTTTACTAAAAAGAGTAGATACCGGCCCCCTCCCCTGCTACGATTCGCCTGGGTGATCTAAGCAGGGGTTCCAAGGCGGGAGGTAGGAGGTGAGGGCCCTCCAACGTGCCACGTCCGCGCAAAGCGCCGGGCGAGAAAGCGGTTTCGAGCGGAATTTCTCTTCGGCCTGAAATACACGAATTAATTCAGAAGCTTATGAAATCCGAGCGGCTTACACGTTCGGAGCTTCTCCGAAGGGCGCTATTCGCTTACAACCGTTTAACTCCAGCCCAAAGAGCCGAAATCATTGAAGAAATGAATGAGGCGGAAAAAAAGCTCTTGACAGAATACTCGAATCGCCGTAAAATTTACAAGAAAACGATTCCCCGGAAGACCCCGAAGA
Organism: Bdellovibrionota bacterium; assembly: GCA_040758475.1. Classification (GTDB taxonomy): domain Bacteria; phylum JAGRBM01; class JAGRBM01; order JAGRBM01; family JAGRBM01; genus JBFLVN01. The sequence goes on from JBFLVN010000014.1 coordinate 25,961, forward strand.
GCCCGCCAATGAGGCGGCAGCGGAAAACTCCGGGGAGTATCGGGCAGCCGGGGCCGCAAAAGGCCCAAAGGACCACAAAGGGCGCTGACTGGCGGCGGGAAGAAGTCCTCTCGCGGCAGAAGCGCCACTTCAACCCGGATCGCCTGACGCTCCACATCCTGCCCGGGGAAGCCAAGGACAAGGACAAGGGCCGCACCTTCCCGGTGGGCGTGATCCCGGAGCTTCGGGACGCGATCCTGGGGCAGATGGCCGTGACGGAAGCGCTCGAAAAGAAACAGGGGCGC
>JBFLVN010000015.1:0-26128 GCA_040758475.1 Bdellovibrionota bacterium
CGGATATTTCTCTTATTGCACGTCCACCTGCACCTGAGCGTAGGCGAAATGAACGGCATCGTCGTTCGTCGCTGGGAACATGTCGCCTGGAAGGAACAGCGAATACCCGCCGTGGAGTTTGGCGTACTTGTCGAATGCGTAGTTGAGGACGACGTCCAGTTCCTGCCCATAGAAACGGTCGGCAACCGGCGTCGTGCTCGCACCGGCGGCCGTGAGGATGCCGGTTTTCCCGGTTTTCTCCTGCGAAAGGAACAAACGGTAGTCCAGCGCGACCGTCAAATCTTCCAACGGAACGACCGAAACACCTCCCCGGAAATTGTGGGTGTTGGACCACGTCATGAAGTCGATGCAGCCGTACTTGCAGTGATTGGTCGGAAAGAGGTTCTTGAAGGCGTTGTCGTTTCCAATGCCGTCTTCCCCGCTGGCCACGTTGTATTCGAGAGTGACGTAGGGGGCCAGTTCACCGCCAAGGCCGTATCCCCCGGCCACGTGCAAGGCGTAGGCATAAATCTTCACGGCATCGTTCTCGCCTGCCTGAAAAGCCCCTTCGAAGTCGTACCCGAATCCTTCCTTCGGCATGTCCTTGGTCCGGAGACCCAGGGTGTAGATGAACAGGTTCTCGTCTTGCGCCGTCGGAACCGCTCCGTCTCCATCGAGGAAAGCGAGGAAGTAATAATCCACCCCTTTCCCGACTTCCTTGAAGGTGTTGTAGAAGCCGGTGAAGAATGAATCGTTGTCCAGGGGGGCGGTGGTGAAGCTCGGCGGGCGGTATTCGATGACGTGGAAGAACGCCTGGGCCCGATGGGCCTCCGTTTCATGAATGAGCGAAAAGCCATCGAACGCCCGCATCCGGTTCGACCAGCCAAGGGCGCCGACCAGGCGTTCGTCTCCGAATAACATTTCCTGCCGCCCGATGCGGGCGGTGAAATCGTCCAAGAACTTGAGATCCACGAAAGCCTGGTGAACCGTCAGGTCCTCGTCGTCGGCAATGACCCCAAGGGCTAGATTGCCCGGGTTGAAGGGGCTGTAGCTCGAACTCGTCAGGCACGAGCTTGGCGGCTGGGCCCCCAGGCATGAATCCCCGAACACGCGGGACGCCTGGAACTGGACGAAGGCGCGGACCTTTTCACTCGGATTGGCATCGGCGCTCAAGCGGGCGCGCAAGAGCGTGAAATCATCCTTGTCGCCGACATCCGAGTTGCGGTCGTAGTTGAAACGGCCTTCATTCCGGATGCGCAGATGGACCCCGAATTTGATCTTATCGGTCCAGGAACTGGCACCCTGTGATGAAGAACCTTCCCCTTTCTTCTCAAGCGCCTCGATTCGGGCTTTAAGGTCACTGATTTCCGATTGGGACTGGGCCCGCGAAGTGGAAGCCGTGAAAAGTATTCCAAGTATCGCTGCAAGCAGGACCGTTTTCGTCAAGCATCTCATGTTGTTCCCCTTTTCTCAGTAAACGTCGTTTCGCGTGTTGAAAACGTTGAACTTGCCCGTCGGCGTCACGAGCCAATCACCAGTGATCTTTGTTTTGAGGGTGAGCGTCTTGTCGTCGTAAACCAGGATTTCGCCGGTCTTATCCCAAACAGAAACCCACACCTCATCCCCTGCTTTGTTGTATTCGAAATGGACGAGACGCCCGCGATCGGCGGCCTGGAAGCATTTCTCGATCTGGGCTTTCTTCTTGCTATAGACGCAAAGCGTCTGGGTCTTTTCCGCCTCGGAGTTGAGGGGGGCGTCCGTCCAGACCCACGGGGATTTGTCGTGGGTCTTGATGAAGAGGCCTCCCGCCCGGCCCTTGAGTTCGAGCTGCCGGACAACTTGCCAAGCATGCTTCTTGTGCTTGGCCGGATCGGTTCCGATGAGGGTCAATTGCCCTTCCCCGATGTGCGTCGTCCCGTAAACGGGACCGAACTCGGGGTCCACCCAATTGGCGCCCCGGCCCGGGTGCGGCTTTTTCCCCGTATCGATGTTCGCGATGAATTTCTTCTCCTTGACGTCGATGACCGACATCCGGTTTCGCATGTTGGCGGCCACGAGGAAGTAGCGTTTCGTTGCATCCCACCCGCCGTCGTGAAGGAAGCGTTCCGCCTCGATCATGGCGACGCGGAGGTTCTTGATGTCGGAATAATCGACGAGCCAGACGTATCCCGATTCCTTCAAACTGACGACCCAGAGCGGATCGAAGTGCGAGGCGATGATGGACGCGACCCGTACTTCGGGAAGGTACTCGTTCGTGTCGTACGTGTACCCGCTCGTCCGGATGAGCTTCTTGGGTTCCAGCGTGAGGCCATCGAGGATCGTGAAATGCGGCGGCCAGTAGCAGCCGACGATGGCGAGCTTGTCGCTGAAATCCCCTTTGGGGCCGTGGTACTTGCTGGCGTCCACCGAGCGGGCGTCGATGCAGGGCTTTACTTCCGCCACGAGGGATGGTTCGGCCGACCAGAGGTCGATCAAGGAAATGCGTCCGTCACGCCCGACCACGTAGAAATACCGGCCGGAAGAGCTGCTGCGAAGGATATGGACGGCGTAACCCGTCTTGATGACGGCGATCTTTTCCTTCGTGTCGCCGTCGATGATCGCCACTTCCCCCTTGTCGCGGAGGACGACTCCGAAGAAATTCTCCCAATTCCGCTTGTGGGCCACTTTCTTGGGCCGCTGGTCCAGCGGAACGTAGACCTTCCAGGATTTCTTGATTTCTTCGAGAGGCAGTTCCGGGGGCGCCGGAGGTTCTTGCCGGATGTACCGGGAAATGATTTCGATTTCCTGTTCGTTGAGGATGCCGTCCTCGCCCCAGGCGGGCATGCCACCGGGCATGCCGTATTGCAGAATGTCCTTGAGGCGTTCTTCGCCCAGTTTGATGGTCTTGGCGGGCGAGAGTTCCGGACCCGTCGCTCCCGCGCGGAGAGTGCCGTGACACCCGGCGCACCGCTGGAAATAAATCGTCTTCCCCTGCTCGAACTCTTCCTTGCTCATCTTGGGGGCTTCGGGTACCGGGGGTACCGTCTGGGCCCCCGCCTTCGAGGGGATTCCGGCGACCCCTATCAGCCACAATGCCGCTACAGCGGCCCCCGCAAGCCACGAAACCGTCCTGGGTCTTGTTGTCGATCTTTTCATGATTACCCCCTGATCCCCCACGGTGCGCCGTCCCACGCAAAATGGGTTGCGTTCTTAACGAGATTTAATGAACTGCGGCAGAGGGGGTCATGAGAAGGATCATGCTGAATTCATGAGGGGAATCATGATATACAATGATACAATTTAAGGGGCAGGAAGGCGGTTTGAGAGGTAGTATTGAAGGGCGTCAATCTGCGCTTCGGTAAGAATTTTCCCGTAATTCTCCGGCATGGCGAGTTCCTCGTAACCCGGTACGACCACGGCCCGGGGGGCGAGGATAGATTCTCGCACGTAAGTCGGGTCGGCCCGCTTCGCGAGCCGGTCGAGGTCGGGCCCCTGATCGGAACCCCTCCCCTCTCGCCGATGGCACGACGCGCAACCGGCGTCCTGAAATATCTTTCGCCCTTGATCGATCAACGGCGAGTTGGTGACCTCGGAAGGAGGTGGAGGACTTCTTTGGCTGGCCAAGCAGCAAGCGGCGGAGGCGGTAAGAATCAGAACGGCAAATAACCGCATTCAAAAGCCAATCTGATAAGCCCGCCAGGGGCCGAAAATTCCGGACGGCGATTCGACGTGGAATTCCCGCTTGAGGCGCTTGGAGGAGGCGTCAAATACCAGGAAACGGTTGTCCTGATTGGCGCTTACGTAGACCTCGTCCCCTCGGGGGCTGAAAACGAGGTGGTAGATCTTCTTGCCGGCTTCGATCGTGCGAGTGACTTTGCTGGTCTCGGTATCGATGACTTCGATGAAGCGGTCGTCTTCAGAACCCGAGAAAGTGACCCATAACTCTCGTTGCGTGGGGGACATCGTCACGTAAACCGGATTTCCCCGCACAGGAACAGAGCGCTGAAAAACCCACGTCCGGCGGTCCAAAACGGCGAGGCGCTTTTCCCCCACGAGCGGCACGTAGACGTCGTCCCCCGAAATGGCCCAAGCCTCCATGTGGGGCATCTTGATGGGGGCCGCGCGGTCGAAATCAAGCCGGGGGTCGTGGATCGAAACTTCCCGGATACCGAGTTCCGGATGCCAGAGGTCCAGGAGGGAAATCCGGTCGCTCTCGAAATGGCCCGCCAAATAATAGCGCCCTTCCGGCGTGAGCGTGGCGTCGAAGGGATTGGGTGCAGCGGTCTTAAAGCGGCTCTCGACCGGAAAGTCCTCCCGGGAAGCATCCAGAATCCAGATTTCGCTCCCGTCCATGAGGGAAAAAACAAACCGGTTCCCCGCCGTATCGACAAGGCCCGTCGTGCGAGAGCGGACTTCCTTCCCTTCGACCTGGGTCACGGCGGGTATCTGCTTGAGAATCTTGAGGGAAACCGCATCGACGATCGTGACGCCCCCGGGCGTATACTCGGCCACGGCGACGTAACGCCCGTCCTGCGAAATGGCGATCCCGATAGAGTTTTCGGATGTCTGGACCGCGCCGGCCGGCTTGCCCGTAGCCAGGTTGATGCGGGAGAGAAGACCATTTCGCGTGGCCAAATAGCCCCAGCGGAGATCTTTGGAAAACACCATGGTGGCGTGGCGCATGTTGCCGAGCTTCCGGATGGAAGACGGAAGGATTTCTCCCGCCACGGCATCGTAAACGGCCAGGCTCTCGCTTTCGCGCTGGACCACATAAATCCGGGCGCCCACGCCGACGGAAGAGGCGCAAGCCCCAAGGGAAGACGCCAATAGCGCCAGAGTCAGGAGATGGCCGCGCGCTGCCATGGCTCGCATTCTCCCCGCACTTCCGCTTCGGTCAGATAACAGGAAAGGTCCGGGCTCCAGAGGTTTCCCCCTGTCGCGAGGGCCCGCTCTCGGTGGGAGCCGCGACAAAGCAGCTTGAAGAAACAATTTCCACACCGCCCTTCGAGCCGCTCTTCGCGATGGCGGAGTTCTTCGAGCAAGGGATGTCGCAGGATTTCCCTCACCGGCTTGTGGCGGACGTTGCCTAGGCATGCCTCCGCCCAGAACTGGTCGGGATGCACGTCCCCCCGGTTGTCGATGGATAGGACCTTCTCCCCCGCCGTGTTTCCCCGGCGGGCTTCGAGGCGCTCCCATACGCGCCGCGCCGCCAGTTCGCCGTAACGTTTCAGGACGTAAAAATACAAGAACGGCCCGTCGGCGTCGTTGGCGCCGGTAACGACGCGAGTAGGAGAGCCTTCGTCCAGAAGTTCTCCAGCCATTTCGAATAATTCGTAAACAAGGCGCCGGTTTTCCACGGGAGAGAGGTCGTAGCCGTGATCTTCGTGGGCCCGCCCCGCATAAACGAGGTGGGAGACGTAAAACCGGGGGATTCCCCGGGCGCGCACCTCTTCCAGGAGCGGCCTGATCTCACCCGCGTTTTTTTTCGAAACGGTCATGCGGATTCCGACTTTGATCCCTTCCGATAGGCACAACTCGGCTGCGCGGAACGCCCGCTGAAAGCCACCGGGGTATCCCCGGTAGGAATCGTTGAACGGCTGGAGGCCATCGATGCTGATCCCCACGTACTCGACTCCAGCCGCGGCAAGGCGCTTAGCCACGGCCGGATCAATCATGACGCCGTTGGAAGAGAGCTGGGGCCGGTGGCCAAGGCTCTTGGCGTATTCGAGCAGATCGAAAAGGTCGCGGCGGAGGAGCGGTTCCCCCCCGGAAAAAATGATCGCGGGCACGCGAAGGTCCCGGAGTTCTTCGAGGAGCTTCTTTCCCTCTTCGAACGTCAGATCTTGCGGATCGGGCGTCGTCACGGCCGCCGCGTAGCAGTGGGGGCAATGCATGTTGCAATGCTTGATGACGTTCCAGACCACAACCGGTCCTGCCGCCTCGTAGCGGCCCCTTCCGGCGCCTGGACGGTTTCCTGGCGGCTGGCGGCCCCGCGCCAGTTCGAGCAGGTCACTGACCATTAACATTCGCCACCCCGATACCCGCACCAGCCTACGCAGCCCGGTGGAAACGCACATGACAAGCGTCAGGCAGGGGCCATCAGAAGCCGCGTATACGCCTTCGAATGACAGGGATAAAACGGGGCTTGATCTTCGTAGGAGCGTTGCTAGCGTTTTCATGCGGCCTTGGAACATCTTTCGGAGAGCAGCCTCCAGAAGAGAAAAAACAAGGAGTCCCCTTCCCGGCCATCACCGCCGAAGCCTTCGCGCGAGGGGCCAAGCTTTTCCGGAAAAAGACCTGCAACGGATGCCATGCGTTCGGCGAGTTTTTCGGAAAATGCCCCGACTTGAAAGACGTCACCCAACGCCACGACGCCGGATGGCTGCGGCGCTGGCTCAAGAACCCCGATGAAATGCGCAAAACCGACCCCGTCGCGGCCAAGCTTTCCGAAGAGTACGCCGAAACCATGCCCGTTCTCGATTTGACGGACGAACAAATCGAAGACCTTCTGGTTTATCTCCTGCGGGAGGGAAAACCGCTTGATCTAGTGAAGTAGGCCTTTTGCTGGATGACGGCCGTCATGTGGCCTTTTTTCGGGGAGAATTATGGTCGGAGCAAGACAGCTTGGGGATCGCGCCTTGTCTCACCAGGAAGCAATCGAAAGCGTCTCTCGGCGGGAATTCCTGGAAACCGCCGCCACCCGCTCGGCGGCCGCAGCCCTCTTCGCAGGTTTCCTCGGGTTGCTCCGGATGCCCAAGCCGAACATCCACTACGAGCCCGACTCGAAAGTCCGGATCGGCTTCGCCGACGAGTTCCCCGCCGGAACTTCACGCCTGATCTCCGCCCACAACATCCGAGTGGTCCGCGACCAGGAGGGCCTCCACGTCGTTTCGCTCGTCTGTACCCATTTGGGCTGCGTGGTCCAGGCCGCGGAGGGAGGGTTTCTCTGCCCCTGCCACGGCTCCAAGTTCGACGAGGCCGGAACCGTGACCAAGGGCCCGGCCCCGCGGGCGCTCCCCTGGCTGGCCGTCAGCCGCGCCGAGGACGGGGCACTCATCGTGGATCTCCGGAAAGAAGTACCACCTGGGACAAAAACCGTTGTGTAAGGAATTTACACGAGGAGGAGCACCATGAAGCGGAAAAACGGAATGCTGATTGTCGGAACGTTGCTGGCAGGAGCCCTGGTCACGAGCGGCCCGAGCCGTGCTAACGGCGAGGAAGAATTGTTCGAGGCCGGGCAAAAAGTCTTCAAGCGTAAACAATGCTCGGGCTGCCACGTCATGAGCGACACGGAGCTCGGGGAAAAGGGGCCGGGTCTCAAGGGCATCTACAAGAAGCGCGGTGCCGACTGGCTCAAGAAGTGGTTGTCGGACCCCGCGGCGGTCCTGGCCGCGGAGGCAGGCGACCCCGACCTCAAGAAATACAAGGCGAAATACGCCGACGACATGGCGAATCCCGAGCTGAAGCCCGAGCAACTGGAGGCCGTCCTGGTCTTCCTCAAGCACGACGGCAAGAAACCCAAAGGCGAATAGAAAACGGGAAGGGCTAGTCCCATCGCCACCGAGACCCAATACCGTGTCGAAATTCCGGCCGAGGAGTATTACAAGCGCCTCATCGGCTGCCAGTCGGGCTGTCCGGTCCACACGGATTCCCGCGCCTACGTCCAGGCCATCGCCCGCGGGGAATTCGAGCTCGCCTACCTGATCGCGCGCGCGCCCAATCCGCTCGCCTCCATCTGCGGTCGAATCTGCGGCGCTCCCTGCGAGGCCAACTGCCGCCGGGGAAAGATCGACGCCCCCATCGCCATCCGCGCTCTCAAGCGGGTGGTAACGGAACAATACGGCCCCGAATCCGGCTTTTACGCGCGAAAGGAAGTGTTCTGGCGCCTCCTTGACCAGGATCCGCTCATGGACAACCCCGATCGCGAAGACGTCCGGCACCTCCGGCGGCAAATCTACGAGCGCCTCCAAAGCCCCCCTCCCGATTCGCCGTCCGTCGGGATCGTGGGGTCGGGACCGGCCGGTCTCGCAGCAGCCCACGACCTGGCGCTCCTCGGAATCAAAAGCTTCGTTTACGAGCGCGAAACTCTCGCTGGAGGAATGCTTGCTGTCGGGATTCCGGAGTACCGCCTCCCCCGCCAGATCATCCAGGCGGAAATCGACGTCATCCGTTCGCTTGGCGCCGAATTCATCACCGGCATCGAGATCGGAAAAGACATCACCATTTCCCAACTTCTCGAACGCCACGCGGCCGTCATCGTCGCCATCGGGGCGAAGCTCTCGCGCCCTTTGCGCGTTCCCGGTGGCGATGCCGCGGGGATCTACGGTGGAATCGATTTCCTGCGGGCCATCGCCCTGGGACAAGCAACGGGGCTTGGGAAAAAAATCCTGGTGATCGGCGGCGGAAACGTGGCCTACGACGCCGCCAGGACGGCCCTCCGGAAAGCCGTCCCGGCGGAACCGGCGGGGCTGGTACGCATCGAAAAAGACGTGACACGTCTGGCCCGCCGCATGGGCGAACGCGGCGCCGAGGTCCATCTGGCCTGCCTCGAAAGCCTCACAGAAATGCCGGCCGATCTCGTCGAAATCACCGAGGGAGAAGAAGAAGGCGTCCTGCGCCACAATGGAATCGGTCCCGCCGAAGTCCTGAAGGACTCGGCCGGGCGGGTACGGGCCGTCAGGTTCCTACGCGTCACTTCGCTCTGGGACGAAAATCGCCGTTTCAGCCCGAAATTCGACCCGAACGACGTCACGGAAATCGAATGCGATACGGTGCTGGTCTGCATCGGGCAGGCGGTCAATTGGAACCTTTTCGACGGCGTTCCCGGCCTCTCGAAGGATTCCCGGGGAAACATTCCCGCTGATCTCGAAACGGGGAAGACGGCCCACGAAAAGATCTTCATCGCCGGCGATGCAGCCTACGGACCCAAGCTGGCGATTCACGCGGTGGCTTCGGGGAAGAAAATCGCCCGGTCCGTCGCCGCCAGTCTCGGCGTCTCCGTCCCGCAACCGGCCGGCCGCCAGTGCGGCCACACGGTGGTCGAAAACTACTACCGGGAGACCGGATTCGAGCGGCTCTGGCGAAGCCCTCCTCCCGTACACGAGGTAAGCGAACGCCTCCGGTCCGTGCGCTCGCCGGTCGAACGGACGTACTCCCTCGCCGACGCCCAACGCCAGGCGCACCGCTGCCTTTCCTGCAACGTGAACACGGTCTTCGATTCCTCCCTTTGTATCCTTTGCGGCGGCTGCGTGGACGTGTGCCCGGAAGATTGTCTCAAAATCGTTCCTCTCTCGAAGCTTCTTCCGACGGAAGAACTAAACCGCCTCGCCCGGGAGACCGGAGATTCGGCCGAAAACACGAGCGCCATCATCAAGGACGAAGACCGCTGCATCCGTTGCGCGCTCTGCGCGGAACGTTGCCCCGCGAAGGCCATCACCATGGAATCGTTCCATTTCCAGGAGAAGGTCGCATGAACGCTCAAGAACCGCCCGTCCGTCCGGATGCGGTCAACGACCCGGGAGACGCCGCCGGCCTGAGGGTGTCGGGCCTGCAAGCCTTCCTCGGCAACCTCAAAAATCTTGGCGTCATCGCCAAAAATGCGTTCGTCCGGCACGGCTGGCCCATCCGTTCCGAACGGGATCGTTCCCGGGCCGTGTTCCAGAACTTCTTCCTGCACATCCATTCCACCCGGACGCACCGGTGGAGCCTTCGCCCTTCCTTCACGTTGGGCTTGGGGGTCATGGCCTTCGGCAGCTTCCTGGTTCTCAGCGTCACCGGAATTTTCCTGATGATTTATTACCAGGCGGGGATTCCGGAAGCCTACCAAACGGTCAAGGATCTCTCGTTCGTCTCCAGTTCGGGCAAGTACGTGAGGAACATTCACCGCTGGGCTGCCCACTTCATGGTCTTCGCCGTCTTCGCCCACATGACCCGGGTCTTCTACACGAGTTCCTACCGAGCCCCTCGCGAGTTCAACTGGCTCATCGGAGTGGGACTCCTGGTCCTCACCTTGGGCCTTTCCTTCACGGGGTACCTCCTCCCTTGGGACCAATTGGCCTTCTGGGCCATCACCATCGGCTCGAACATCGCCGCGAGCCCCCGGGAAATCACCGACGCGCTCGGAATGACGGGCGTATTCGACATCGGAGGGCTTCAGAGGGAACTCCTCCTCGGAGGAAGCGAGGTAGGCCAAGGAGCTCTCACGCGGTTCTACCTCCTTCACGTCATTCTTCTTCCCGCCGCGGCGTTCGCGCTCCTGGGGGTCCATTTCTGGCGCATCCGCAAAGACGGGGGTCTATCCAGACCACCGGATGCCGCCTTCGCGGGCGATCCGGGCGTAACGGGAAAGCCCGCCTTCGTTCCGTCGAAAACCTACGGCCTCATGGCCCTCGTCAGAGGAAAAACCCCGGCCGTGGACCGGGGCCCCGAAGGGACGGTGGCCTCCCTGCCCCACGCCTTCCGGGCCGAGCTGGCGGCCTTCATGCTCATGCTCGCGATCGTTTGCGGCCTGAGCTTCTTCTGGGACGCGCCGCTCAAGGAACTGGCCAATCCCCGCGTCCCTGAAAATCCCGCCAAGGCACCCTGGTACTTCCTGGGTCTCCAGGAACTCGTTAGCTACTCCGCCTTCGCGGGTGGAATGCTCATCCCCGGCATCGTGGTCGTGGGGCTGGCGCTCATCCCGTTTCTCGACAGGGAACAAGGCGTATCCGGCACCTGGCTTGCGCGCGGATCGGAAAAGAAGATTTTCTGGGGCTCGCTCGTCTTCGGGCTCGCGAGCGTGATCGGCGTGGTTGCCTTCACCGTGAAATTCGGCTGGCTCCGCAGCTGGTATCCCGGCATCCCCCAACTGGTCATCACCGTGGTCAATCCGGGGACGCTCATCATGCTGCTCTACACGGGATTTTCTCTCCTGATCCTCCAGCGGACGGGAAGCACGAGAAAGGGCGCCGTCGCCCTCTTTACCTGTTTTCTTAGCGGTTTCCTGGTCCTGACGGTGGTCGGCGTTTATTTCCGGGGGCCCAACTGGAATTTCTATCTGTCGCCCGCCCAGTGGCCGATTCATTAGGAGACGCCATGCGCACCCGCTTTTACTCCATCCTCCTGCTGGCCGCCTCCCTGGTAACGCTGGCTTTCGTCGCCAGTTCCATCCTGGAAGACAGCTACTTCCGGGAATGGCGCCGGCACCAACGCAATTACGCGAAACTCACGGAAGGGAAAACCCCTTTCGAGCCGGGGCTAAAGCAGTATTACCTTCCGCATTTGAATCGGATCGACCGTTGCACGACGTGCCACACGGGACTCCTGAATCCGGAAATGGGCTCGGCCGCCCAGCCTCACACGGCCCATCCCGGCAATTACCTCTCTTTCCACCAGCCCCAGGAATTCGGCTGCACCGTGTGTCACGCCGGCCAAGGGCTTGCGACCAATTCGGCGGAAGCCCACGCGACCAATTCGGGAAAACACGTTTTTTGGGATGAACCGGTCTACTCCAAGGAATTCACCCAGGCCTCTTGCCGCGCTTGCCACAGTTCGGCCTGGGCGGGCGAACACGGGGCGCCGCTCCTTGGAAAAGGAGCCAAGCTCTTCGTCGACCTGGGCTGCAATTCCTGCCACAAGACGGGCGGCGTGGGCGGCTCGCGCGGCCCGGCGCTCGACGGCCAGGGCAGCCAGCCGAGGGCCCACTTCCCCATGGCCCATCTCGATCCGCCCCACACCGTGGAGCGCTGGCAGGTCGAACACCTCCAAGACCCCCAGAAAATCGTTCCGGGATCGGCCATGCGCCAATACGGCCTCTCGGGCGACGACGCCAAGGCGCTGGCGATATACCTTTTCTCCTTGCGCGATCTTCCCGTGCCCGAACAGATGACCCATTCGCGCGACACCCTGGACCGGGACAAGCCCGACGGGAAGCACGTCTATCAACGCAACTGTTCCGGCTGCCACGGGGAAGGATTAAAGGACCGGGAAGACAAGATTATGGGGTGGCGCATTCCGGCCGTCCGGAACCCCGAAATGCTCGCCGCCGCCGGGCAGGACTTCCTGCGGAAGAGCATCGAGCAAGGGCGGGAAGGCACTCCCATGGAAAGCTGGAGTTCCGAATCGAGCGGCCTCTCAAAAGCCGAGATCCAAGCCCTAGTCGCTTACCTCTACTCGAACGCCGCGAAGGAAAAACCAAAGCCCTGGACATTTTCGGGCACAACGGACCCCGAAGAAGGAAAGGCTCTCTTCGAAGACAGTTGCAAGCAATGCCACGGGGCGGAGGGCCGGGGAGGCCCCAAGGGGCCGAGCCTCCTGGTCCGGACACTCGCGGAAATGCCCGATTCCTTCCTGGCGATCACGGTCCGCGACGGCCGGCCGGGTACTTCCATGAACTCTTTCAAAGAAGAAGCCGAGTTCACGGATCAGGAAATCGCCGACGTCGTGGCCTTCGTCCGCGAGCTTCAAGAAAAAGTCCTGTCCGTGCGCGGCAATTAAAACCCGTTCCAACCCACCCGATTTATGCCAAAGCCCCGGACCTCAGGCATAGGCAAGCGGCGGCGTGGGGTGCTTCTCGATCGCCTCTCCCGCCGGGAGGCGCGACTGGAACTTGGGCGTCGTCTGGATGAGAAAGGGGCTGGCTCCGTCGAGCCCCAAATCCCGCAAGTTCTTGGCCATCCGGTGGGAACTCGAAGTAACGGAAAGGCGCGTCCCCCAACCGGGATGGGTCCTGGCTCGGGAGCGGACTTCCACGACGGTTTTGAGATGGGCTCCCTGATGATTGGAATAGAGGAGCAGATCCATCACCAGAAGGCGGGGCGATGGAAGGACCCTTCCCGCAAGCGAGAAAATCTCGCGGCCCCCTTCGGGTTCCATCACTTTGCAGGCAAAACGGCTGCCAGCCAGTTCAAAAGGGATTTCAGTCACGAATTTGGGGAAACCCCAAAGCTCCCGCCCCGCCGCGCGGGCCAGCGGCGTCGTGACGGGAAGATCCGTGATGTAAAGCCCCACCCGGCGGCCGGCCGCTTTGCGGAGGAAATCGAGTCCGGCAAAGCGCGGCGGCGTTCTGCCGGTGACAGGAACGGCCGCGAGGGTAATGCCGCACTCGTTGTAGGAACCCACAGTCGTATTCCGGTATTCGAAGAACGCGACGCCCGCCAAACCCTTTCCGCCGCCGATGGAGACGGGTTCGAGGCCCGTTCCTTCCAAGAGCTTGCTGGCGCCCTTGAGATCGCAACGGAAGAAAGCCCCCACGAGACTCGTATCGTAGTAGAGGATCGGAAGCTGCACTTTTCCCTGGGAAGTCTCGTGAAACGTGCGGGAAACGTTGAAAAAGTGGTCGGCCATGGGAGTGCTCCTTATTCCTTGGAATTCCCCAAAAGCGCCTCCATCTGGTCTTCCAGGATGGAGAGCCGGTTGATCTGGTTGGTCCCCTCGTAAATCTGGGTGAGGCGGGCGTCGCGATAGCCTTTTTCGGCCAGGTTCCCACGAAGAAAGCCGTGGTTTCCCAGGAGTTCCATCGCCCGCTCGCAGACGGCCACCGCCGTATCCGAGCAGAACACCTTGGCCATGGATGACCGCGCTTGCGTGGGGGCAATGCCGGAAGCCGATTGCCAGAGGAGGGCTCGCATGGCCTGTGTCTCCATCATCATCTGGGCCAGGGAGAGTTGTACGTCCTGGTAGTCGGCCAGCCGCTTTCCGCCGAGCCGGTGCTTGAGGGAAAAGCCGGTGGCCGCCTCCATGGCGCCCCGGGCGATCCCAAGCGCGATGGCCCCGACGGGGATACGGGAATAATTAAGAACCGTCCGGTTGAGTCCCCACCCGCCGCGTACTTTCCCCACGACATTCCCGTCGGGAATAAAAACATCGTCAAAAATGAGTTCCGTCGCGGAAGAAGCCCGCTGCCCCATCTTGAGTTCGCTTCGGCCCCGCTCGAATCCCTCCATCTGCCTCTCCACGTAGAAACAGGTCCAGGATTCGAGCCCCTCCCCTTCAATGGCCGCGAAGGCGCAAACACCCAAGGCGATATCGCCCCCCGAGATGAACACCTTGCGGCCCCGCAGACGCCAGCCACCGGGGACTTTCCGGGCCGTGGTAAACGGCCTGTAACTCGCGCCGCCATGGGAGTCCTCTACGTCCGACCCGCCGGAAGGTTCCGTGATGCCGTAAGCGAAAACGCGAGGGCGGCCTTCGAAGTTCTCCCGGTAAGCGGGCAGAACGAAACGGCGGATGGTGGAAAGACTTCCCGAAAGGACGAGCGGTATGGTCCCAAGAGCGTGGGCCCCGATGAGAAGCCCAAGTCCCCCGCACCCGGCACAAAGCTCCTCCATCTTGATGCTGTGGACGAGCTGAAAAGCCCTTGCGAAGACCCAGGGCGGAAGGGAACCAAAAGGCTTTGGCAAGAGATCGGAGAGAAGCCCTTCCCGCCCGGCGGCGGCAAGGATTTCCTGGGTATCCGCCCCGTGTTCGTTCGAATCGCTTGGCAGAGCACGCGGAGCCAGAACGGTCCTGGCGAAGTGGCGGACCTGCCGCCGGTATTTTTGCAAAGCCGGCGAGAGGAGGCGGGTGTCGTGTTCCCACAGGGAGACGGGATCGTACTGGACCGCGTCTCGAATGGGGCGGGGAAGCCGCTCCAGGGATTTGGGGAGCGAAAGGGGATGATCCGGCGCGCCCAGGCCCTCAAGCCACATGGGATTCTTCCCCCACGGCGCCAAGGCACAGGCGGATTTCGGCGGGCGTGCCGCCGAGGAGTTTCAGGTGCTGGTTGTCGCGGAGGATTTTCTCCATCCCATAGTCGCGCATATAGCCGTAACCGCCGAAGACCTGGAGCGCGCTCGTGGCCGCCTGACAGAGGAGCGGATGGGCCACGGCCCGGATGGCGAAGAAGCGCCTTAGCTCTCGGACGTCTTTGGGAATGACAGATAGAGATTCGAGAAGAGTTTCCACTGCCTCCAGGTTCGCGGCCGCTTCACCAAGGAGCTGCTGCACGGCGGGGAGTTCCCCGATGAGCGAGCCCCCCTGGCGGCGCTCGGTGGAATAGCGCCGGGCGCTCCGCAAGGCGGCTCTAGTGGAACCCACCCCCACGGCCAGGAGACCCGCCGCCTGAATGGCAAGAGCGTGGAGCAAAAGCCGCGCGGCTTCGCCACCCGACAGATGGGCCCTTTCCTCCGGTTCGCTCCGAGCGGGAATCGAAAGGAGCCAGCTCGCCGTCCCTTCGAGGCCGTGGCTGTCGCCCACCGGTTCGGCCGAGAGTTTCTCCCGGCGGTAGAGGTGCCACTCAAGACGCAAACCATCCCGCGAGAGCGCCGGAAAGAGCGCCCGCCCCCAGCCGGTCCCGGCCTGCACGACGGCCGGTGCCCCACCCTGCCCGGGCGAAAGGAAATTCTCTTGAAGGAGGGCCCGGTCCCCCTCGGAAAGGGCTTGGCCCGAAAGCCAGCGAAAGAGCGCCCCGCGGGCGAAACCGCAGCGTCCCTCGACGGCGGCGATGGCTGCTTCTTCTCCCGCAAGACCCGCTTCCCGGCACGCCCAGCGGCCCAAGGCAAGCGAATGAAAATGCCAGGAAACCGCCGCCGAAGTTTCGGCCAGGAGAGAGAGAATCCGCTTGGAGAGATGGAAAGAATCCGGGCGCTCCGGAAAATCCCACAACCCAAGGCCCGTTGGTTCTTCCGTTGAAAGGATTCCCAGTTCCGCCGCCTCCCGGGCGGCCCGGAAGGCCACGTCGAGCAGAATGCTTTTTTCCGGAGGGGGCAAAAGCGAGGCCAGGGAACGGCGCGAGAACTCCGCGACGGTCTGAAGGACGAGTGCCGCCTCGTTTGCCGAAGGGGCTTCGCCGTTTCCCGTGCCTTCGTCCACCGCACACCTCGCAGAAGCCAGGCCCCGGCCCGGCCGAAACGGAACTTTTCATGATTATCAGCGGGAGCGGCAGATTTTTATGACGGCGGTCATAAACCTGTTTCCGGCGGAAGGGACCAAAGCGGCCTGCCTCTAGGTTCCTCGTGGCGGACCAAACGCATGATCCGGCTCATACATCTCCTGAAACTCTGGGAGATAGGGTTTGCTCGGAAAGGGAATTTTCCCAGCAAGGCACCGGCGTTTCAGATGTCCGAATGGCAGAAATGGCTCCCGGTAATCGACGAAAATCTCTGCACCGGTTGCAACCAGTGCATCGAAGCCTGCGGACCCGCATGCCTTGAACTCGACAAGCAAATTGCCGTCCTCGCGAGAGCCGCCACCTGCGGGAGCGAAGAGCACTGCGTGGGCGCCTGTCCCGAAAACGCGATCCGGATGGAGTGGATTCCCCAGGAGATGGGTGCTTCTCCCCAGGGGTATTGGCGCCACCGGAAAGCCGGGAGCGCCTGGAACGAGCGCGATTACGGCGTAAACAGAACCTAAGTCAACAAAAGGAGCACACCCCATGAACGCAAGCCTGCAAGAACTCGACGTCCGCCCCCTCCCCCCGGCGCAGCGGCATCCGCTCATCTTCCGGACTTTCGACGCCCTTCCGCCCGGAAAAGGCCTCGTCCTCATCAACGACCACGATCCCAAACCGCTCCTCTACCAGTTCCAGTTCGAACGGCCCCACGGTTTCGAATGGAGCGTTCTCGAGGCGGGCCCCAACGATTTCCGCGTCGAAATTCGCCGGAGGGCAGCAGAAGGCCCGCGGAACGTCACCGAGTACTTGAGCAACGACCACCGCCGCCTGGATGCCATCGCCGAAACGGTCGAAGGGTTCGTCTCCAAGGACGATTTCTCCGAAGCCGGACGGCGCTTCGGGGAATTCTCCTGCGGCCTCAACCGCCACATCGACATGGAAGAGTGTATCCTCTTCCCCGTCTTCGAGCGGGCGACCGGCCTCGTTTCCGGCGGTCCCACGGTCGTCATGCGGGCCGAGCACGTCCAGATCCGCCGGGCGATGGAAGCGATCCAGGCCGCCATCGCGGCCAAGAGCAAGAAGGATTTCGCCGCCGGGATGGGCCAACTGCGGGACGCCCTCGTCCCGCACAACATGAAAGAAGAACAGATCCTCTATCCCTCGACCGACCGGGCGTGCGGCGGCGACCACGAGCGGGACCAGCTCGTCAAACGGATGCAGGCTATCTAATGGCCATCGCCTTCAATTCCTGCGTCCAGCCGGAAGTGGAACCGCGACCGCGGCGATTCCCGCTCGCCATCGTCAACGTGACGAACCGCTGCAACCTCGAGTGCCGGCATTGCTTCGTCTACCGGGACGGAAACCCCAACGAAGATGTAAACGAGCCCTCGGTGGACGAGCTCCTCGCTCAGATCAAGAACCTCCGGGATCGCCACGGCATCGCCGCCATGCTCTGGATGGGCGGAGAGCCGCTCATCCGCAAGGACCTCTTGCGCCGGGGCCTTCCCCTCTTCGTCCGCAACACGATCACCACCAACGGGACCATTCCCCTCGAAGACTTCTCGGACGTTACGAGCAACCTTCTTTACGTCGTCTCCCTGGACGGCCCCCGGGAGATCAACGATTCGATCCGGGGCAAAGGCGTCTACGATCGGGTCCTGGCGAATATCGGAAAATTGCCGAAGGATTTTCCCCACACGGTCCAATGTCAGTGCGTTGTCACGCGCAAGAACGAGGCTTCCCTGGAAACCTTCGTGGCCGGGTTGCGGGACAGCGGCTTCGACCACCTCACGTTTTCCTTCTACGTCCCTTCCTCGGACGACCAGACGGGAAACGCCTGGGACACCCTCGAAGAGCGGGACCACGCGGTTCGGTTCGTCATGGAGATGAAAGAACGCCACAGCGGATTCATCCGGAACCGCCGGCGGTCGCTCGAACTCCTTCTTTCGAAGAATAATCCCCGGCGTATCACGGACGATTGCCCCGCCAAACGGTTCGTCCTTCCCCTCTACCTGGAAGGGAAAGACCTGGTTTCACCCTTTTGCTGCTACGGAAACGACGTCGATTGCGATCGCTGCGGTGCCTGGGTTGTCTTTGAATTAGCGGCGCTCGAAGACCGGCAAGGGATTTCCAGCAGCGGACGCTGACCGGCCTGCTTTCACCCACCCACCCGCGCCATCGAAAACGGCCGTTCTCCCCGCTGGCCGAAGTCGGGGTGGTAAGAACGCTTGGCCCCGATGGCGGCCCCCAGGACTTGTTCGAGTTCCCCGTCGGAACAAACCGCGTTCCGAAGAAGCCCTCGCACGTCGAGTCCCGCGGGATCGTAAAGGCAGACTTTGAGTTTCCCATCGGCCGTCAGGCGGATGCGGTTGCATGCCTCGCAGAAAGGCTCCGTTTCGGAAGCGATGAACCCCAGCGTCGCGGGACCGCCGTCGAGAAGGTATTCCCGGGCCGGGCTCGCGCCGCGGTCCTCGAAACGGGGCGTGAGCGCGTGGCGCTCGCCGATCTTCCGGCGCGCTTCCGCGGCGGAGAAAAAGTGACGGCGGACGAACTCCGGGGAAGGCCCCGTGTTCATGAGTTCGATGAAGCGGACGCGGACGCCCTTCTCCTTGGCGAAACGGCAGAAATCCCACAGCTCGCCGTCGTTGATGCCCCGCATGAGGACCACATTCACCTTGAGGGGGGAGAGTCCCGCCTCGAGAGCGGCGTCGATTCCGCTTAAAACTTTCCCCAACTCAAACCCGCCCGACAATTGGGAAAAACGCCCGGGGTCCAGGCTGTCGACATGAACGTTGATCCGGCCGAGCCCCGCGTCCTTGAGCGGGCGGGCAAGCTGGGCGAGGCGCTCGCCGTTGGTGGTGAGGGCGATTTCCCGGATTTCCGGGATGCTACGGAGCTTCGAGACGATTTCGGCGCACTCGGGACGCGAGAGGGGCTCCCCGCCCGTGAGCCTCACCCGCGTGGCACCGAGCCCTGCTAGAGCCCGCGCCGTCCTTTCGATCTCACTGGGAGCGAGCAGATGGCCGCGCGCCGCCGCGCCCGCGGCCACCCCGCCGGGCTGACAATAGGGACAACGGAAGGCGCAGCCGTCCGTGATCGAAAGGCGCAGGTACCACGTCTTTTTAACGGCCGCCTCACCGTCCATCTTCCCTACCCTTGCCGAGCGGGCGACGGCTCGCTTTTTTCGTCCTTGGCGGAAAGACCTCGGCGGAAACCGCCCACCGCCTCACCGAGCGACTTCCCGAGAGCGGGAATTTTGCTCGCCCCGAAGAGGAGGATGAGGATACCGAAAATGATGAGCAGTTCGCTGACTCCTAATCCGAACATTTTTCTTCTCCTTCCATCAACTGATAACGGCGCCGGCGGAGCACGGCCATCGCAAACGCTCCCATCAGAAGGAGCGATGCGCCGTCCACGGAGTTCTTGCTATTGCTCAAGACGCAACCTCCGCCCTTGGCTGCCTGGCGAGGCGCGCCGTCGACGCGGAGCCGCCGCCACTCGGAGACGAGCTTCTGACCGTTCCGGTCGGAGGCGGCGCCGTCCCACACGGCAACGGCGAGCCGCATCTTGTCCGCGCTTTCCAGCGAGAATCTGGCGTCGCTTTCCCCGCTACTGGAGAGCGACCGGCGGAAGACAACACGCCACTCCCCATCCGACCACACCCCACGGCCATCGACGTTCTGGTCTGCCACGGGTTGGGAAGTAAGCGTCCCGATGCCCGTGGCGGTGAGGTCTTCGACGGGCGAAGAATGGTCTCTCACCGACATCGGATTCCCAGCGGCCCAGCCGCTCTGGTACGCCCGCCGCTCTTCGGCGTCGCGGGGGTAGGCGTCGATGGCAAGCCCCGCATACTGCGTCCCCATGTCCTGGAATCCCGCCAGGTCTCGCTGCCAATCGGCTTTCCAGTGCCAGATGTTGACCGGCTTGTCCTTGGAACCCATGGCGAAGAGGGGGGCGTCGGGGTTTTGCTCCGAAAGGACGGGGAACTGGAGCGCCACCGCGTCGCGGAAGTCCTGGGGCCGGAGCATCGCCGTTTCGGCGCTCGCGTCCGCCCATTCCACGCAAAAGGCGATTTCCTTCCCGTTGGTCATCCCCCGGACCATCACGTAATCGGGGGCCTTGTCCCGCGACCAAAGCGGCCGCACTGCGACGCCGACGGCGGGCGATTCGCGCCACCGGGCGTCATCCGGCGCCAGGGGAATTTCCCCGTCAATCACTTTCACGGCAATGGCCGCATCGGCTGATGGCTTGAAGGGCGGCTGCTTGATGCCGAGGGAATGAACGTAAGCCGCCAGATCCCAAAGCTGGTCATCCGGCAAGTAGCCAAAGACCGGCATGGGCGTTCCTTCCATGCCTACCTTGAGCGTGCGGAAAAGGTCCCGCGCCGTCCCGCCACCACGCATCTTGGCGCCGGACGTAAAATTGAGCGGCCGGATGGGGTCTCCCCAGGCGTCCTTGAGTGCCGATCCCCCGATCCCATCCCCCCGTCCGGCCGCTCCATGACAAGCCACGCAGGCCAGGGTTTCATAAGCTTTCTTTCCGCGTTCGATGCTCGCCGCGTCCAGGACCGGCGAATCAGAGATGGAAACGGCGGCGGCAGGTTGTTCGGATTGGAAGCGCGGCGAGAACGTCTTGATGTACGCCACGATCTCCCGGCGGCTCGCCTCGTCGAGGGACGGCCAGCTCGGCATGGAAGTGCCGGGAATCCCCTCCCCGATGACGCGCAGGAGATCGCTATCCGCCGGAAGCGAACCCGTGGGCGTCGATTTGAACTTGAAGATTCCTTTGGTGAAATCCCGAGGCTTGGGCGAGAGGAGGTAAGAACCAGGGCCCCGGCCGTCCCCCTTCACGCCGTGGCAGATGGCGCAGTTGGCCTCGTAGAGCGCTTGTCCGCTTCCGGCATCCTTGGAGAAGGCCTTGTCCGCTCCCCCCAAGAAGAGGAACGACGACAGCAGCAGGCTCATCCACGCGGTGAAGGTTCTCATAAGCTCCTCCTACAGAGCGGGCTCGTCCTGGGCGATCGTCCCGGGACAGCCGAAGAGTTCGGGATAGGAATCTTCCGCAAGGCCGGAAGGCGGGGAGGCGAGAGCGCCTTGGGGGCACCTCGCCCCGGTGGCGAGGATTTCCTCCTCCAAGACGAGGCGGCCCAATGTGCCGCAGAGGCGGTAGAGGTCATCCGCCGCTTCGCGTTCGAGGCGCTCGAAGATCACCGGGGCCCAGCGGCCGATGTGGTTTTCAAGGAACCGTTGCCGGGCGGCGCGGCAGATTTGCGCCCCCTCTTCGTCGCGGCCGTTCAAGGCGAGCGCTTCCTTAAACTCAACGAGAGAGAGAAATTCGGCTTCAAGTCCCAGGTGGTCGGGCCGTTCGCGGTAAAGGGCCGAAGGCTCCACGCCGAACGCCTTGTAGAACCCCTGGAGGTCGGCAAGTGCTTGGGACTGGGTAAAGGCGTTTGCCGAGCCGTAAGAAGTCTCGTAGGGCGAGAGTCTTCCGGCGGGGACGTGCCCGAAAGTCCGGTTGTAGGCCTCTCCGTGCCGTCCAGCCCGAAGTTGGGCGGCGATACGGGAAAAGGTTTCCCCACGTTTCCCTTTCGCTCCGATGCCTTCGAGCGCCCCCAGGATTTCCTCGCCGGCTTCCTCCCTGGCATCCGCCGGATCGCGAAGGAGGTACGCCAGCAGGGCGAGTTCCAGGCTTCTTGTGGCCAGGATGTTCGGGTCTTCCTCGGACATGGGATTTCCTCCGGTCCTTTAGAGCGAATTGACCCGCTCGGCGGGGCGCTCGTGGAAGGGCTCTTCCACCGTCGTCCGCACCACTTCGGTTCCGTTCCAGTCGAAGCCGACCACGGTGTCGTTGTAGATTTCCCGTTTCTTCCCGCGGATGGTCCGCTCGAAGACCTTGGGGCCTTCGACGATCTGGTAGCGGGAAATGATCGGCTGCGTGGCGCGGAATAACTGGAGAACGGCCAGGAGTTCCCGCGAGGGGTTTTCATAAGCCTCGATCGCTTCGTCCACGCCGGGGCCGAACATCTGTTTCAAATAATCCCGGGGAACCCACCGGGGCGGGATGTAATAGCCGTTGGGCTGGGTGCCGAACTGGGGATAGAGCGGAAGGGCGACCTTGGCGACTTTTACGAGGAAGTAGAGCGGGTTGTAGCGGTCCTCGGCCCAGTCGCCCGTCTTCTGGTCGATGTCGACAAGCCCCTGCATCCGGATTTTCCCCACGCAAGCCGACATGCAGCGGGTCTCCATGGGAACGCCGCCGCAGAGGGGGTCCTTCCCTTCCACGCGCGGGAAGCAGGCCACGCATTTTTCCGAAACCCGCGTCGTCGGGCGGTACATGGCCTTCTTGTAGGGACAAGCTTCGACGCACTTGCGATACCCGCGGCAGCGCTCCTGGTCGATGAGGACAATCCCGTCCTCCGGGCGCTTGTAGATCGCGTTGCGAGGGCAAGCGGCGAGGCACGCCGGGTAGCTGCAATGGTTGCAAATCCGTTGGAGGTAGAAGAACCAACTCCCGTGCTCGGGCAGCTCGGCGCCGCTCTTGGCAAGCCCGAAAGGCCCCGGAGTGTAGGAGGTCGACGTGTCTTCCCCGATGTTGGGAAACCGCCATTCCTCGTCCGGCGGGAGATAGCCCATCACCCGGGAGCCCTGATCCCGCCGGTCGCGGGCGGCCTCGAAGATGGTTTTCCCCTCGAAGGTTTTCCCGTTCCAGACCTGCCCGCCCGGATTGGCTTCCTCCAGAAGCTTGAGGACTTTCAAATCCCAATTGCGCGGATAGCCCCCGTAGGGCTTGGTTTCCACGTTGTTCCACCACATGTGCTCCTGGCCGCGGGAGAAGGTCCAGGTGCTCTTGCACGCCATGGTGCACGTCTGGCACGCGATGCAGCGGTTGATGTTGAAGACGAAAGCGAACTGCTTGCCGGGATAGGCCCCCTCGTGGGGGTACTCCATTTCCCTGCCGATCTGCCAGTTGAATACGCCGGCCATGATGATTCTCCTTTCCCCTAGGCCTGCCAGGGGCCGCCGACTTCGGCGATCAGTTCCCTGACAAAACATTCTCCATGACGTTCGTAGACGCGGTGCATGCCTTCGTAGAAAGGGTCGCGAAAGAGCTGGAGCACCTGTTCGTTGGAAAATCCGAGCAGGAGGAACTCCTCGACGAAACACTCGGCCATCTTCCGCTCATCCCCGGGGAGGAACACCCCCACGAGTTCCATTGGATCTTCCGGATCGGCTTCGTCCTTGGGCATGGCGCTCACCCCTTCCCGTTGATCTTGGTCAGATCACCGGCCAGGTACCGCTTCATCCAATCGGATTCGTTTCCGGCCTGGCCGCCGCCCTTGACGGGTTCCCACACACCCACGCCGCCAAGGCCGCCCGCCTCGGCACGGGTCACCTTGACGAGCGTCTCCTTGGGCACCGTGTTGACGGCGTGGTTGTCGGCCTCGCCGCCGAAGAGGAAGCCCATCTTCGCCTTCATCTTGTGGAAGAGGCTGTCGAGCTGGTGCATGGGCATGAGCCAGCCGCGGGTGATGGATTGCTGGGAGCCGTAGCGGAAGCTCGATTGATAACCCGTGTCGAGCGACTGGGCCCGGCCGTCGGGCCGCGTTTCATGGGCCTTCACGCTCCGCTCGGTGGCGATCCAGGCGCCGTGCTTCATCATCACGATGCCGTAGGGATAGGCGGGGTTGTACTTGGCCCGCAGCATGAGCCGGGAAACCCGGTAGAAGGGGTCGTCCGGTTTCCAGCCGGTGTAGGGCCGGTCGGCGGGGTTGGCGTCCACGTAGACGTAATCCCCATCCTCGATCCCCAAATCCCGGGCCGCCTGGGGGTTCATGTGGAGCTGATGGTCGCCTACGCCCGGGGCCCGCTTGTCGAGGCGGTAGGGATCGCCGAAATCGTTGTTCCAGATGAACTGCCAGTCCGTGGTCTGCCACTGGGAGTGGGTGGCATGCCGCGTTTTGGGCGTCATGCAGTAGAAGCGGTACCCCTTCTCCCACAGGGGGTTCTTCGTGTTCTTCGCCTCCCGCCAGGGCATCTTGATGTTTCGGACCTGGCGTTCGTCGGGTCCCATGTGGCTCGCCGGGATGCCGTAGTCTTCCGGGCGGATGTAGGGGTTGGAACTGACGATCACGTTCGGCAGGTAGGGCGTCGCCTCGGGCCCCTCCCGATGGACGATGAAGTTCTCCCCGTATTCGATCACCTCGGGCTCGTCGTTGTAGGCCTGGAGGCGCCCGGTCGGCGTGTAGAAGGGCTCGGAGTCGTGGACCTGCTCGTAGAAGGGGATGCGCGGGTAGGTCCGGAACATCATGAGGGCCGCGCCGGGCTCGCCGTACTTGCCCGCCAGGATTTCATCGACCTTGTAACCCCGGGCGGTGGTCGAGGAATCGAGAAGCCGTTGGATGTAGACCTCCGTCTTCTTCTCGATGGCGAATTTCCAATAGTCGACAAGGCGAGGCTCCCCGATGATCTCGCCCAGCTTCTTCGACATCTCCCCCAGGATCACGGCGTCGTCCCGCGTGTCGTAGAGGGGCGGGACGCCGCCCTTCCAGATCTGGAGGAAGGGGTTGGAGCAGGAACCCGTCACTTCCGGGACCTGGAATTCCATCCAGGTATTGGCCGCGAAAACGATGTCGCAGTACTCGATCGAGCCGTTCATCTCGATGTCGGTCGACATGATGAGCTCGACGTTGGGATTGACGTTGTGGATCATCTCGTAGACCCACTTGGCGTTGTTGATGAGGTTTACGTTGGTAAACCACATGAGCTTGGTGGGCGTGGGCATGTGGGACTTGCCCGTGAAGGACTTGCGGCCGTACTTGGGCGTTTCCACGACCAGGGGTTTGTCGGTGTAGTTCCAATAGGCCGGCTCTTCGTCCCGCGTGTAAGCGTGGGCGTGAATTTCCTTCCCGTCCTTGTTCGGATCGAGGGAAAACTCCCAGGGGTCCTCCGCCACCCATCCCTTGAAGCCCGGTCCCGTCCATTCGGAGGCCTGGAAAAGGGCGGCCTTGTAGTTACCGGCCCAGGCGTAGCAACCGGCGCCGGGCTTGCCGATATTGCCCGTCAGCATGAGCGGCAAGTACGCGGCCCGGTTCATCTCGGTCGCATGGAACCAGTGGTTGATTCCTTCGCC
The DNA here is from genome assembly GCA_040758475.1 of Bdellovibrionota bacterium. Taxonomy (GTDB): domain Bacteria; phylum JAGRBM01; class JAGRBM01; order JAGRBM01; family JAGRBM01; genus JBFLVN01. Next base: position 24,935 of record JBFLVN010000015.1, read on the forward strand.
CTGATGGATGGCCACGGGCTGGATCGTCGCGATGTCGTCGGTAAGGCGGCGGACGAGTTCCTTGGGCGCGCCGGTGATCTCGTGAACCGTGTCGAGGTCGTAGTCCTTGAGATGGAGCTTGTAGAGTTCGAAGAGTGGCGCCACTTCGATCTCTTTTCCATCCACCGTCTTCACCTTGAAGCGCCCTTCCAGGGCAGGATCAATGCCCAAGACGGCCAATTCCTTGCCCAGATCGTCGCGGGTAAGGGGTTTCACCCCGCCGGACTTCCGGTCCCACACCACGAAATCGCCGAGTTTTTCCCGCTGTTCCTTCGTAAGGCCGTGCTTCTTGAAAGACGGTCCGCCCGAAATGTCCCTGGGCTTGTAACCGGCAATCACATCCTGGGGCTGAAGGCGCTTTAGAGTGTCGGTCCGGACGAGGAGCGGGAAATCGGTAAACTGTTTGACGAAGGCTTCGTCGTACTTCTTCTCGTCAATGAGCAATTTGGTAATCCCGAGGAGCAAGGCTGCGTCCGTCGCGGGCCGGACGGGAATCCAGTAATCCGATTTGGTCGCGGGCGGCGAATATTCCGGTGTGATCGTGACGATCTTGGCGCCCCGCTCCATGCACTCGATAAAGAAGTGGTTATCCGAGCGCTTGTTCTCGACGAGGTTCTTGCCCCACTGGATGTGGAGTTTGGTAGACCGCAGGTCGTTGAAGTCGCAGTCAGCGCATTGAAGACCGTGGACGAAGGGGTGCCCCGGCGCCTGATCGCCGTGCCAGGTGTAATTCGCCCAGATGCGGGTTCCTTTGGCGTGCTCGTGATCAACGCCGCGGATCTTGGCGTCCAGGAGCGCCAAGCCGTTTCCGAAGCGATACATCCCGTACTTGCCGATGACGCCCAGAAGGCCCATGCCGCCGCGCACTTTAAAGGTGCGAGTGCCGGCGCCTTCCAGGAATTCCATCATCTCGGGCGGGTAGCCCTCATCCAGGAGGCGCTTCTTGCCTTCTTCACCGCTGTATTTTTTCGCGATGTGGACCATCCCCTTGGCGGCGTAGGTATAGGCGTCGTCCCACGAAGCGCGAAGGAACTCGTCCTGTCCCCGCGAATCGAACTTGTACTTCCGCTTGTTCTCGGCGGTGAGTTCCGGAAACCCGTCGTCGGCCCACGCCTTCCACCCCTTACGGATCATCGGGTGCTTGAGGCGGTAGGG
>JBFLVN010000016.1:0-26099 GCA_040758475.1 Bdellovibrionota bacterium
GATCTCGAAATCCCGGCGGATGCCCCCGCTCCCCCCGAGCCCGTCCGGACCCGGACGGAAATCGCCTTGAAGGAAAAACTACCGTTGGGCTACGTCATTCTCGAATTTACGGGTGCCACCCCGAATGGCGCCGCGTACGTGGTCAAAGAGAACCGGTTCGCGGGAGAAGCGGAAGAGAAATCGGGGGTTGCCAAGTAGGCGCTTATATCCCGGTCAATTCAAGTCCACGAACACCTTGACCACCGATGGCCCGGCGAGGCGCGCCAGCTCGGGGAGGGAGAGGCCCGGAGGAGCCAGGGGCCCCGCCGGCAGATCGGGGGCGGGGACGTGGGATTCGACGATCGGGAAAGCATGGACGGATTGGACGGCGTAGTTCACCACGTCGAAGAGGTTCCAGGTCCGCCAGATTTCCCAGAAGCGCCTGCGGACCCAGCGGCCTCCCTTCACGACCCCGATCACTTCCCCGCGGGCGCTGATCAAGGGACCGCCCGAATTGCCGATGCGGATGGGAGCGCTCGTCCGGTAGAAGCGTACGTCCCGTTCCCGTACCTCGCTCCCCAGAATCCGGCCGAACCCCGTTTTGGGGGTTTCTTCGAACGATTCGTCGTCGGAAAAGCCGATGGAGAAAACTTCGCCCCCCGGCGCGAGTTCCATGACGCCCGGGTCGAGAAGGAGGCCCGCGCTCTCCAGCTCCACCCGGCAAAGAGCGAGATCGCGGAGCCGGTCGGCCGCCAGGATCCTGGCTTCGCGCTCGTTTTTTTGGGCGTCCACGACCCAGATGCGGAGGGCCCCATCGACCACGTGGTGGCTTGTGAGGAAATGCCCTTTGGAGGAGACGAAGAACCCCGTGCCGAAGCTGTCGGGCACGCCGGGGGATTTCGCCGGTTCGGCGGCGGCCTGCTGATTGCGCGGAAAAGGCAGGCACGAACTCGCCAGCAAGGCCACGAGAAAAGCAAGGACGGCCGCTGCTTTCGGGCGGTATTTGCGCTGGCCGCTCATGAGGGATGCCTTCGCCACCACCCCGATTTTCCCACGGATTTCTTCCCGGACGCAAGGGGAATGGGCACCTCTCCTCTTGCGGGCAAGAGGCAGCGGGCAGCTTTTTAAAGCGTGAGTGGCGTTTTGAACTGGAAGCGATTACCGCCGCAGGGTTTCCTTGATCTCTTCCATCCGCTCGAACGAGGACCGGGCGGCGAGGCTGTTGACGGTGACCGCCGCTAGGAGCGCCAGGACGAGGACCGAGAAAACCACCAGGGCCGCCAAGGCGCGGTCCGGCGGAAGGCCTTGCCGGGTGCGCCGCCAATTTCCCATCCATCCCACGGCGATCCCCACGGCGCACAGGACGCCCAGGGCGATGATGATTCCGAGATGGTCTTGAAACGCGCCCGACAAAGTGGTTCGAAGGCGGGCCAGCATGTCCCCGATCATCGAAAGCGCATCGTCCGCCATGACGGCACCCCTCCCGGGAAGCTGCGGTCGATAATTTTTATATGCCGGATTAGGGCGAAGGAGGCATGACCGGCGTCAGTGGCGGAGCGGGGCTTTTCCCTCTCTAAAGGGCCGGCTCTTGCTTGAATAAATTTAAGAAAAGGCCGGATAAATCACGTAGCGGCTTATTTTTTACGCGTCTTGGCGAGAAGGCGCAGGATTTCCAGGTAAAGCCAGACGAGGGTGACCAGAAGGCCGAAGGAAGCGTACCATTCCATGTATTTGGGCGCGCCCTGCTCGGCACCCTTTTCAATGAAATCGAAATCCAGAACGAGGTTGAGCGCCGCTATCACGACAACGAAAAGCGAAAACAGGATTCCATAAAGCCCTGTTTCGTGAATGAAGGGTACCTGGCGGCCACCCCAGAAATGAAGCCCGAGGTCGATGAGGTAGAGAATGGCGATTCCGCCTGTGGCCGCCACGACACCCAATTTGAAATTCTCCGTTGCCCGGATGAATTTAGTCCGGTAGGCCAGGAGAAGAGTCAGGAACACTCCCGCCGTGAGCAGCACGGCTTGGAGGACGATTCCGGGATAGAGCAGTTCGAAATAGGCCGAAAGGGTTCCAAGCATCAGTCCCTCGCCGAGCGCGTACGCCGGTGCAAGGAATGGGGACGTCTTTTTCGCGAAAATGATCACGATGCCTATTACGAAGGAGGCGAAAATCAGGGGCAGGTACCAAGATGGAATGATGACCTCCTTCCCGAGAGGGGAGAGCGGATTGTCGGTCACCGCGTTTTGCCAGGACCAGATGGCGGTCATGAGCAACAAACCGATCAACGCGAAACTCTTGTTGACCGTCCCTTCCAGGGTCATTCGCTCGGCGGCGGCCGGGAGGTCACGGAAGGTTTTCTCGCTTAAAGCCGGATTGGATGTTCTCATGATGGTACGACAGCACAGAGCCTTCGAGTGCGCAAGCCTTGCAACCGCTTGATATTTGGCGGTTTTTTTGGTGGCGGAGACCCCGCTATTCAAACAGGTAGGGAATCGCCAAATGGGCGGTGCAGTGGAACGAGATAATGAAGGCAGGACCGGGAAAGAAATAAAGGACGCTCATGCCGATGCCGGGTACGAGCGTGCGGGTGGCGAAGAGGTCCCAGCGCAGCGGGTGATGGGCGGGCGGAAGCTCGTGGGAGAGGGCGAAGAGAAGGCCTGTCAGGAGGACGGCGAGGAACGTGGAAACGCCGTCTTCGAGCTTCCTGGAAAAGAAACCGAAGATCATCGGAAGGACGAGGAGCCGGAAGATCGCTTCTTCGGCGAGGCCCGCCGAGAGGCCCAGGAAAAGTCCAGGCCGGGCGCTTTCTTCCGGCGGGATGAAGGAGGGGAGCTTGGGCCCCGCGATCAATCGCAGGGCGATGATTCCCGCGAAAGCCGCGATGGCTCCCATGCCCGTGAGGAAGAAAGCCTTGGCCCAGGGAATTTTCTTGGGGGAGGCACGGATCATCCAGAAGGCGATCACCCCAAGCGCCACCGCGGGAATGGCGTAAGGGCCGCCCGCGGCACGGAGGGATTGGACCAGGGGATCGGCGTGGGAGAGATTGAAAGGGGTGGGCGGGGCCAGTTCGCCAAAAATCAGAGTGAGAGCGACGAAGGGGAGCGCCATCCACGCCCCTGCCGACGTTTCGTACAAATACCCCCGTGCCCCCATGTCCCCGCGCTTCCTTGATCTGGGTGCGAGGAAAAGTATAGCGCAGGGCCCTTGGAAATTGGAATCTAGAATGTCCCGCTGCCGCTTTGGGCTTCTTGCAGGTTGGATTCGCCATCCCCGTTGCAGTTAAAAATGTTGGTACACGGATCGGGCAGGTCCGGGAACGTATCCACGAGAAACTCCGTGAACGTCTCGCCGGAAACCGCGTAACCGGCGGCATCGCCGGGGGTGGAAAGCGTCGCCCCTTCGAGGTCGCCGCTCGCGCAGCCGGTGGCGCCATCGTCCGTTACGTCCAGGTCGCACTCATAGACGATGATGAGGGCCGAGGCGTCCCGTCCCGTGGCGACGTAGTAGACCCGCACCCGGTACGAGCCGTTTGGAACGTTGACGGTAGGAAAGAAGAACTGGTCGTCCACGATAGCCTGGGCTTCGACGTGTTTCCTCAATGTGCCGAGTGCCGCGCCTCCCGCGTCTTCGTAGACACGCAGGAAACCCCGTACGGAAAAGTCCGGGTCGAGCGATCCGATGCCATCGGGCGTGGGGGGATTGGCGATTTCATCCAGTGCTTCGCAAGCGCCCGTGGCGAAGAGAGCGAGAAGGCTCAAGAGGAGCCGGAGCTGAGCGCGGGCGGATTTCATGGCGCAGGTCCAATGATGGTCACGGGCTGTCCCGCCGGCGCCGAATCGCCGCTCATGGCGACGGGAATGCCGACGCCAAGGCCCACGGCGGCCGCACCCGCAACGGTCCAGAACCACCACGTTTTGTAGAAAGGCGGGCCCTCCGCCAGGAGGGCCGCCGGGCTTTCGCTCGCTGTAGAGGTCTTCCCCGGAAGGATGACGATGGGCCGCGAAACGGGGAGGGCGCCGTCCGGCAGGAGTTCAAGCAGGTATTCTCCGGGCGCCGCGGGAATGGAAAGCCCTTTTGTATCGGCCACGCCCACGTCCTCCCCGCTCAAAAGGGCCCGCGCCGGAATCGTGCAGAAGACTTGCGCTTCTCCATCGGGAAGCTGAGCGACGTCGGTGTAGAGGCTCAAGGAGAGAAGCGCTGCAAGGGCCGGCAGGTCACCGCGGGCCCCTTTCCAGGCTGATTGCGCCCGTTCGAGGGGGTCGCTTTTCCCAGCGGCCCGGCGTTCGGCGATGACGAGAACTTGCTCCGCCCCTTCAACAAGGCGGACCTGCACGATCTCCTGCGCGCCGAGAGTTCCCGCGATTTCATCCAGGCACCGGGACGCGTTGCAGCCGCGCCAGGATTCGGGATTGCCCGGCACCTCCACTTCGGCGCGGGAAGCGATGGTGGCAGGTGTCCAGGCGCGCAGTTCGGCGGCCGCCGTCTCCATGGCGGCGGGAAGGACGTCCGCGAGGCCGCTGCTTCCCACGAATCCATGGACGAGCACCTTGCGGCCCGAAACGCCCGCCGGTCCGGCGGCAGCAAGGCCCGTGCAAGTGACGCGGGAAGAAAACCGCCGTGCCGCCTCCCCTGTCCTGCGGGCAAGGCTCGCTTCACTCGCCCACACCCGCTCGGCGTGGGCGGTGGAGCCGGTGGCCAGATCGATCACGGAGATATTAAGAAGATAGCGTTTGGAAACGCGGGAGAGCTCCCCGCGCACGAGAAAATGGGCCTTGGCGAGACGCGCGAGGTCGACCTGCCCCGCGCTCGCGCCGAGCTGCTGTTCGAGCCCCAGGCGGCGGGCGAGGTCTTCGATGGCCTGATCGCTCACGACCCGCAGGCACGGCCCGGCGGAGAATTCGGAACCAAAAACGCCCGAAAGCCCCTCGGCCAGCTTTTTCTCCGCTTCGCCCGTGGCCGAAAATCTCGCCACGGCGACACCCATCCCCTCCGGTGCCCTTGGCGGGGCGAAAGCACCCTGGGCCTGCGTAGAGGGCACTTTCAAAAGAAAAACCGCGCTTAGGAGGAAGGCGGCGCCAAGGCCGCGTTTTGCCTTCAAAATTCCCATCCCTGTCTCTTCCCGCGACGCCCTGCGCATCACTGGGAACGGCATACCGTAACCCCTGGGAAGGGACTACCCCGGTGACGGCGGTCACAGGATATCCCTCTCCCATGTATTCACTTAGAATACAATAAATTACCTAACCCCCCGATATTTCATGGGTTCTTCTTCTATAATCCGGCCCTGTCGTGATCGACCAGAATACATCCGGGCGGCCGGTCCCAGCGGCCTTTGGGGATTACCGCGAGTATCTCCAGGCCATGATCCGGTACCTGCGCGCCACCCAACGCGGTTTTTCCTACCGGAATTTCGCCCGGCGGGCCGGATACAATTCCCCCAACTTCTTGAAACTTGTGGCTGAAGGGAAGCGCAACCTCTCCACCGAATCCATCCGCCGTTTCTCCCGCGGCCTGGGCCTTACCCCCGAAGAGGCGGGCGGGTTCGAATCCCTCGTCCTCTTGAATCAGGCCCGCACGGACGAAGAGAGAAATCTCCACTACCAGCGCCTGCGGGAACCCCGGCGCGGTTCCGTTCCGGCCACCCAGATGGAACGCGACCAGTACGAGGTCTATTCCCTGTGGTACGGCATCCCCATCCGGGAACTCCTCCTGCGGGAGGATTTCGTCGAGGACCCCAAATGGATCGCCAAGCAATTTCGAAGGCGCCTCCGGCCGGGCGAAGCGGCCCATGCCCTTCGCTTGCTGGAGCGGACGGGCCTCGCCCTGCGCGACGCCCAGGGGCGCCTGCGCCCGGCGGACGTGAAACTCGAAACCCCGCCCAACGTCCAGTCGCTCGCCGTCCGGAACTACCACCGTTCCATCCTGCTGCGTGCGGGGGAATCGCTCGACGGCGTGCCGGTGCATGAGAGAAATGTTACTTCGCTCACTTTCAATCTGAGCCGCAAACAGTACGAATCCCTCTGCGAGCGTCTCTCCGAATTCCGCCAGAAGCTGCTCGATGAAATCGAGGATGCTCCGCCCGAAAAAGACCGGCGTGAAGTGCACGCGGTCGCTTTCATGGTCGTTCCGCTCACGGAAGGAGAAAGGCCGTGAAGCGGATTGCAGGGGCGCTTGTAGCGCTCGCGCTTTTCTCGGGTTGCCCGCTCGGGACCAACACAGGGAACGGCGCCGACCGCCCCGCCGTGAGCGTGCGGCTCGTGGACGCGGAGAGCGGCCTCGCCTTAGGGCTCGAAAAAGCGCGGCCCGTGACTGTCTACCTGGAAGGGCCGGACCGGGATTGGTTCACGGACCTCTCCGGCCGGGGGCCGAGGTCCGTCACTTCGGGCGGCGCCGCCGTATTCGTCCTGGCCGAAGAAAGGACGCCCACTCCCGAAAATCCCGTTCGCGTGACCGTCGTGGCCCGGGCAGAGGGATTCCTTCCCACGAGCGTCCCGGCCGTGCTCACCGGCTCCGGGACCCGGGAGGCCGTCCTCCGGCTGGTCGAGATATCCAACCCTCCCGAAGGGATCGAGACGGCCTACTTCGATACGGCACGGACGTCGTTTGAAGGCGCGCTCGCCAATCCCCTGCGCGTCGATACGCCGCCCGAAGAAGCGACGCGGGCCGCCGCCGCCCTCGACATTTCTTCTGGAACCATCCTTCTCGATTCGCAGGCCCTCCCGCTCGACGGCGCCCTTTCGGTCTCGGTCACGTACCTCACGAACCAAAGCGAAAAGGCCCTGGCTGCCTTCCCGGGAGGCTTTGCGGAAGCTCCTCTGCAACACGAGGGAGTGGAGCCCTTCTCGAATGGGGCGTTCCTCTCCGCCGGGTTCCTCGCCATCGGCGTGGCCGACCGGTTTGGAAACCGGGCGGCGGAGTTCAGGGACGCCGGGGGCGCCCCGGCGCAGGCCCAGCTGGGCGTTCAGGTGCCCGGAGAAACCATGAATCCTGAAACCGGCGGGCCGATCGCCGCCGGAGATTCCATTCCCCTCTGGAGCTACGAGCCGGAAACAGGCGAGTGGGCCTACGAATCGGACGCTCTCCTGAGCGGCCCCGACGAGCAGGGGAACTTCCTGGCCCAGGTGAGAATTCCGCGGCCTTCTTACTGGAACTTGGCCTGGCGCCTGGAGAGCTGCACCGCCGCGGCCGTCAATCTCCTGCGGGCGCCCCAAACCCAAGGGCTCGAACTGGACCTGCGCGTCCGGCCGCTTAGCGGCGGGAGTTATGTCGAAGAACGGCGCATCGGCGCGGATGAAAGCGGCCCGCTCGCTCTCCACGCCCCCAAGTCCCTTCCCCTGCGCTTCGAGGTGCTTTACCTGGGAGAAATCATCGGGGCGGTGGACGCGGTGCTGGACGATTCCTGCGGCCCCGTGGAGCTTTCCGTCGATTTCGCCGTGCCCGCGCTCGTGGACATCCCCTTGGAGCTCGAAGGGAATTGCTACCCAGGCCCCGACCCGTTTGAAGTCCCCGCTTTCCGCTACGAGCTGTGGAAAAAGCCGGAAGGCCTCCTGGCGGCCCACGGCGCTTTCGCCTCCGGCGAGCCCCGCGTGGTCCACGGCGTTCCGGTCGGAACGTACGACGTCCTCTTCTGGCCCCTCGGCCCTTACCTTACACCCTTCCCGCTCACCGTCCGCGGCGTAGCGGCGGGCGGCGCGCCCGAGGCCGTTACTCAGACGTATCAACTCAATTGCGAGACGGGGGAGCCGGCCAACGTGGCGGTCCTGTCTTTCAAGTCCACGCCACCCGAAGTTTTCCAAGGTGCTCCCGTGACGCTTTCCTGGGAAACGAAGTACGCCGCCGCCTGCACGCTCGACGGCGAGGCCGTGCCCCCCTCCGGCAGCACGGAGAAGACGCCCCTTCACACCCACGACTACGAACTCCGTTGCACGGGGCAGGGGCCTGGCGCCCTGGCCCTCGCGCGCGCCCAAGTGGTCGAACCCGTCGCCATCGTCTCCTTCGAAGCGCCGGTGCTTGCCGCCTCAGGCGAGCCCGCGCTTCTCCGGTGGGAAGCGGCCCACGCGACCACTTGTTCGATCAACGGCCTGGGGGCCGTGCCCGCCGTGGGCGAAGGCGAAGTGATTCCTCTCGAAACCACGACTTATACGCTTACTTGCCAGGGGGGCGCGGGCCCCGCTTCGGCCCTCCGCAAAGTGGTCACTGACCACCGGCCGGTGGCGCTTGCTCCGGCAATGGAAGGGGCTTTCGAGGATTTTCCCCTTTCCGTCCTCCTCACGGGAACCGACGAAGAGGATTTGGACCCCTTGCCGCTGTCCGTTACGGAATTCCCCTCGCACGGGAGCTTGGACGTGATTTCCGGCTCCGCGCCGCTTCTCGTCACGTACACGCCGGATGCTGATTTCTACGGCCCCGAGTCCTTCGCCTTCACCGTGACCGATTCCGTTTCTCTCGTTTCCCATCCCGTGACGGTGAGTTTCCTGGTCCAAGGGGTAAACGATCTTCCGGTGGTAACTCCGGTTCCCTACACGCAGGCCGTCGCGGGCGTGCCGGTCCAGGCCGTGCTTACGGGGACAGACGTGGAAGACCCGGTTTCCTCCCTTACCGCCCGGGTTACGAACGGCCCCTTTGCCGGGTCGGTCAGCGTTTCCGAAGGCCCCGCGCCCTTGAGCCTTGCGTACACGCCCCAGGCCGGATTCTCGGGGATCGACGGTTTTTATTTCACGGTAACCGATTCCGAAGGCGGCGCGGCGGTGCCGCTTCTCGCCCTGTTCTACGTAAGCCCTTCCGATCCCTCCAACCGCCTCGTTTTCGCCAGTTCGCAGCAAAGCATCTCCGCCGGGTCGTGCTCGGCGCGGACCCTGGTGCAGGTGCGGGACCTGGAAGGTAACCCCGTGCCCGTTTCCTCGGCGGTCACGGTCACGTTGACGGGGCCACCTTCGTTCCGGTTCTACGGCGATCCGGCCTGCTCGTCCTCGCTCACTCAAGTGGCGATTCCGAAAAACGCGAGCAGCACGGGTTTTTATTTCCGGGGGACTCTTTCCGGTTCCTTCGTGATCTCGGCCAACGACAAGGCCCTCGTCCTGCCGCCCACGAGCCAGATCGAAACCATCCTTCCGGCGGAACCCACTTGGCTCGCCTTCGGGACGCCGCCCGCCGCCACTCAAACAGCAGGGGAACTGTGGGCTCCTTTTGCCGTACAGCTCTTCGATACTTATGGAAATCTCGCTTCCAGCGCTACGGACCCCGTAACGGTCTCGCTCCGGAGCGGGACGGGAACGCTGAATGGAACGCAGACCGTTTTCGCGGAAAACGGCACCGCCCTGTTCACCGATCTTTCTTATGATCAATCCGAGGACATCCTCCTCGACTTCACTTCCGGCGCGCTCGAGGGCCTTCTCGAAATTCCCGTAACGGTCGAACCGGTGGGAGAGGCGCAGCTGGTCTCGGCGGGTGCCAGCCACACTTGCGGCATCTGGAGCGGCCGGCTCTATTGCTGGGGGAACAACGGTTACGGCCAGCTGGGCGATGGAACGCAGACGGAGCGGCCCACTCCCAGTCCGGTTGGAATGGAAGATAGATGGTCCTCCCTCTCCGTGGGCGACCGCCACACTTGTGCGATCCGAGCTGGAGCCCTTTACTGCTGGGGGGAAAACACCTGGGGCCAACTCGGCGACGGAACGACCGAAACCCGTTACGTCCCCACGCGGGTGGGAGCGGGGGCGGACTGGTCGCTCGTCGCCACCGGGCCCGACTTGTTCCAGCGTACGTGCGGAATCCGGGGCGGCGCCCTCTACTGCTGGGGATACAACGGGAGCGGAATACTCGGCGTGGATGACACGGTGCAGGAATTCTTCCCTTCGCCGGTGCGGATCGGAACCGCAAGCGGGTGGTCCTCCGTGACCCTCGGCATGTATCACGCGTGTGGAATCCAAGGGGGCGCCCTTTATTGTTGGGGAGATGGCGGCTTTGGCAAATTGGGCCTTGGCGATACGCCGCCACCGGCCCATGCGCCGGTCCAGGTGGGGACGGATATCACCTGGGCGCATGTAGCGGCCGGGCTGGATCACACCTGCGGAATTGGCGGCGGCGCCCTCTATTGCTGGGGCAGGAATTGGAGCGGCGCGCTGGGCGATGGAACGGGCGCGAACCAATCAGCCCCCGTCCGCATCGGCCTGGAAGCGGACTGGTCCTGGGTGGATGGGGGAATGGCCCACACCTGCGGCCTCCGCGCGGGCGATCTCTTCTGTTGGGGTAACAACCAGGCCAGCCAGCTGGGCGATGGAACGTTCAAAGAGAAATCCGAGCCGGTGGCGATCGATCTTGCGGGCGATTGGACACAAGTAAGCGCGGGCGAGTCGCATACCTGCGGGGTCAAGGACCGGGATATCTATTGCTGGGGAAGCAATCTGGCGAACCAGCTTGGAACGGGCGGGGGCGATGAAATGCAGCCGGCACTCGTTCCTCCGCCTTCCCCTTGAGACTCCCCATATCTTGGTCTCCCTGTATCAGGGTTGCTCGTTCAGTTTGCCCGAATCCTTGATGGCTTGCTTGAGTTCGTTTTCGATGTTTTTGCAAGGACTGCTCGGCTCGCTCGCGTCTTCGATCACGAGGCGATCGTTCTCGTCGAAGACGAGCTCTTCATCGATAATGCATTGAGTGATGGGGAGGCTGGAGAACCACTGGGCGACGTCCATATCAAGGAGGACGTGTTCGAATTCATCGGCCGTGATCTGGATGCCGTCGTCGTCTTCGAATTTGATGTTGTCCACAAAAGCCAGGGCGAATTCGAAAGTTTTTGGCTCCAATGCGAACTCAAAATTCCCTGCCGCATGGATGGAATTTCCTTCAAGGGGATCGCCGGGCTCGGGAGTGCCCTCGTCGGCCGGCTTGATCCGCAGATCGACCCGCCGGTAGGTGCCCGAAGGAATATTGAACTCGCTCAAAGCGGGCACCGTCTCGCCCGTCACGAGATCGGCGACGAGGGGCCCTTCCACTTGAACCTGGGTGCCGATGCAGGAAACGGGGGGGGCGAAGGGATAATCCGCATAATCGCCACAATTGGTTCCGCTCGGGAGCTGGAATTCGATTTGCAACACGTGAACGCGTATTCCCTCGAAGTTGAACACGGTGGGCGGTTCGTGGGCGTCAGGTGCCGGAAGGGAAGGCGCCGCCTCCCCTCGGACTCCCGCCGCCTTGGCGGCCGCCGCGGGGGCGGCTTCGTAGGTGGAGACGGCTTCGACCGTCACGTCCAAGCCGTTTCCAGTCTTGATCCCTCCATCGCCGCAAGAAGTGGCGAAGGGGGAGAGAAGCAGCAGCCAGGCGATCGCGCGGCGTTTCATGGCTTTCCATTCCTTGTCACGGGGATCACCGTGAATCCCAACTGATAGACGTCCGCTTGTTCTTTCGACGCCGGATCGTCGTGGATGAATTCAAGGAGTTCGTCCTGGAACTGGCCGATCCGCTTGCAGACTTCTTCATACTTGGCGGTGCTCATGGCCACGGTGAGCGAAGTGACGTTGCGTTTTTCGACGGGAATGCTGTCGAGACCGCCCACCGCATTCTGGAGAAGTTGCCGGTGGTAGTTCCGCACGGCGAGCGAGGGGACGTTGGCTGGCGTTTCGAGGGTATCCCGGGCCGCCGCGAGTTTTCCATTCTCGTCGCGCCGCAGGAGCCCCGCCTGCTCGAGCACGCCCACGGCCCGGTCCACGTCGGCCGGCCGGACGGGCGGGTGGAGGCGCTCGGCGATCCACGCGGGATCGTCCTTGAAATCCGGAAGCCCGAGCATTTCGCGGATGGGGAAGGCGTACCACAAGCTGTAGATTTCGTACTGGAAATCCCGGACGGGAACCCACCCCTGCCGCCGCCGGCGGCGCTGAAGCTGCATGTAATAAGGGTTGCGTTCGGCATCGGTGTGCGACTGGCCCAGACGGACGAGAAGTTCGAAATCATCCCGGTCGCGGCCGTCGAGGCCCAGGGCTTTGGCCACCTTGCCGATGGACGCCTGGGAGAGATTCCGTTCCCCGTCGATCACGTGTTTTAGAAAACTCGATGACGCATAACCAGCCTGGCGGGCGAACTGCCGGTAGGAAAACCCTCGCGGGGTCTCTTTGAGATAACCCACGAGGGTCCGCAGATAGGCGCGGTAGTCATCGAAATCGATGGGAACGGGCCGCTTGTTGGGCCGCTGGAAAGGAATAGTTGTCGTTCTCTCAATTGCGACTTCCATTTCCTTATTAATGCAGAAAAATTAAGGAAAATCAATAGCTTATGGTTTAAAAACGTTCTCTATAAACGATGTAACTTTGGGAAATTAAAAAGGAATTTCCCCAAACGGAAAATTTTTTTATACCCCCGTTAGGCCGCCTGTTCGGCCTCTTCTTTGAGGCGGATGGGGCCGAAATTCGCCGGGAACTTGCCGGCCTTATCCTTATAAAATGTGCGAATCTTGTCCATGTCGGCCTTGAGATCGCCCGTGGGCTCGATCACGGGCCCGAAGCCTCCGCGCCTTTCCTTGTAATCCAGGACGCCGAGCACGATGGGAACCCCGGCCCCCCGGGCGATGTGGTAGAAGCCCGATTTCCAGTAAGGGGCGGCCTTGCGCGTCCCTTCGGGGGGAATGGCCACGACGAGGGAATCGGCCTTTCGGTAGACCTCCGCCATGTGGGCGACGAGGTTCTGCCGGGCGCTGCGGTCGATGGGGATTCCCCCCAGGGCGCGCATGAACCAGCCGAACGGGAACTGGAAGAGCGTGTGCTTGCCGATCCACCCGATCGAAAGGCCGTAAACCCATCCGATCGAGAGCATGATGGGCAGGTCCCAATTGCTCGTGTGGGGAGCCGCCACGAGGACGAATTTCCGGAGGGTGATCTTGTTTTCGTACGGCTTCCAGCCCACGAGCCAGAGGAAAATCTTGCCAAGGAGTTTTTTCATGATGCGTTCTGCCTTTGGTGCTTCGCCCCGCCGCCGGCGTGCAGGTCCAGGATGCCCGGCCTGGACCGATAGTTCCAGAAATGGCCGCTCTTTTGTATGACGGGGAGCACCCTGTGGGCGGCCTTTGGTAAGGGCCGGAAAGCCGTATAAAGTAGGTTTCCACGGCGGCCCCGTAAAACACCCGGAGAAAAACGGCTTTTCCAAATGGCCCTTCCCCGCAACATCAAGAAAATCCTCCCAGGTTCTCCCAAGGGGAAACTTCCGAGCCGCGCCGAGCAGGGAGCCAAGTACCTGGCCGAGTTAAAGCGCCAGGGCTCGCTCCTCTTCCGGCGAATCCTGCCCATGGGTCCCCAGGCTTTCGAATTCCTCCAATCGGCGGAGCGGGACATCGTGGGAGGCAAGCAGAAAGCCCCGCCCACGGTCCTCGATCTTCTCTTGCGCCTTTCGGAAGCTGTGGGAGCCGATTCGGGGTACGCCCGCATCCTGCGCGGGGCGTCCGAAGTCTTCGCCCGCCGGGGATTCGAAGAGGCGCGGATCGAGGAAATCCTCGCCTGTGCCAAGGTGAGCCCCCGGACCTATTACCAGTTCTTCCGCAACAAGAACGAGGTGCTCGAGGCCCTTTTCGACCTCTACGTTTCGGTGTGGCTCGAAATCGCGGAAAATGAGGTGAAGCGCGGGGCTTCGCCGGAGGAGAAAATCCTCCGCTTCGCCATGGTCTATGCCGGAGCCATGGCCGTAGCAGGCCCTCTGGCCCCCATCCTGATGACTGAATCCCTTCGCCCCGGAACGGCCGTCGCCCGCCGCTACGAAACCGTGCGGGAGAAATTCCTCGAAATCCTCTTGCCGGTTTACGGCGAATTGCGGCGGGGGGAAGTGGACCCCGCCTGGGCCCGCTCGCACCTGGCCGCCGCCCACGGCCTCGCCGTGGGCCTGCGCCTGGGGGCTACGAGCCCCATCACGGAAGTCGCTAAGGCGACGTCCTTGTTTCTCGAAATCCTCACGCCGCCCATGAAGAGAGAATGAGGCTTTTTCATGCACGAAGCGCTCATTTCTTATTTTACCGGCGAGAAGCAAGGCGGGCTCTGGTTTTTGGGGACCGGAATTGTGGCCCTTGCCATCGGCGGGTGGGTGTGCCGCCATCCCGCCTGGTACCGGGCCATTCTCTATCCGCTTCTGATCGTGGGGATGATCCAGGCGGGAGCGGGCCTTGTCCTTCAACTGCGGACCAACTCCCAGGCGGCCCGCCTGGAAAAGCAACTCTTCGAAAACCCCGCCGAGTACAAGGCAGGGGAACTCTCGCGCCTGGAAAAGACCATGCTGGGTTTTCGCGTTTTTAAGGTTTGCTGGCTTTTGATGATTGCTGCCGGGGTTTTCCTGGCCTACCGCTCGCCCGCCGAGTCTCCGCGTCTTGCCGTAGGAATCGGGCTCATCGCTCAAGGGGCGGCCATGCTCGTGCTCGACCTCTTCGCTGAATCGCGGGCTCAAATTTACGCCGAAGCCATCCGGGAAATGGGATAAGGTCCGCAGGTGGTTCTCCATTTTGCCGCCGCGAAAGCCGCTACGACCGTGCGCCTGCGATGTCCCCATTGCGGGAAGGAGCAGGAGCGCCAGCGCAAGCCCAAAGGGACAGCCTACCGTTGCCAGGACTGCCGCAAGCTTTTCGTGCCGGGAAAAAACAAATCCCACTTGAAGTAATTTTCAAGAATCCTGTGCCCCCTCTTCGCCAAGCGCCGCCCTTACTTCGTGGAGGAGTTCGGCGGGGGAGTAGGGTTTTTCGAGCAGCCGCGGGTTTTCACCGATTTCCTTGGCCATCCAGATCGGTTCGTTTCCACCCAGAACGTAGAGAACCTTGAGCTTGGGAAATTGCCGCAGCAGGGACCGGACGAGTTCGGGCGCTTTCTTGTCGGGGAAAACAAACGCCGTGATCAGAAGATCGATGTGCGGCTCGGCGCGGGCGACCAGGAACGCCTGCTCGGCGCTCCCCGCTTCGACGACCTCGTAGCCCGCTTCCCGGAGGACGATGGCCGTAATCTGGCGCACGTCGTCGGCCTCCTCCGCGAGCAGGAGAACCTTGGGGGATTGCTTATCCCTTGCCGGGCCGCCCCCTTCGCCCGCCCCTTCCCCGGAGGATTCCCGGGGAGGCAGCGCGTAATAGCCGGAGCGGATGCCCCACGTGAGTTGGTTCCACATCCCGGGGATCATGAGCAGCCTCCAGCGGGCCCGCCCGCCCATTTGAGCAGAGAAACATCCTGGGAAAATCGCACAAACGACTCCTTCTCGAAACGTCCCCTCCTTGTCCGATGGCACCCTTGCCGGGCCCGTTGCCAGATAAAGCAAGTCCAGTGCCAAATGCGGAAATTGTTGATTTTATTAGGAAAAACTGGAACCCCTCGCCAGCACAAAACGGAGCAGCCGCCTCCGATTGCAAGGCCAGAATGGGGCATCGAAGAAAACGCCCCTGTTATCGCCGGTTTCCCGCCTATTTCCCGGGCTGCGGCGGCGGTGGCCGCAGAAGGACAACCCCGGACAAGTGCAAATTTTTCAGGCAGTGACGGAAAACGGCGTATCCCGGCGGGCGCTTCTTTCCGGTGCTAGAAATCCATCCGGAAAGGCCTTTTCGTTCTTGACTATTTCAATATTCTGTCCGATAATTGTTCGCGTCTCATCCATTCGCTTTTCTTTCGTACCATTCTTTCCCCACCCCAAGCCCCGGCGGCGTTTCTGGAGAAGCTCTAGCCCGCTGCGCCGGCGGAAAACCCATTAAGGAGGGCCCCATGTCCACGTCTGAAAAACTCAAAGCCGTCACCGATCCCGAAATTCCGCAGGAGGACTTGCAAGCGGATGAAGATTTCGAACGCCTCAAGGAACTCGAAGGCGCCGAGCCCCCCGCTCCGGCCGAACCTTCCGGACCTGCTTCGTCTTCCATCCCCGCAAGCGAAGCGCCCCCTTCCGGCGGGCGGATGCGCGGAGAATCGCGAGGCGATCCGGCCATCGCGCTCCGCGAAAAGAACCGGGAAATCTCCGAACTCAAGAAACAGCTTCAGGTCACCGACGCCCGTACCCGGGCGCTCCTCGAAAAAGTCTTCGCTTCCCAGCCGCCGCCACCCCCGCCGCCCAACGTCAACGACGATCCGGTGGGTTATCTGCGGCACCGGGAGGACTACACGGAGGCCCGCCTCGCCCAGCTCGTAAACCGCCAGACGCAAATGGAAGTCGAAAATTTCCGGGGGAAAACGAACGAAGCCGGACGGGCCTCTTTCGAAGACTGGGACCAGGCGACCGCCCACCTGCAAACCCAGCTCCGGGACCTCTATATCGACCTGGGTTACGACCCGGTGACCGCCCACAACGAGATGGTGGGTCACGTCACGCAGGCCCTCGTGCTCGCAGCCCAGACGGGACGGAGCCCCCACGAAGTCGTCTATGGAATGGCCAGGCGCTTTGGCTACGGCAGCGCCGCGGGCGGCCGGGGAGGGGCACGCCTCGATCAGATCCGGCGTGGAACGGAAGCGGCCCGGAGCCTTGGTGGCGCGGGCGGCCGGCGGGGCGCGGGCCGGGGAACCCCCTCGCCCTCCGATATCCGAGGCATGAGTGAGGAAGAATTCCTCTCCCTCTGCGACGACCCGGCCGCCTGGAGGGCGGCCATCGAACAGGCGGAAAAAGGCTGAGCTATTTCAAAATCCACTCGTTGGGCCAAAAAAGTTCATAAGTGGGCGGGTTCATGCAGAAGTTCTTGACGTCCACCACGGGGCGCATTTCGGCGTCCGTCGCCCGGCGGGCGGACATGGCGAGGTCCAGTTCGGGAACTTTCCCCTTTTTTTCGCCCTGGCGGCAGTAGTTCCTCGCCATGTTCCAGTAGATTAAGGGATCGCACCGCATCCGGCCCGCATCGCCGGGGATCGTGATGTCGCGGGTCTTGGCCTCCCCGTCCTTGCCCTTGTACGTGACCTTGGCTTCGCACTGCACCCGGGCGTCGAACATGTGGAGGGCGAAGAGCCGCCCCTCGCCCGTCACAGCCGAATCCCCCGGAAAAAGATAGGGAACGATTTGCAGGAGCGAGAAGAACCCGAGCCACGCGTATGTGCTTTTTTTCTCCCGGCCCCGGAGGAAATCACCCGGCATCAAGGGCCGTGGCGTGGAGGCGGCGGGCGCGGGAAAGCCCCATTTTCCCAGCACCCCGGTTTCTTCGAGCCGCGTGAGCGGGAAAATCGAGAGCAGCGCGAACATGAGGAGGGGATAGAAGAATCCCACGATCGGGAAGGAATAGATATGGAAAAGGACGAGCTGGGCGAAGGTACTCCAGAAAACCCACCGGTTCCTCGAAAAGATGCCCCACACGATCACCAGTTCCAGGACGGCCACGTAGACGCAGGAAGCGGGAATGAGGGCGTCGGGAACCCAGAGGTGTTCCTTCCGGTAGAGAGCTTCGCCCGAGAGCCACTCATGGTCGAGTTTCAAGGTGCCGGCCCAGAAATAAAAAAAGGCGAGTTGATACTGGAAGAGCCGGCGCTTGTCCGGCAGGAATAGAAAGACGATGGTCGAGAAGAGAGACATGTAGTGCTGGTTGAGACGCAGGCGGTAGTCCTGAATCAGGATAAAGAGCTTAAAGAGCGTGAGCAGGCAGAGCCCCGCGTAGGCAATCCCCCCTTTCCCCTTCCAGGCGAACAGGCCGAGCACCAGGACCGAGCAGGCCAGGTACACCCACAGGACGGCGGCTACGCCTCCGGGGCTTAAGAAACGGATCTGGTCGCAGGCCTCGAAGAACGGCCAGCAGACGAAGCGTTGCCCCTCGGAGAGGATTTTTTCGAGCCCGCCGTAGTTGATTTTCCAGGACAGGAACGAGAGGACGTGGGTAATAGCCAGGCAAACGCCCACGGCCCGGAGGACCCCATCCTCCGAAATTTCTTGGGAATTTCTCTCGAAATACCGGCGCAAGGCGTTCACGGCCGGGAATCTTCCCATTGAGCGGTGCTCACGATCCCACTCCTCTCAAGCGGCAGCAGAATAGGGGATTTGGGGCGGAATGTCTCGTGCCGAGTGTCCTTGCTCTGAGTTGCCATTCAACTGCCTTAAAAAAGAGCGACTGGGCCTTGCCAAAGGGGCAGGAGTGGGGAAGAATCGGGCGTCAGATCGCGTGAGTAATAAATTTATTGGGGCGGCAAATGGGCAAATTAAAACAATCCAACTGGCGGCTTTTCTTTTCCATTATAGTATTTCTATCAATCACCCTGGCAGGAATAGCCTGTATCGTCTCATCAAACGGCGAAGTCCCAAGGGTGCGCCTCCCGCGGTATGGGAACACAGACCCCCGCTTGCCGATCCTCTCGGTCGGCGTCACCGCGACCATGCCCGAAAGCGTCAATCTCAACCTGCGGCGCATCACCACGGCCGCGGAAGGAACGGCCCGGCGGACCGGATTCGAGGTCCGCAAGATCGAAAGCGCCCGTCAAACAGCAGAAGGGCGGAACTTCCGGGCGGAGCTTTCCTATACGATCAGCGAAGATGAAGAGCGCAGGAATTCCGCTTTTTGGGGAAGAGCGCTTACGGGCTGTATCGTCCCGATCCGCACCACCTTTCACTACCAGTTGGATGGAAAACTCCTGGAGGGCAACGCAATCCAGAATACCTATACCCTGAAGGATTCGGATGACATCTGGTGTCATCTTCTCTTCTTTCCCGCACTGCTCACCTATCCTGGTGGAATTTACGACAATCTCGAAAATTTGGCCGCCAATCTGTTCGTATGGATACGGGACAAAGACCTCGCTCCCAACGCTCCCCCCGCTTCGCCACAAGGACCGTCAATCACCGGCCAGCAGCAATCTCCGAATGAACCAAGGCCCATTGGCTCCGGCACCGGTTTTTTCGTGACGTCAAAAGGGCATTTCCTGACGAATTATCATGTAATCGAGGGAGGCGATTACTACACGCTGCTCACTTCCGACAGGAGGTACTATCAAGCCAAGTTCGTCAAGGATGACCCGGCAAACGACCTCGCGCTTCTTCAAATCAAATGGGAGCTTATCGAGAAGAAAAAGAAATACGACGAAGACAAAGACAGGAAAGAAGAAGAAATAACAACCGTACCCCTTCCTTTTTCGGAAGAAATAACGAACATATCCAAAGGCGAAGATGTGCTGACCGTCGGCTATCCCCTTATTGACCTTCAAGGAACCGATTCAAAAGCAACTTTTGGACGTATAAATTCGGTAGAAGGGCCCCAAGGCGATGTCCGGTTCTACCAAATCGACGTGCCTGTCCAACCGGGAAATTCCGGGGGGCCGCTCATTACAGCCCACGGAGAAGTAGTGGGCATCGTCACTGCCCGCCTGCCAGACATCCTGACTTATCGGGTCTCCGGAATGCTCCCGCAAAATGTAAATTATGCGGTGAAATCGGCCTATATTCTTCCTCTTCTCAAGGCCCAAGCCCCCGCTGGTGATCTTGCCAAAGGTGCCCTTTTCCCCAAGTCACCCTCCATGGCGGAAATCGTCAAGCGGGTGGAGCAATCCGTGGTCATGGTTTTGGTGTGGAAATAAAACGTCACTCCAACGACAGGCGGCACGAAGGAGATCATGAAGTGAAAAGAATTATTGCCGGAATATCTCTTTTTTTCTTGAGTGCATGCGGCCCGCAAACAATCAGAGGCGGGACGGAGGCGATTTCCTACAAGTATCCGGGACAGGTCGGAAAACGTTACGAAAAGATCGTCGTATTTGCCGATCTACAGGAAGAACCGGGGATCGGTCTTTTCACGGAAATCACGTTGTGCAACGAATTGGAACGCTATGGAAGGATTAATCAAAATCCCGTGTTTTGCACGCCTAGGTCCGCCCTCCAGGGCTCCCAGAGGGCCAATGCCGATGCTCTGATCGAGATAAAGCTGACGGCCGTGGGCTCGAAAGTCGTTATCGAGCCGCGGGTCACTGTGGGGACCAAAAACGCGACCTATACTTCCGGCGGCGGACACGGCACTTCCGAATGGGCGAGCTTCACCGTCCGGCTTACGGATATGGCTTCAAACGAGGTCGCCTGGACGGCGGCCGCCTTCGCCAGGAGCGGCACGAGGGGCGACGTGGGAGACATGATCAAGGATCTGGCATTGGAAATCGCTCAGCAATTACGAAGGAACGACCTGCTTCCCGGCCGCTAAATCCCTCACGCCGCTTTCTTTTCCCACTTGATCCCGCCGGGTTCCATCCAGACGCTGGCGTCCGGGGGGATGCCGCGCTCGTTTTTCCAGGCGGCGCGGAAGGTTGATGATTTCCTGCCCAGCTCTGTCGTGGGCGGTTCGTCGTAATAGTACTCCCGCCAGATCCGGTGCCAGTTCCCCGAGGCGCGGAGCTGGGCGAAGATGGAATAGACGCCCCACTGGATGCGGTTTACGAGGGCGAAGTCCGGGGGCATGTTGAGTTCCTTGATGAGGGCGCCGTATTCGGGGTGGTTCCTGTCGAACACGAGCCCCAGGGACTTGGCGTTGTACTCGGGCGTGAAGGCGAAGAGCCGGTCCTTGGAAAAGGGCTCGTAGAAGTAGCCGAAGTAATCGTAGAACTGCTCCGTCGTCCCCTTGGCGCCGGGTTGAATGAATTCGAGTTCCGTGATGTGGCGCCGGAATTTCTCCCTATCCCCCTCGATGTGGGCGCGGATCAAATCCTTCCAGCCCGCGAGCATCCCTTCGGGAAAATACTTGATGCAGCCGTAGTCGAGGAACGTGACCGAGCCGTTCTCGTGAAAAAGGTAGTTCCCTGGATGGGGATCGCCGTTAAAAACGCGAAAGCGCGCGATCGAACCGAAGACGAAGCGGTAGAGGACTTCGCTCACCTGGCTGCGAAAAGCCTCGGGCTGTTTGAGAAGCCAATCGTAGTTTTTTCCGGAAATGAATTCCTGCGTGAGCACCCGGGAAGCGCTGTGGCTTGGAACGATCTTTGGCACCCGGATGAAGGGATGGCCACCGTAAAGAGCAACGAAAGTCTCCTGGTTCCGGGCTTCGAGGCGATAGTCGAGTTCTTCCCCGATGCGTTCTTTTAATTCCTGGACGAGGGGCTTGGGATCGAGGCCGGGGTTGAGCATTCCCATCATGGCGTACATCCAGTTGAGGTTGGAGAGATCGGCCCGGATCGCCTGATCGACGCCCGGGTACTGGATCTTGATCACCACGTCCTTTCCGTCCGGGAGCTGGGCCCGGTGGACCTGCCCGATGCTGGCGGCGGCGAGCGGCTTTTCGTCAATATCTTTAAAGAGCGTTTTGAGCGGCGTGCTCAACTCCTTTTCGATCACGCCCCGCGCGAGGTCGAAGCTCATGGGAGGGGATTGGGTCTGGAGCTGCTTTAAGACCGCCCGGTACTGCTCGGGCACGTCGTCGCTAAGGAAACTGACGATCTGGCCCACTTTCATGATGGCGCCCTTCATGTTCCCCATGAAGCGGACGACTTCTTCGGCGCTCTTCAAATGAGTCTCATCGAGAATCTTCTTTCTTTTTTCCTCTCCGGCGAAAAGGGCGCGGGTCTTCGCCCACAGGTAGCGCCACGAGAGCCTGGACCCGAGCGCTCCGGCTTTCGCCGTCCGGGCGGCGCGGGAGGTTTCAATGTCCAAGCCGTCTTTTTTCTTTCTGCCGAAAACTAGGAAAAAAACAGCAAGGAGAGCTGCAGCACCGATCAGAAACCAGGAGAGAGGCGTCATGGAGCTATCCTTTCAATCCGCTTTCTTGCCACCCAATCCGTCGATCTGGAGGTGGAGCGATCGCCGAAGCCGTTTGAGCTGGGATTCCCGGTCGTCGCCCAGGGGGCTTAGCCACCCGAGGAGCGCGAAATAGTAGATAGCGAAAAAATTGCTCGCGGCCAGGAGCGAAGAGACGTCCTCGTGGACTTCGCCCCGGCTCTTGGCATCATCGACGAGCTTGGCGATCTCCTCCAGGAATTCGAGGGTGAAGGCCACGTTCTGCTGGCCGCTCTCACCCCGGGGGATGATGAGTTCGCGCAGGTAGACTTCCGAGAGGCTCGGGTGCTGGGCGTAGTGGTAGAAGAGGCGGCGGAAGAGAAGAAAAAGCTTATCGAGAAGCGGGGCCCTTTTGGGGAGCGCCGCGAGGGCCTTTTTCTCCGCCCGGCCCACTTCGTCCTGGAACACCCAGAAGAGGAGGGCGGGCTTGTCCTTGGCGTAGAGGAAGATCGTTCCGGTCCCCACTCCCGCCCGCCGAGCGATCTCCTGGATCGTCGTTTTTTCGAACCCCTTGGCCGCGAAGAGCTCCCGCGCGGCCTTCAAAATGGCCGCCCGTTTCTCGGCCTTGTTCTTTTCCCGAAGCCCCGGCTTGGCGCCCGCCCGGTTTGGAGGGACGGACGCCCTGGCAATGTGCAAGTGCATGGCTGCGTTCCTCCTGGAAAGCCATCATAACTGAATTTATTCATAAATGAATAGGTTCATAAATTATCCATAGGGGCAGCTAGCAAGAAACGGCCAAGGCCCAGAGCATCCCGCCACATTGCCCGTCAGATCAAAATTCGCCCCGTTGGTCCTGTCGCGGAAGGCTGCGCAGCCATCAACGGAATTTTCCGGCCGTACTGATCTACCTCAGCCCTCTCGTTCTGGAAATTTGACAGAATGATCAACGTCCGGTGGGGAGCCAGCGGGATCGGGAATCCCGGCGCTCCCAGGGGTGCCGACCGGCAGTCGGCGGGAGGCCCGGAAAATCCTTGAATCCCCCCTACCAGTGCCTCGTCGCCCTGTCGGACTCGGCTTCGCTCTTTGAGAAGCTCTTTGCCATCGCCCCCGTCGCCCGGCACGTCTGTGATACTTCGGGCAAGACGATCGCCGTCAACCCGGCTTACGTAGCCCTTTTCGGCTCTGTCCCTCCCCCCGGCCACAACGTTTTCCGGGATGGTCTCGCGGGGCGCAAGGACCTCATCACTCTTCTTGAAACCGCCATCTCGGGAGTCCCTTTCTGTTTTCTTTCTATCTGGCACGCCCGGAAAGCCGGGCCGGGAACCGAAAGCCCCGTGGCTCTGCGAATCGAAGCCGTGCCGGTCCGGGACAGCACGGGCGCGGTTCGCTACGTTTCCATCGCCTACCAGGACATTACCGCCGAAGAGAAACTCCGCGAAAGCGAGTTGCGCCTCCAGAAAGCCCACCGGATCGCCTCCTCCGCGATGTGGGAACTCGATCTCACCGATCTTGAAAATCTGGAAGCCAACCGGCTCTTCTGGTCGGAAGAGGCCTTCCGTCTACTGGGGTTCGAGCCCGGAGAGGTGGAGCCGTCCAATGGGTTTTTCTTCGATCTCATTCCTCCCGGCGATCGGGAGGCGCTCCGGCGGGCGCTCGCCAAGGCCATCGCCCGGAAGAATCCCTGCGTGCTCGAACACCACGTCCGGCGCAAGGACGGCTCGGAGCGGATTTTCCTCGAACACACCGAAATCCTCTGCGATCCAGCCGACGGGCGGCCGCTCAAGCTCTTCGGCGTCGCCCAGGACGTGACCGAGCTCAAGCGGACCCAGCAGGCGCTCTTCGAGAGCGAGAACCATTTGAAAAAAGCCCAGGAAGTCGCCCACCTGGGGAGCTGGGAGATGGACCTCCTGGAGCCGGAGAATCTCGAGAAAAATCCGCTCGCCTGGTCGGATGAAACATTCCGTATCTGGGGATACGGGCCCGATGAGATCGAGTCTACTTGCGGGTTCGTCACGGAATCACTCCACCCGGAAGACCGGGAGGCGGCCTGGGCGGCGGTACGGAAATCAGTCCAGGATCGCAAGCCCTATTCGAGCGAATACCGCATTCGCCGCCGGGATGGCGCCTGGCGCACCATCGTGGAACATGGCGACGTGATTGCGGACCCGGCGACGGGCCGCCTTCTGCGGCTCTTTGGTACGGTCCAGGACGTAACCGAGCAAAGGGATTTGGAAGGCCGCTTCCTGCACGCCCAGAAGATGGAAGCGGTGGGGCGTCTTACCGGCGGTGTGGCCCACGATTTCAACAATCTCCTCACGGTCATCACGGGGTACGCCACTGTCCTGGAGAGGCTCTTGCCGGAAGGGGCGCGGGGACGCGCCGAATGCGCCGAGATTCTCCGGGCTTCGAGCCGGGCCTCCGACCTTACCCGCCAGCTCCTGGCTTTCAGCCGCAAACAGGTTCTCCAGCCCAAGCCCCTCTCCTTGAACGACACGGTGCGGGGCCTCGATAAGATGCTCCACCGCCTCGTGGGGGAGGACGTGAAAGTCGAACTGCGTCCCGCCGCCGAACTTCCCGTGACGTACGCCGACCCGGGCCAGATCGAACAGGTGATCTTGAACCTCGTGGTGAACGCCCGCGACGCCATGCCCGGTGGAGGGGAACTGACGATCGAAACGGGAAATGTGGTCCTGGGAGAGGAAAGCATCCAAGGGGAAGAAGGAACGCCTGCCGGCCCCTACGTGCAACTTCTCGTCCGGGATACGGGTTGCGGCATGGACCGGGAAACGCTCTCGCGGATTTTCGAGCCGTTCTACACGACCAAGAAAGCCGGAAAAGGAACGGGCCTTGGGCTTTCGACGGTCTATGGAATCGTCAAACAGAGCGGTGGGCGCATCGCCGTGGAAAGCGATATTGGAAAAGGGACGGCCTTCAAGATTTATCTCCCCTGCTACGAAAGCTCCGCCAGCGTGGCCGAGAACGGGAAGCTCCCCGCGGCCGGTCCTTCCACGGGGCGGGAAACCATCCTGGTGGTGGAGGACGATCCCATGGTCCGGCGCCTCGTCAAAGAAGCCTTGCGCGAAATGGGCTACAATGTGCTCGCGCCGGAAACTTCCGAGGAGATCTTCACCTTGGCCGAGCGCTACAACCAGAAAATCGACTTGCTCCTTACCGACGTCATCCTGCCCCGCACCAATGGACGCGCCGTGGCAGAGCGCCTGCAGGAGCTCCGGCCGGGCCTCAGGGTCCTCTACATGTCGGGTTACACGGACGATATTCTTGCGCCCCACGGCATTCTGGAAAAAGGGATCCACTACCTCTCCAAACCCTTCACTCCCGATTCTCTCGGCCGGAAAATCCGAGAAGTCCTGGAAAAACAGGCGGCGTGAGGGGAAGGCCCTCACTGCGGCTGGCTGGCAACTACGATCTCGTCGGGTTGGGTTCGGAACTCCATTGCCGCCCCTTGCTTGGAAAATCACCAAGTCTTGATCGTCGGATCAAGTGCCTCGGGTTGCCCCTAGGTCCAGAGAGCACGTGAGAACGAAACCCTGTTCCCGGCGGCAATTCACGCTCCAATCACTCAAAATCGGTCAATCTCCGTCTGATTTTCGGTCGTTCGCTCATTTTTTTGACGGCAAATTGGGGCGATGGCGCCCATTTTATTTTGTCTCCCAAGCCGCACCATATTGAATAGGCATGCTACACTTAGCGCCCTGAGCCAGCGGCCGGGAGACCGCCCAGGCGTGGTTGGGGTAATGAGAAACTCAAGCTCGTTCTCTTCGCGCCGGCGGGACTATTCCTCGGTCGGACCGCCTGCATCATGGCCGCGGAAGGCATTCCAGATAGAGGGTCTCGCGTGAGAGAAATGCTTCATATCCTCCACGTCGAGGACTCGGCCGACGACGCGGCCTTGCTGTCTCATCAGCTTCAGGGGCTGGCCAAGGAAGTCGTTTGCGAACGGGTGGATACGGCCGAAGCCTTCCGGGCGGCCTTGGAGAAAAAGCCCTGGGACATCATCCTTTCGGATTTTGGAATGCCCTCCTTCGGCTCGACCCAAGCCCTCGAAATCCTCAAAAAGAGCGGCCGGGACATCCCCTTTCTCGTCGTCTCCGGGCAGGTGGGCGAGGAAACCGCCGTGGCGCTCATGAAGGCGGGAGCCAGCGATTATGTCCGCAAGGACAATCCGGCTCGCCTCGTTCCCGCCGTCGAACGCGAACTCCGGGAAGCCGGCGTCCGCCGGGCGCGGAACCTCTCGGAGGATGCCCTCCGCCGGAGCGAAGCCCATCTCAAGAAAGCCCAGGAAGTGGCGCGCCTGGGAAGCTGGGAACTCGATTTGCGCGATCCGGATAACCTGGGGCGGGGCCCGCTCCTTTGGTCGGAAGAGACCTACCGGATTTGGGGTTACGAACCGGTCACCGCGGAGATTTCACGCGAGTTTTTCCTGGGAACGCTCCATCCGGACGACCGGGAAGCAGTCGGCCGGGTAACCCGGGAGGCCGTCCAGGAAAAAAAGCCTTACCGGGTTGAATACCGCA
>JBFLVN010000017.1:0-25452 GCA_040758475.1 Bdellovibrionota bacterium
CTTGTTCCTGCTTGTCTGGATTCTATTTTTTCCTGCCTGCACCTCCGAGTACCGGGCGGCCAAGAAGTTCGAGAAAGCCAACGCCGCCCTGCGGGAGGGGGACGCCGAGCGGGCGGCCGACCTCTACTACGACGCCTACCAGATCGACCCCACCGGGAGCCGGGCGGCCGAGGCCCTCTTCGAGTACGCCCGGACGCTCGAAGTCCACCAGCAGAGCTTCGCCCTGGCGGCCGAGTTCTACCGCCGCCTCGTGCGCCTCTTTCCCGAGGATGACCTGGCCCGCCAGGCCCTCGAGCGCTCGGCCAGCATCGAGGCGGACCATCTGGGCAATCCGGAAAAAGCGCTCCTGGACATCCAGCGCTTGAACGAGCTTTTCCCCGATTCCCCCCACGAACCGGCTTGGAAGCTGCTGGCGGCCGAGTGCTACCTGCGCCTGGGGAACGCCCCCCAGGCCGAAACCGAACTTAGGGAGCTTCTGGGCAAACATCCCGACCTGCCCAAAGACGTGCGCCGCAAAGCCCAATCCGAGCTGGGGCACATCCTCCTCGTCGCGGAGCGTCCGGGGGAGGCCGCCCGCGTCTTCGAGGAACTGGCCAATTCCCTCTCCCACGAACCCGAAGACCGCTCCCTGTGGCTCGAAGCCCGCTTCGATCTCGCCCAGGCCCTCTCCGAGATCGACGAGACGGACCGGGCTTTGGACGTTTACCGGGAGATCGAAAGCGAGTTCCCCCGCCAGGAGATCATCCAGGAAAAGATCAATCTCCTGACCATCCGCCAGCAGAAGCGGAACCGCTAATCCTCGCCAATCGGCTTTACGGAATCTTCTAATTGGATTATAATTAAGCGGCTACACGTGTGCCCATTAACCGGCATTCATGGAAAGCCACCCAGATGACCCAGATACCCCAGATCTCCCAAATTTCCGGAGAACTTGCAGGGGCGGTTCGCGAGCCGCCCCTGCAAGACGTCTTCGGACAAATCCGGACAGTGCCCGAAAAAACGATGATCTTCTTGATCACCTTGCCCCCCAAGGTGGCCACGAAAAAAACTTTGGCCAACTTGGCCACCTTCATCGCTTGGGTGGTTTCTGCTGGTTTTACGAGGGTTCCTCGAATCTCCGGAAGGTGGCCAGATGGCCTTCTTGCCGCGTCGAAAAAAACGATGATCGCCTTGATCACCTTGAATGCCCCATCGTTTCTGACGCGCTGCGTTGTCTTGTGCTACCAACGGGTCTATAAACAGAACGTCGTTTGAGGGTGAAGGGGGATTCCATCATGCCGCCAGCCAAGGATTTGCCCATCCCGCAGAGGATTTTCGCCCGGGGGATTCGGGAACTGGGCCACGGCCTTTCGGCCCTCGCCGGAACGGCGCACCTCTGGACCGGCCTTCCGGACAAGGGAAAGGTGCAGGCCATCCGCAACGTCCCCTACACGGAACGCGGCGGGCGGCAAGCGGTGGACGTCTTTTTACCGGCAAAAACACGGGCGGACGGAAAGCCCCATCCCTTTCTCTTCTTCATCCACGGGGGCGGCTGGATCATGGGCGATCGGCGCATGGGGGCCGTCACCGGGCGGCTGCTCGCTTCCCGCGGCATCGCCGTTGTGTCGGCCGGATACCGGCTCGCCCCAGGCCACGGCCTCGCCCATCAGCTCGACGATCTCCAGCGGGCGATCTCGTTCGTCCACCAGAAGGCCCCCGAGTGGGGGATCGATCCCAAGCACTACGCCCTGGCGGGCGAATCGGCAGGTGGGCATTTGACGCTCCGCCTCGCCCAGGAATTTCCGGCGGGGCTTCCAAAGCCCCGGGCCGTGGTGGGCATCTACGGCCTCTACGATTTCGATTCCTGGCGCAAGGCGAAGACCACCCAGCAGCGCCTCGCGGCCAGCTTCTTCCTTACTACCGTGAAGGCCGGCGACCCGGCCGAACATTTCCTGGACAAGCACCACGCCCACCGGGAACTTCCCTGGCGCGACGTGCCGGTGCTCCTCCTCCACGGCGAGGCCGACGGCCTCGTGCCCGTGGGGCAGAGCCACAAACTCGCCAAGCTTCTAAAGGAACAGGGCGTCGACGTGACGGTGAAGACCTACCCCGGGCGCGGCCACGCCTTCAACTACTCGGCCCGCGGCTCGGGCCGCAAAGACGCCATCGACTTCTACAAGACGCTCATGATCTTCCTGCACGATCACGTCGTTCCGCGGAGCAAAGAGAAGGCGGCGTAATGCAACTGACGGCTCAAATCCGGGGGCGTCAGCCCCGCCGCCGCATGGCCCGGGCCCGGCAGGTAGGGGCCGAGCGGCACCTGATCGCCGCCGCCGAAGTGGCTGGTAACTACCTGCTTGTCTGGAGCTGCGAGCCCCGGCTCTACGTCTGCTCTCTTTCGAGCTTCCCGTTCTTCAAGGGGTATTCGGAAAAAGCCCTTCAAAAATTCGAGATCAGTCCAAGCGGCAGCCGTATCCACTGGCCCAAGGGGGACGTGGATTTGGATCTTTCGGCAATTCGCTACCATTCCTTAGCGAAGTCGGGGGTGAGTGGGCGCGGTCTTTGAAGTCGCGCCCAAATTTCATCCCCAGTACGTCTTCCGCTCGGCGTAGAGGTGGTCCATGGCTTCCTGCATGCGGGAAGTAACGAGGTCGTAGCCCCGGCGGAGTTTTTCTTCTTCGTCCTTGAACGCTTTCAGTTCTTTCCTTAGGTCAATCGGTTCCAGGCATTCCATCGTCACTTTAGATGGAAGGACAGGCGGGAAGGCCCACAGCGGGACCGCTTTGATCCGGTCCGTGATGTCGAGGCCCAAGGCCTTCGCCCATTCGGCACTCCTCGCGAGGATGAGTCCCGTCTCATGGGCCCCGGCGATGACGAGGGGCACGACGGGCGCGCCCGTTTCCAGGGCGATCCGGACGAAGCCTTTCCTTCCCGCGAAGTCGATCTTCTGGCGCTCGGCCGTGGGGCGGGAGGCCTCCCAATCGCCCCCCGGGAAGACGGCCAGGTCCTTTCCGGCCTTGAGGACCTTGCGGGCGTTCTCGGGCGAAGCCGGGATGGCGCCGATCTTGGGCATAAGGTCTTTGACGACCGGGAAGGTGAATACGGCTTTGTGGGCCAAGCCGAGGAGTGGCCGCCCGGGGCCGAACTTCCGGTACCAGGCGTGGAGGAAGAGGGGGATTTCCACGATCCCCCCGGCGTTGTGGTTAGCCACGAGGAAGGCCGGGGACTTGGGAATCCGCTCCATGCTGCGCACTTCGCAGCGGAAGTATTTCTCGTAGAACGGCTCGATGAGCGGCTGAACTTGGGCCACGAAATCGGGGGAGTAGTCTTGGCTTAGTTCCGGTTCGATGACGGGTTTTACCGGTGGAAAGCTTTCCGAAATGGACTCGGCCTGCATGATTTTTCCTCCCTGGGTTGAATCCTATCGGGGCGCCTATGGGACTGCCCTGAGATTGGTCATGTGGAACGAGGATGGGGTTTCAAACCACCTCTCCGAGCTTGGGCATGGGCCGCGCGTCGGGCTTCGAGAGGTCGGTGAGGCGCCGGTAGACTTCCTGGAGCCGCTCGCCCCATGTGCCGGTGCGGTAGGCGACGCCGTGTTCCTCACAGACGCGCTTTACTTCGGAAGAGACTTCCCGCAGGCGGTTCGTGGGGAACTTGGGGAAGAGGTGGTGCTCGATCTGGCGGTCCAGGGCGCCGCAGAGCTGGGAGACGGGCAGGGGGACTTCGAAATTGGAAGCCCCTTCCACCTGCATGGCGTACCACTCGCCCCGCCCGCGGGCGCGGGTTCCGGCGGCGTAGTCCTTCACGTCCTCGCCGATGTGGCCGCAGTAGATCGTGGCGGCCGAGTAGACGTCGGCGATGGTCTGGGCGAGGAAGTTCCCAAGCGCCACCTTCCAGAAGAACGGGCCCGCGAGCAGCGGGAAGAGGACGTATTCCTTTGCGTAGTAGGGGATCCACTTGCGAAGGGCCTTGCGAAGGCCGGTGGCAAGCGTCTTCAAATCGCGTTTTTCGATGTGGTCGAAATCCTCGGGGCCCTTGCGGCTCGTATCGAAGAAGTCCGCGAGGCCCGTCACGTGGGCGTTGATGCCTGCGCCGAAAGAGAGCCAGGAGAAGATCGTGTTGCGGATCTGGTTCTGGTGGGATTCGTTGTAGGGGACGGCCGGATTCAAACGCACGGGGCCGAAGCGGACGTCGGGGTCTTTCCCCACGATGTTTGTGTACTGGTGGTGCCGCACGTTGTGGGCGTAGCGCCAGGAGGCTTCGTCGATCGGAGTGTCCCACCAGAACTTCTTCGAATCGAACTTCTCGGCGCCCGGCAGGCCGTCGAAGGCCCCGTGGAGCGCCGTGTGGCCGATCTCGGTGGATTCGAGCTGCCGGTGGAGCCAGAGGGCCCCCACGCCCGCCAGGAAGGTGACGGGTTCGAAGCTGAAGTGGATAAGGCCGCGGCCGATCACTTCCATGGCCGTCGAGAAGCGGCGGACCTTCTTGATGTAATCCACGTCCTCCGCGCCGATCTTGGCTTCGGTGCGCTTCCGGATTTCGTCCATCGCCTTGCCGAAGGCTTCGAGGCGCTCTTCGTCGCTCGCCCACTGGCGGGGGCGGGAAGAGGCTTGGGGCTCGGATTGAGTGGGGGCCGGGATGAAAGAGGGCTGCTCGGTAACGGTTTGGGTTTCCATGGGGTAGGTCCCTTCGGCGGCTCGTATTCCCCCGGAGGGGGTTCCCTGCCGCTCGTATGTTTTTGTATTACAAAATAATACGATGTCAAGTGATGATTTGTAAGTGGCTGTAATCGTTAAATAATTTCCTGCACGAAAAATGAAAAAAGGGATAAGAAGATTTTACCAAATGCGCAGGATGTCCTTCCCCCTTTGGGGGAAGGTGGCGCGGAGCCGCCCCTCCCAGGGGGAGAGAGGCATCAGACCCTCATCCGCTTACGGGCGGCTTTTTGTCTTTCCAGGGGCGGGCTTGTTCGAGCTGGGCGGCGAGGCGGTAGAGCGTGGCCTCCTGGCCGAACTTGGCCGTGAACATCATGCCAATGGGGAGGCCTTCCTTGTTCCAGTGGAGCGGCACGCTCATGGAGGGCTGGCCCGTCGCGTTGTAGACGGGCGTCCAGGGGACGAAGGCGAAGGCCTGGGCCGCCGCGTCGTCCAGGAGGGCTTTCGATTTGACGAGCGATCCCACCGGCAGCGCGGCGGCGAGCGACTCGACGACCGCCTGGGCGCCCTGGGGGTGGAGAAAGCCGAGCTTGGGCGGCGGCTTCGAGAGGGTCGGGTTGAGGATCAGGTCGTAGTTTTCCGAAAAATGGAGCACGTCGCGGCACATCTTCTGGATCGACTGGACGGCGAGGAGGTATTCCCCCGCCGTGAGGGCTTCGCCCAGCTTGCGGGCGAGCCAGGTTTGCACCTCGAAATCCCCCCGGTGGGCTTTCCTTCCTGTATTGGCCTCCGCGTTCCGGACGCCAAGCGCCGTCGAGCCCCCCACCATGCTGACGAAGGCGCGGCCGAAGGCGAGAGCGTCCACTGCCGGCGCGTCTTCAATCACTTCGTGGCCCAACTCCTTGAGGAGCTTTACCGTCTCTTCGAACGCCGCGAGGCAATCGGGATGGACACCCTTCGAGGGGAGGAGGGGTTTTGCGCTCGCGGCGATCCGGAAGCGGCCGGTGAACTGGGTGAGCTCCCCCAGGAACGGGCGCTCGGGTTTGGGAAGGTAATGGAAATCTCCCACGTAAGGCCCGCAGATGGCATCCAGCATGGCGGCGCTGTCGCGCACGCTCCGGGTGAGGACGTGTTCGATGGCGAAGCCGTGCCAGGATTCGGCTTCGAGCGGCCCCACGGGCGTTCTCCCGCGCGTGGGTTTCAAGCCGAAAAGCCCGCAGCAGGAGGATGGAATGCGGATGGAACCGCCCCCATCGCCGCCGCCCGCCAGGGGGACCATGCGGGAGGCGACCGCCGCCGCCGATCCGCCCGAGGAGCCGCCCGTCGTGCGGCTCATGTCCCAGGGGTTTCGCGTGGGACCGAAGGCTTCGGGCTCGGTCGTGGGGATCAGGCCGAATTCGGGCGTGCTGGCCTTGCCGACGACGATCACGCCTGCGGCGAGGTAACGGTTTACGAGTTCCGAATTCTGGGAGGGCTTGTAGCCCTTGTAGAACCGGGAGCCACTCTCCAGCGGTTCTCCCGCCAGGGCGGATTGGAGGTCTTTCAAGATGAACGGGACGCCCGCGAAGGGGCCGTGGGGCAACTCGCCCTTGGCCTGGGAGCGGGCCCGGTCGTAGAGTTTGTGGATGACGGCGTTGATCTGAGGATTGGCCTTTTCGATCCGCTCGATGGCCGCTTCCACGAGTTCGAGGGGCGTGACTTCCTTGCGCTTGACGAGGTCGGCGAGGCCGAGGCCGTCGTAGCTGGAGTAATCGGTAAAGGCGGGCATGGCTAAAACTAGTCCAAGCCCAAGATTAGTTGCAAACCTGCGTTGATACGGATGAGGTAATCCTGCGAGAGCATCCCCAAGCGTTCCCTGAGCCATCGCCGGTCAATGGTAGCGACTTGCGATAGATTGATGACGGATTCGCTGGAAAGCCCGCCAGTTCCTCGCGGGAGAGAAACGTTCCCTGGCGCTGCGCCGAGGCGGGTACGTGTAGTGAGGATAGCCACGATAACTGTTTGTATCTTGCTTTGGTTGAGATCGTCCGCTTGAAGGATCACTACCGGACGTGGATAACCGGGTTCCGATCCCGAAGGTGATGGAAGGTTAGCCCACCATACCTCTCCCCGCTTCACGGCTTGCCTTCCGGTTTGCGGAGAAGAAAGGCCGCTGCGGTTTCAGCGGCGGGGTCTAATTCGAATAACGAGGGGTCTTCATCGTATAGCTGATTGATCTTTTCAGTGACATTCTGGGCACGGAGTGCTCGAACATGCCTTTCCACTGCTTGTGCATAGAACTTGCTGCGCGACAAACCTTGCTTCTTGGCCGCTTTTTCGGCCTCCTTGAAGAGTTTGTCTGGAATGGAGATAGCGGTTTTCATGGGATGAAAGTATAATTTTGGTTATACTTTTTTCAAACCATTGGTTTTAAAAGTTGCACTAACTCGTTCGACGCAAGGCCCGGCGCTTCCTGACCGCCCCATCACCCCCTTAGGGACACCCCCGCTTTGACTCCCGGCCCCGCGGGCTTAGACTCTTTCCCACTCGCGTTGGGGGTGCTCGCCGAAAGTTCTCGTGAGGCGCCGGCGGGCTGAGATCACACCCCTCGAACCTGATCCGGGTAATTCCGGCGCAGGGAAACGGCGATCTGCAAGACGCTTTTCCCCGGAAATTTCCCCTGGTCGGTGCTTCGCCAAATCCCGCGAGCGGGGATTTATGAAGTACGAACTTCCGCTTTTAGGAAACAATCCATCGTCCGCAGGGCAGGGGACCACTCCCGGCAGCTTTGCGAAAAAACCCCAGATCGGGACGCCCTACGCGTTTTCCTCTCCCGACACACCGGGAATGCCCCGGCCTTCGGAGAAAACGGCCTGGGATTTTTTCCCCGATGGATGGAAGCGGGCGAACGACAAGGTCGTGGCACCGGAGGGTTTTGAGCCTTCGACCCAGCTCGATTTCGCCCGGCTTGGAATCGTGACGCCCGAGATGAAACGCGTCTCCGAGCGGGAGCCCCATCTCTCGCCCGAGCAGGTCCGCGACGAAGTGGCCGCGGGCCGCATGGTGATCCCCGCCAACAAGGTCCACCTCAAACATCAGCTCGACCCCATGTGCATCGGCCGGGCGTCGAAGACGAAAGTGAACGCCAACCTGGGTGCTTCCCCCGTTTCGAGCGGGACGCAGGAAGAAGTCGAGAAGATGCGCTGGTCCGTCCGCTGGGGCGCCGACACGGTGATGGACCTCTCGACGGGCGGCGATCTGGACGCTTGCCGCGAAGCCATCGTGATGAACTCGCCCGTCCCGGTGGGGACGGTGCCGATCTACTCCATGATCCTCGGGCGCAAGATCGAGGACTTGGATGAGAAAACGGTCCTGGCTGGGATCGAACACCAGGCTAGGCAAGGGGTCGATTACTTCACCGTTCACGCCGGCGTGCGGCGGGCGCACCTCCCATACGTCGGAAAGCGCCTCATCGGAATCGTGAGCCGCGGCGGTTCCCTCCTCGCCAAGTGGATGATCACCCACGGTCGCGAAAACATCATGTACGACCTGTGGGACGACATCTGCAAAATCATGCGGAAGTACGACGTGACGTTTTCGATTGGCGATGGCCTTCGTCCCGGCGGCCTTGCGGACGCGACCGACCGGGCCCAGCTCGCGGAACTCGAAACGCTGGGAGAACTCACCGAGCGCGCTTGGCGCCACGGCGTCCAGGTAATGATCGAAGGGCCGGGACACGTCCCTTTCGACCAGATCGAATACAACATGAAGCTGGAGCGCCGCCTCTGCCACGGCGCGCCGTTCTACGTGCTGGGCCCCCTCGTGACGGATATCTTCCCCGGCTACGACCACATCACGAGCTGCATCGGCGCCACGGCCGCCGCGTACCACGGCGCTTCCATGCTCTGCTACGTGACGCCCAAAGAGCACGTGGGTCTTCCGAAGAAGGAAGACGTGAAGCAGGGCTGCATCGCCTACAAGATCGCCGCCCACGCGGCCGACGTGGCCCTTGGCATTCCCGGCGCTCGCGACCGGGACGACGAACTCACCAAAGCCCGCGCGGCCCTCAACTGGGAAAAGCATTTCGAGCTTTCCTTCGATCCTGACACAGCCCGCGCCTATCACGACGAAGACCTGGATGTGGACACGGATTTCTGCGCCATGTGCGGCCACGACTGGTGCTCGGTGCGGATTTCCAAGGAAATCGCCGAATTTACGAGCGGCAAAGATTCCTCCTACCAGTGGGACAAGGCCAAGGTGACGGCGGCCCTTTCTTCCGAGCAGCAGGAAATTCTCGAAAAGCGCGGCGTCCTCTCGCCCACGGAAATCCATCGCCTCGCGAGCAAGACCCGCGAGAAAGTAGGCGCCGACAAGGGGCAGAAGGCCGCCTGCCACAGCGATCTTACCGACGACGAAGAGGCCCAGCGCATCCAGCGGGAACGGGAATCCGTCGCGGCGGGCGGGTATCAGATGAAGGGGAGAGAGTAATCCCTCCCCATGCCCGACTTTTCCGACCACATCAAAATCATCGTGGGCCTCTTGGCCATCGTAAATCCGCCATCGGTGGTGCCGGTTTTCCTGCAACTGACGGAAGGGCAGGGGGAATTTAGGCGGCACCGCTTCGCCTTCGTGGCGGGGATGACGGTGGCGGGCGTGCTCGTGGTGGCGGCGCTCGTCGGAAGGTACATCCTGGAAGGGCTCGGGATCGGTACGGATTCCTTCAAGGTGGGCGGCGGCATTCTTCTCCTGATGACGGCCATCGCCATGATGCAGGGGGAACTCTCCAAGAGTAAGCAATCCCCCGAAGAAGCCGTGGAGGCCGGGGCGAAGGACGAAGTGGCCGTGGTGCCCCTCGGGATTCCGCTCTTGGCGGGCCCCGGCGCCATCACGACCGTGATCTTGAATTCCGAACAGGCGGGGAGCGCCCAGCAGATCGCCGTGCTTTACGGGGGGATCGTCCTCGTGGCGCTGGCTACTTGGGGAACGCTCCGGCTCGCGGGGAAGATGCAGGAGATTTTGGGGCGCACGGGGATCAACATCATCGGACGGGTGATGGGACTCCTCCTGGCTGCCATCGCCATCGAGTTCATCGCGAAGGGTCTTGCGGCCCTTTTGCCGGGACTTGGTTGATCACCGCTCATTTATATATCTGTGCCTACTGACTACTTCTCTTCGCACCTGCTCCAGAAAAGCTGCGTAAGGCACTTCCCATCTCAGAGGGCGAGACGGTGTTTGTAACCCCCGAACTTTCTAAAACGTTCTAAGACGCCTTGCTCAGGCCTTAAACCGCATTAAAGCCTTTTTACGATTATTTGACGCGCCGTGGTACCGGCTTTGCTCTAACCCCGCCTGAATCGCCGGGGGGCGTTTATTTAAGCCTGACAACTTGTAAGGACGCAGCCGAAAGGCACTTTTCGGCAGAGCGCGTTGTTGCACCCCCGATAAGCAAAGGAATTACCCGTGACTTCGAAAGCCATCTTTTCTTTTCTCCCTCCTGGACAATTTTTCGAGCGGGACGCCCACGCCCTCGCGGCCGAAGGCGCCCTGCCGGTCGTGGACCTCGCTTACCTCTCCCGCGACGAGCGTGCTTCCCTGATCCGCTCCCTTCCGCGGAACCTGGAACTGGGATTTACCCTCGCCCCCGACCTGATCGCCGATGAACTGGCGGGCCTTCGGGTCGCCGCTCTCGTCGTCCCCCTGGATTGGGAACTCGATGAAGCCGTGGACCTGGGCGCGTTCCTCGCGAACTTCCGCGGCAAGTCCGTGTGGGTGGAAGCGAGCAGCCTCCCCTCGGCCGCCAAGGCCGAACAGGCGGGGGCCACGGGAATCATCCTCAAGGGCTTTGAATCGGGCGGTGTGACCGGCGAAGAATCCGCCTTTATCCTCCTCCAGCGCTACGAAGGAAAGCTCCCCGTCCTCGTGCGCGGTGGCATCGGCCCCGACACGGCGGCCGCGTGCGTGGCCGCTGGGGCGGCGGGCGTCGTTCTCGACGTCCAAACCTGGGGCGCCCTCGCGCTGGATACGGAAGTCCGCCAGGCCCTTCATTCCCTTCAAGGCACCGATAGCGTTTACCTGCGTCTCACCGATCGCCACGTCCTTCGCGTGACGGGGAAGATGGGCGCCAAGGCCATGCGCGAACTTCGCGCGGCCGAAGAGCAGGTTCTCGTCGCGGCGGCGGGGGAGAAGACCCCCGAGTCCGAACGCGCCCGCACGGAACGGGCCGAAGCGCTCTACCGCGAACTCCAGAAGATTTCGGTTTCGGCCTTCCGCCCCGGCACAGGGAAGGTTTTCCCCGTAGGCCAGGAAGCCGGATGGGCCAAGCTCTATTCGGAAAAATTCGGTTCCGCCGCCGGGATCGTCCGCGCCGTGCGGGAGACGATGGAATCCTCCCCCCGCGCCGCCTTGCAGGATTTCCCCTGGCGCGAGAATTCGGATTTCGCCAAGTCCGTGGGTTCCCGCTACCCCATCTTCCAGGGCCCCATGGCCCAGACGAGCGACGTTCCCGCCTTCGCCGAGAAGCTGATGGAAGAAGGCTGCGTCGCCAACATCGCCCTTGGCAACATGCCGGGCGACGTTTGCAAGAAGCTCCTCGAAGAGACGTCCGTCCTCGCCAAGGGCCGCCCCTTCGGCGGCGGCATTATCGGCCTCGAAGCCAACGCCTTTTTCCGTGACCAGCACATCGCCCATTTGAAAAACATCCGTCCGCCTTTGGCGGTCGTTGCCGCCGGTACGACGGAACAAGCCCTCGATCTCGCGCATGCCGGGGTCCGCTCCTTCCTCCACACGCCGGTACACACGCTTCTCGTTTCCGCCATGGATCAGGGCCACACCGACTTCATCCTCGAAGGGACCGAAGCGGGCGGCCACATCGGAAAGCTCACCTCGTTCGTCCTCTGGCAGAGCGTCATCCAGGCGCTTGTGGACCGGCCAGCCGCGGGTGGTCTTAAGGCCTACGTGGTCCTCGCCGGCGGCTTTGGAAACGCGAAAGGTGCCACCGCCGCGGCGGCCCTTTGCGCCCGCGCCAAGAAGGCGGGCCATGCCTTCGGTATCCAGATGGGAACGGCGTTCCTCTTTACGAAGGAAGCCGTCGAAACGGGCGCCGCTTCATCCACCTTCCAGCAGGTCGTGATCGATTTGGACCGCACCGAGACCATCGGCGATACGGTCATGACCCCGGCCCGCATGGCCCCTACGGCCAAGCTCTTCAACATCCGGGAACAGGAATACCTGCGCCTCAAGAAGGGTGACTCTCTCGAAAACCGCAAACATGCGTACGAGGGTGACAACCTGGGCGGGCTTCGCGCCGCCGCCAAGGCCCAGCGGATCGAGAAGAAGCCCGAAGGGGGTGTCCGCTTCGTCCAGATCTCTCGCGAACAGCAGTACGAGCAGGGGCTCTTCCATGTCGGCATGTGCGCGGCCCTCCGCCGCTCCCAGACGACCATCGCGGAAGTCGTGGCCGACAACACGGCCCGCGCCGAAGCCCTCCTTCGCCAGAACCTCGAAACTTCCGTGCCCGTCCAATCTCCCGTTCAGATCCCCAGCGCTCAAATCCAGCAAGCTTCCGTTCCAGCAAACGGCCATGCCGAAGCCGACACGGCCATCGCTATTGTGGGCCTGGGCGGCCTCTTCCCCGACGCGCAGGACATCCCTTCCTATTGGAAGAACATCGTCGCCGGGAAGTACTCGATCCGCGAAGTTCCCGAATCCCGCTGGCCCACGAAGCTCTACTACTCCTCCGACCGCGCCGCCCCCGACAAGAGCTATTCCAAAATCGGCGGCTTTCTTGAAGAGCCCGAGTTCGATTCCAAGTCCTTCAAGATTCCCCCCACCGTTGCCGTGACGATGGATTCGGTCCAGAAAGTGACCTTGCTCGCGGTCCGCGAAGCTCTCCGGGATGCGGGCTACTATCAGGCGAAGGAATTCGACAAAACCCGTTGCGCCGTCATCCTCGGCAATTCCATGGGCGGCGAAGTTTCCCACAAGTACTCCTACCGCCTCGCCCTCCCGCGCATTATCGAGCAGCTCGAAAAGACGCCCGGGTGGCAAAAACTTCCTTCCGAAGAACGCAAGCAGATTCTGGATCAGGTCGCCAAGGACTATCTCTCCCAGCTTCCCGAGATCACGGGCGGCTCCATGCCGGGGGAACTGGCCAATGTAATCAGCGGCCGGGTGGCGAGCGTGTTCGACCTCTCCGGCCCCAACTACGTGTGCGATGCGGCCTGCGCCGCTTCCATGGCCGCCCTCCAGACGGCGGTCCGCGGGCTCCTCGCCGGCGATTTCGACATGGCCGTCACGGGCGGCGTCGATCGCGGCATGGACGCCGACAGCTACATCAAGTTCTGCAAGGTGGGCGCTCTTTCTTCTGAAATGAGCTGTCCGTTCGACCAGCGGGCGAGCGGCTTCGTGATGGGCGAAGGCGTGGGCATCTTGATCCTAAAGCGCCTCGCCGACGCCGAGCGGGACGGGGACAAGGTTTACGCCGTCCTCCGCGGCATGGGTTCTTCCTCCGACGGCGCGGGCCGCGGCATCACGGCGCCAAGCCCCACCGGTCAGCGCAAAGCCATCGAGCGCGCCTACAAGATGGCGGGCGTGGAACCTTCCACCGTCACGCTCGTCGAGTGCCACGGTACTTCGACGCCCCTTGGCGATGCGACGGAAACGAGCGTCCTTCGCGACTGGATGAACGAACACGGTGCCAAGCCCCATTCGATCGCTGTCGGGTCCGTCAAGAGCCAGATCGGCCATTTGAAGGCCGCCGCTGGCGCCGCGGGCCTCATCAAGACGGTTCTGGCCCTCCACAACAAGACCCTTCCCCCCACGATCAATTTCGAATCCCCCGCTTCCGGCACGGGTCTTGGCGAAGGTTCGCCTCTCTACGCAAACACGGCGGCCCGGCCCTGGTCGCCCCCCGAGGGAACGCCCCGCCGCGCGGCGGTCTCCGCTTTCGGCTTCGGCGGGACGAACTTCCACGCCCTTCTTGAAGAGTTCGGCGCCACGGGCCGCTCTTCCAAGAATTTCAAAGGAACGAACGGCGGCGGAAACGGCGTCCATTACGCGGCGGCCGTTGCCGCTACGCCCGCGAGCGCGCCGGTCATCCAGGCTCAGGCGACTCCGGCGGCTTCCGTCGATACGTCGGCCATCGAGAAGAAAGTCATCGCCACCCTGGCCGAGCAGACGGGCTACGACCCGGCGGACCTCGGCCGGACGCTCGATCTCGAAGCCGACCTGGGCATCGACACGGTGAAGCAGGCCGAAGTCTTCGCCCTTCTCCGGGAGAGCTTCCAGCTCGAAAAAGATCCGAACTTGAAGCTCCGCGATTACCCGACGATCGAGAAGATCGTGGGCTATCTCGCCGGCCGTCTTTCAGGTTCGGTCACGGTGAGCGCTCCGGTTGCCCAAGCGGCCGCCCCTCAAGTGGCGGAACCCGCGGTGGAAGCCGCCAAGCCCGCTCCCGCCGCCGTCGATCGGGGCGAGATCGAAAAGAAAATCACCGCGACGCTTGCCGAACAGACGGGGTATGACGCGGCGGACCTCGGCCGGACGCTCGACCTTGAGGCCGACCTCGGTATCGACACGGTGAAGCAGGCCGAGGTCTTCGCGATCCTTCGCGAAAGCTTCAAGCTCGAAAAAGACCCGAATTTGAAGCTCCGCGATTACCCGACCATCGAGAAAATCGCCGACTACCTGGCCATGCGCCTTTCGAGCGGGACGGCTCCGGCCGCCGCCGCTCCGAGCGCCCAACCGGTTGCTGCGAAAGTAGAAGCCAAGCCCGTTGCGACGGATGGCCCCGGCTACGTGGCCGTTCGCGGAAAAGACGCCCAGGATTTGGCGGCCAATCTTGCCGTGTGGGCGGCTTCGCCCTCGGGCCATTCTTTCGGGAGCGGTTCCAAGATCGCTGCCTTCGGGTTCCTCACGAAAGCCGAGGGCGCGAAGAAAGCCCAGGCCGCCGCCGAGGCGATCCGTGCCGGGAAGAAGCCCGCGCCGCCCCTCAACGTACGCCTGACCGAAGCCCGCAAGAACAAGGCGAAAGTCGCTTTCGTCTATCCGGGCCAGGGCTCCCAGTACGTGGGGATGCTCCAGGAACTCCTGGCATTTCCCGAAGTCCGGGAGACCTTTGAAGAAGCCGAGCGCATTGTTTCGCCCCTCATCGGCAAGTCCCTCCTTTCAATCATCCACCCGACGGACAAGTCGCCCGAAAACCTCGCCCGTTGCGAAGAGGAACTCCGCCAGACGGAGATCACCCAGCCAGCCGTGCTCGCGGCGGACGTGGCGATCCACCGCTTCCTCGTCGCCCGGGGTTTCTCCCCCGACGCGGTAGCGGGCCACTCCCTTGGCGAATACGGCGCGTGCGTGGCGGCGGGGGTTCTCACCTTCGCCCAGGCCCTTGAAGCGGTCGCCGCCCGCGGCCGCGAGATGGCCCACGTCCAGGTGCCCGACAAGGGCCTCATGCTGAGCGTTCCCATGGGGAGCCAGGATGTGGAACCCCTTCTCAAAGACATCCCCGGCTACATCGCCGTGGCCAATCGCAATTCGCCTGGCCAGACCGTGATCGGTGGCGAGACGGCCGCCGTCCAGGAACTAAAGCGGCGCCTCGAAGAAAAGGGCGTCGAAGGGATTCTTCTCAACGTCTCCCACGCGTTCCACTCGAAGATCGTGGCGCCCGCTTCGGTGCCCCTCCGCAAGGTGCTCGAGCGCCTCGGTCCCAAGGCCCCGGTGCTGCCGCTTTA
This sequence comes from Bdellovibrionota bacterium, assembly GCA_040758475.1. Classification (GTDB taxonomy): domain Bacteria; phylum JAGRBM01; class JAGRBM01; order JAGRBM01; family JAGRBM01; genus JBFLVN01. The sequence goes on from JBFLVN010000017.1 coordinate 15,344, forward strand.
TTCGAACGTGACGGCCGAGCCCTATCCCACGGGCTCAGGCGCGAACGCGCAGATCGTGGACCTTCTCTCAAAACAGATCGCGGCGTCCGTCGATTGGATCGGCACTTGCCAGAACTTTAATCGCGATGGCTTCGAGGTTTTCGTCGAATGCGGCCCCAAGCGCGCCCTTGCGGGTTTGGTGGAATCGAATTTGAAGGGCCGCCCTTGCGCCGCCCTCCAGACCTGTCATCCCAAGCGCGGCGAGCTTCTCTCGCTCATGGAAGCCCTCGCGCACCTCTCCGCCGAAACGGCGGTGGAGGACGTTTCCGTGCGCCCGGCCCCCGCTGCTTTGGCGAATGCCGTGCCGGTTGCGGCTCCTGCCGGGATTCTTTCCAAATGGGTGAGCGATCCGCGCTTTTCTTCGTTCTGGGCGAAGCACGGCGGTGCCATCGAAGGGCTCGTTTCCCACTTGTGGAACCTGGAAGCAGGCAGCGCGCCAGCGGTCCGGATGGAATCCCGCCCCGCCGCGCAAGCACCCAATGCCCTTTGGGCCGCCGCTACGCCGGTCCTTCGGCGCGTTCCCTCTTATAAGAAGAGCGAAATTGCCGAAGGCCGTTTCCTCTCCGGAAAGAGCGTCGCTGTTCTCTCTCTCGGCGGTCCGGCTGGCTTGGCTCAAGAGCTGGCTTCCCGTGGCGCCAGGACCGGCGCGTCCCTGAAAGACGCAGACGTGATCGTCGTAGATGCCCGGGCGATGGAAAACTCACCCGATCTCTCTGCGGCGATTTCCCAGAAGCTCGAAGCCCTCGTCGAAATCGCCAAGTCCTCCCGCGAAGACGCGGTGATCGTGGGTCTTGGCGGTGTTGGCGGATCGTTCGCGGCGGAACTCCTGGGTGTTTCCGTTCGGGGATTCCTCCTCTCGCTCTCTCACGAGCGGTCCCAGATGCGCCTGCGCTGGGTCGACGCGGCGCCGGATTTTACCGATCTTGCCAAGGCCATCGACGCCGAGTGCGCTCTGGACGGCCTCGTAGTTCAGAGCCGTTGGACGAAAGCGGGCCGGGAAGTTTTGAGCGTTTTGGACGCGCAAGCTCCGGCGGGGCAGGGGCTCTCCCCCCGCGCGGATCGCGTGTGGCTCGTGACGGGTGGCGCCCGGGGAATCACCCGCGAGATCGTTTTGGACCTCGCGAAAAACCTGGGTGGCAAGTTCGCCCTGGTAGGATCGTCTCCCGAGCCCACGGGTACGGTCCAGCTTTTGGACGAAACTTCCCTTCGCAAGGAAATCCGCGCCGAGGCCAAGAGCCGGGGCGCGGCCATCGCGGCGGGTGAAGTGGAAGCGGAAGTCCGCCGCCGCCTTGCCGCCGCCGACATCCAGAAGGCCCTCGAAGCCCTCCGCGCCGCCGGGTGCGAGGGGCGCTACTACGCCTGCGATCTCTCGGATGAGAAGTCCATCGGGAATCTTCTCTCCCGCGTCCGCAAGGATTTTGGCGCCTTGAACGTCGTGATCCACGGCGCGGGCCGGGAAATGTCCCACGCGACGGCCGAAAAGACCGGAAAGGAAATCCGAGAAACCCTGGCACCCAAGCTGGGCGGTGCGTTGGCCCTCGCTCGCGGGACGAAGGGCGATTCCATCGAAGCCTTCGTACTCTTTGGCTCCGTCGTAGGCCGTTTGGGGAACCGAGGTCAGGCCGATTACGCCGCAGCGAATCTTTCGCTCTCGGTACTGGCTTCCCGCTTCTCCGAAATCGGGAACGCTTCCGCCAAAGCGCTTCTCCTCGATTGGTCCGCCTGGGCCGACGTGGGGATGGCTTCCCGGGGCGTAGCCAAGCAGTTCTTCAAGGAGGCGGGCGTGGATGTGATCCAGCCCGCGACTGGCGCTCCCCTCGTGCGGGCCGAACTCCTGGCCGGCACTTCCGGCGAAGTGCTCGTGTGTGGTTCGCTGGGTGATCTCGACCGGGCGGGTGTCCTGGCCCGCGTGGAGCAAGTAGCTTCTTCAGGCGCTGCGGCTGTCACGGTTGAAGCCGAACCCTGGCTCGTCGATCACAGCATTTCGGGAGTTCCCGTCCTTCCGGGCGTCGCGGGGATTGAACTCCTTCGCCGCTCGGCGGGATTTTCGGGGAAGGCTTTCGAAGGCCGGGGCATCCGTTTCGAACGGGCCATCAAGGTTTTTGCCGGAAAAGGCGCGACTCTTCGCGCTTCGGCCAGTGCCGTCGAGTGCGAAGGCCAGACGCCGCAGGGCAAGGAATTCAAGACCCATTTCACCGCCCAGGGTTTTTCCTCCCTCGGGGAACAAGCGGGGTCTCTGAATCGTGAAATCCCCGGTACCGATGCCCGCACTCGCACGGGAATTTACAAAGCCTATTTCCACGGTCCGCTCTTCCAGGTGATGACCGGCGGCCTGGATGCCCGTTCTTCGGAATGGTTCTTTACCGCCAAGGCGGCCGATTTCTTTAGGAATGGAAAGCTCCTCTCGGGCGCGGGTGCCGATGCTTCCGCCATCGAGGCGGCTTTCCAAGCGGCGGGCCTCCGGCTCTTGATCGAACACGGCGAGAGCGCCCTGCCTTCTGGCATCGCCAAGCTCTCGGTGTTCCGCAAAATACAAGATGGCGAGAAACTCACCATTGCCGTGGCGCCGCTTTCCAAGGAAGGAAACTGGCGCTGCGACGTGCGCGTCTACGGACAGGACGGTGCCGAAGCCGTCCGCCTCACGGGTTACGAGCAGGTCGTCACCGGCCAGAACGTTTCTCTCCCCGAAGAACTTCGCGGTGGCGGTAAGAGCGCTCCCGCTCCGGCCGCTGCACCGAAGGCTCCCGTGGCGGCTTCGCCGGTGAACGTGGACCGGGGAGAAGTGCTTGGCCGAATCCTCGAAGTCCTCTGCCGCGAAACGGGCTACGAGGCTTCGGACATCAACCCGGATTCGGACCTGGAAGCGGATTTGGGCATCGACACGGTGAAGCAGGCCGAAGTCTTCGCCCACGTGCGCACTTCCTACAACCTGGAAAAAGACCAGAACTTCAAGCTCCGCGATTATCCGACGCTCAATCGTCTCGCCGATTACGTGGTGATGCGTCTCAGCGGCGCGGCTGCCGCAGCGGCCCCCGCTCCGGAAGCCGTCCGGGAAGAAAGAAAAGTCGAGACGGCAGAGGAAAAGCTCCTCAAGGCCGATCACATCGGGCTTCCTTCGCCTCCTCTGGGTGAGGGGTGGGCCCGCTTCGCGGCGGTTAACGCCCTCGACGTCCAGGCCCGTCTCGACCGCGATCCGGCCGGCGTGCTCGGCATTCTCTCTCCCGAAGAGCGGGCCGAGTACCAGGCCTTCGAATACCAGAAGCGCAAGGACGAATGGCTTGCCGGGCGCCTCGCTTCGCGGCAAGCCCTCAAGGCTTTCGGGATCGACGCCCCCGTCCACGTTACCCACGACGAATCGGGTGAACCCAAGTTCGTGGGCGACCTGGGCGAGCGCTTTGGCCTCACGATCTCCCACTCCCACATCTGGGCGTGCGCCGTGGTTTTCGAGCGGACGGGGCCCATCGGAGAGCACCGGGTTTTGGGCCTCGATGTGGAACGCATCGAGCAGCGCCCGGCCGCGTTCCTGGAAGACCACTTCACGGATGAAGAGCGCCGGTGGGTGACTTCGGGCGGTGCGGACGCTCCCTTCCGGGCGACGGTTCTTTGGTCACTCAAAGAATCAGCCTTGAAGGCCTTGGGCACCGGGCTTCGCCTCCGTCCGGCGGATGTGGCGGTGCAAGTCCTTGGCGCCAACGGCCACGGGGAAGCGCGCGTGCAACTCACGGGCGAGGCCCAGGCCCGGCAACGTTCACTGGGCCTTGCGGAATTCGAAGGCCGCTACACCCGCGACGCGGAGTTCGTGGTGACGGTCGTCGAGACGGCGCGCGTTCCCAGCATCTCATCTGAAAATCTTCGCCGCGGTTCCGGCTGGACGATCGGATTTCGTCCCGCCGGAAAAACGCAGGCCGACTGATCTCAAAGACGATTTTTAAGGAGAACCTTCATGTCCTGGAAACTCGGTACCTCTAGCAGCAACACGGCCCGGCGGCTCCACGTCGTCCCGGCACCCTCCACCACGCAGCTCAACAAGGTGGCGCCCCTGCCGATGCCGGTCCATCCGGCGGCCCCGGCGCCGGTGGCCGTGCCCTCAAAGGCCCCTGAGGCGCAGGAAGACCTTCCCCTGCGGCGCCTCGCCCGGCTTTTCGATGACGGCCGCTTCGAGCAGCTCGACGCCCTCGTTCGCCATCAGGCGAGCGGCTGGGGCGTGGAGAAAAAGCGCGTGGATGGCGACGGCGTGGTAGTGGCGACGGGCCTCATTCATGGAAAGCCCGCCGTCGCTTTCGCCCAGGACCGCCGCGTGATGGGCGGTTCGCTCGGTGAAGCCCATGCCCGGAAGATCTGCAAAGGAATGGACCTCGCTGAACGGATGGGCGCGCCCATCATCGGTTTGCTCGATTCGGGCGGCGCCCGCATCCAGGAAGGGGTCGCGGCCCTTTCGGGTTATGGTGAAATCTTCCGCCGGAACGTGGCTCTTTCCGGAAAGCTTCCGCAGATTTCGGTGGTGCTCGGCCCCTGCGCGGGCGGGGCCGTCTATTCGCCTTCGCTTACGGACTTCGTGATCCTCTCGGAAGAAGACGCCCTCATGTTCGTGACGGGCCCCAAAGTTGTCAAGCAGGTGATGTTCGAGGAAGTGGATTCGGACAAGCTCGGCGGCGCCAAGGTTCATTCGAAGAAAAGCGGTGTCGCCCACATCGTCCGCAAGGATGAAGCGGGTGCCATCGCTGCCGCGCGGGATGTCCTCGGATACCTCCTGGAGAAGAATGGAAAGAGCCACGAGCCCGCCCGCGCTCCGGCGCTCCTGGGGGAGATCGTCCCCGAGGATTTCCGCCGTTCTTACGACATCCGCCATGTGATCGAATCCGTCGCGGATGCGAAGAGTTTCTTTGAAATCCAGCCCGATTACGCCAAGAACATCGTGGTGGGTTTCGCCCGCATGGAAGGCCGCACGGTGGGGATCATCGCGAATCAGCCCAAGGAACGGGCGGGCGTGCTGGATATCGATTCGGCCCGCAAGGGGGCGCGCTTCATCCGTACGATGGACGCTTTCGGCGTTCCGATCGTCTCCTTTATCGACGTTCCTGGCTTCATGCCGGGCGCCCAGCAGGAGCACAATGGCATCATCACCCACGGGGCGAAAATCCTCTATGCCTATTGCGAGGCCCGCGTCCCACGGCTCTCGGTTATTACGCGCAAGGCCTTTGGCGGTGCCTACATCGTGATGTCGAGCAAGCACCTGGGGGCGGACGTGAACCTCGCCTGGCCCCAGGCCCAAATCTCCGTGATGGGGGCGGAGGGGGCCGTCGAAATCCTCCACGGCAAGGAACTCAAGGACTCGGCCGAGCCCGAGAAGAAGTTCAAGGAGCTCTGCGACAAGTACCGTGAGGAGTACATGACCGTGCGCCTCGCGGCGGAGCGGGGGTGGATCGACGAGGTGGTCGAGCCCTGTGACACGCGCGGGCGCCTTCTCCATTACCTCGCGCTTTTGGGCGATTCCTCGAACGGGGCCTCTCGCGAGCGCCACGGAAACATTCCTCTGTAAATCCGGGGAAGAGGCGGTGATTCAAGGGGGCGGGGCGACTCGCCCCTTTGAATTTTAGGGCTTGACAGGGCGGGGGCTTTGGGATACTTTTCTTTTATGAAAATGATTATCAAAATCATTTTCAGAGAAACGGAATGACCAGACGCTCCCGCCAGTCTGCTGTATCCCCTGGGGTTTCCCCGAAAGAAGAGGCGGAGCAGGCAAGGTGCGGATGCGGCGCCCTTCTGGCTCGGATGGTGGCGGAGGGGGTCGAACTCAAGTGCCGCCGGTGCGGCCGGATGGTCTTGCTGGAGACCCCCTCCGGTTCACGGGCGCAGGGATGGCGGGTGGTGTGCAACCGGCACTGATGTAGGAAAACAAAGGCCCTTCCCGCAACGAGGGAGAAGGGCCAAGCCCACGGCGGCCAGAGGTCTTGAACCCAGAGCCCGGGCGATCCCGATGCGGGGTCCCCGGGCTTTTCATTTGGGGGCGGAAATGAAGGCGAAAGCCGTGGAGCCGCGAAACGGCGGGGCCAGAGAAATCCGCTGCGCTTGCGGGAGCCTCATGGCCCGCCGGGCGCCCGGCGGAATCGAGATCAAGTGCCGGCGCTGCAAGCGCGTCGTGCTCCTTCGGTGGGAAGACATCAAGGCGGAAGATGAAAGTGACGGCGAAGAAGGGGACAGGGCCCGGGCGTTGGTTCGCGTGGATGCTGATTTCCGCCTGGAGCGCGGTGGCGGTCCCGGCGATGGCGCAAGAGGGCGGCGAAGCGGCCGCTCCAACGGCGGAAGAGGAGACTGACGTGCACCGGTTGGGTCAAGTCGTGGTGACCGGCTCGCGCATCGAGCAACGCCTCGCCGACGCCCCCGTGGCGACGGAGGTCATCACGCGGGAAGAGATCGAGGCCACCGGCGCCAGGACGCTGGGCGAGTATCTGGCCGACCATCCGGGGCTGGAGATCGTGGACACCCCAGGCGGCTCGGGCATCCGCCTCCAGGGACTCGATCCCGATTACACGCTCATTTTGATCAACGGCGAGCGGACGACGGGCCGCGTCGCGGGGACCATCGACGCCGACCGCTTCAAGGTCGAGAACATCGAACGCATCGAAATCGTCAAGGGTGCCACGTCGGCACTCTACGGGTCGGACGCCATCGGCGGCGTCGTCAACATCATTCTCAAGGAGCCCGAGAAGGAATTCGAGGCGCGCGCCTATGCTTCCTATGGAAGCTACAACGCCGTCGATCTGGATGGGAACGTGGGCGTCCGGCGGGGCAGGGGCTATGCCGAGCTTTCCGCCGGGTGGCAGCGCTCCGATCCCTACGACCTGGACAAGTCCGACATCGCCACGACGGGAAGCGCTTTCAACGATTTCAGCGGCACCTTGCGGACGGGCTGGAAGGGAAGCGAGCGGTGGAAGATCGGCTTTACGGCCGATTATTTGCGGCGCCAAGTCGAAGGGGTGGATGTCACTCCGGTCACGGTCGTCCCCATCTTCGACCGGACGGAAACCACCGATACTCTGACGGCGACGCTCAAGCCGGAGTGGACTTTCGCGGATGATTCCAAACTGTGGCTGAGCGCCCACTACGCCATTTTCCGCGAGCGCTTCGAACTCGACCAGCGGGGTGACACGGCTGAGGACCGGCTCGATGAGACTTGGGACCAGATTGCCCAGGGGAGCGGGCAGTATTCGAGGCTTTTCTTCGAGCGCCACCTCGTCGTTGTGGGAGTCGAAGGGGCCTACGAACGCCTCAAGACCGACCGCCTGAATACTTCCTACGCGGATCGCTACCGGTTCGCTCCCTACCTTCAGGACGAGTGGACCATCCTGGAAGAGCCGCTCCTGGTTTTGGTTCCGGGAGCCCGGTTCGATTTCGATTCGGAGTACGGCGAACAGCTCTCGCCCAAAGCGACCCTCCGCTATGACCCCGTAAAGCGCCTCGCCTTGCGGGTGAGCTATGGCCTGGGCTTCCGGGCGCCTTCCTTCAAGGAACTGTTCCTCCAATTCGAAAACCCGAGCGTGGGCTACAGCGTCGTGGGGAATCCCGATTTGCAGCCGGAAGACTCGCGGAGCCTCAATGCGAGCGCCGAATACTCTCCCTCTTCCGATCTCTGGTTTTCCCTTGGGGCGTTCCGCAACGACATCGACAACCTGATCGCTACGGAAACGGTGAGCGACGTTCCCCTCGTTTTCAGTTACCGGAACGTCTCTTCCGCCGTCACCCAAGGGATTGAAACAGCCGTCGAAACCCGTTTCTTCGGGTCGCTCACCCTGAAGCTCGGCTACACGCTCCTTCACACGGAAGACAAAGACACGGGCCTCGAACTGCAAGGCCGCCCGCGCCACCGGGGCACCTTCAGCCTGCGCCACCGCCTCAAGGCATGGGACCTGGAGAGCACGCTTCGCGGAGCGGTGACCGGCCCCCGCAAGTTCTATTTCGACGACGATGACGACGGCGCAGCGGACCGGACGGCAAAGAGCGACGTGCTCGCCACGGTCGAGGCCCGCGTGGAGAAAAAGTTGGGCGAGCACTTCGCCCTGTTCGTGGGCGCCCGCAATCTCCTGGACGCCCGAGACGACGAATTCGATCCCATTCGCCCCAGGGTCGTGTACGGCGGGCTTTCAGCCCGCAATTAAGCCCCTGGAGCGTGAAAAGAAAGGAACCAGACAATGGAAAGGGAATGGAAACATCACGATTGGCGCCGCTTGGCGGGCCTCCTGGGCCTCATAGCGGCTTTGAGCCTGCCGGCCTGCAACGAGGAAGCGCTCCTGGAGATTCCAGAGGCGGAACTCGCGGGCATTTGTGAAGCGGGCGAAATCGTCAGCACGGAGCCTTCGGAGGATGGCGTGGTGGGAACCTGCATCGACGCCGTTTTCGAGTTCGGCGTAGACCCGGACGACGACGAGGACTGGGTTTACGTGGACCTGGCCACGATGACGGAAGTAACGCCTGAAACGCCTGACGATTCCGATGATTGGGACATCGCCTTCCAGCGTTCGAACATCAAATTGAATGGCGGCGCCAATGGGACAGGAAACGTGGCGGCGGCGGGACTCGTCGTCCCCGATGATACGGAATTGGGCGACGTGGGGGCGGCTCCCTTTCTTTCAACTTTCGAATTCCACGAGGATATAGAAAACCCCGAAGAAGAATTCAGCACCGGGTTCGTCCTGACGAACTTGCCGGGTGATCCGGAGGCCGATGATTTCGGCTGGTATCACTACGACGGCGTGACGCACCAGCTCACGGCGCGGGAGAACGTCGTTTACGTCATTCGCTCCCGTGCGGGCGACTATTACGCCTTCCACATGGTTGGGTGGAAGAATGAAGCCGGGACGTCGGGTTATCCGCACTTCTATTGGAAACTTCTGGACGATCCCGAATTGCCTTGTCCCCTGGCCGATGCCGTGGACCCGCCTCTGATCCTCCACACGGTTAACGGTGATTCCACGCTGACCACTTGCGTGAATGCTTCCAGCACGGAAGTAACCCGGCACCTGGATTTGGAAACCGGTAATTTGGTCGATCCAGCGGCTTCCGATGCCTGGGATATCGGAATCCGGCGGTACCGGGTCATCCTGAACGGGGGAGCAAACAGCGATGGGGGTGGTGATGCGGCGATGGCTGCTTTCGAGGAAGGGGACATGGACTTTGATTCCCTTTCCATGGCTCCAGGGGAGGGAGAAGACGAAGGGGAGATGGAGTATTTCCAGGACACCGTTGAAGGCGTAAGCGACAGCAATCCTTTCAACTCCCAGCCCGCTTACACGGACGACCCGGAAGTCGAGGGGGATACGAATTTCGGCTGGGTTGTCTACGCCCTCTTTGGCCCTGGATCGATCTTCACGCGCGACGCCGTGTACATCGTCCGGTCGGCGGACGGCGCGCACTACTACAAGATCCAGTTCGTGACTTATTACCGAAACTCCACAGCGATTTTCGGCGGAACGTCGGCTTACGTGACGTTTCACTGGGCGGAGATCGATCCGCCGCCGGCGGCTGAGTGAGCGGGTGGGGCTGGCTCCGGGGGCTTTCTCCAGGGGAAGACCCTGGGGCGGGCCCTTGGGGCCGGCCATTTGCGGGAATCTTGAGGAGGTACAGAACAATGTTTAGCGGGCGGTATTTCACGAGGCTTTTGGCGCTTGTCGTGGGTGTGAGTTTCCTGGCTGCGTGCGCAAATAGCTGGCCGGGGGAGCGTTGCCGCAACGCCGCGGCATGCTCCGGGGAGCGCCCCTCCAGGACCGGCTTTTTGTTCCTGGCACCGGACCGGGGATTTCTCGGCAACGAGGAAGTGCAGGATGCTTTCCGAGCGGCGGCGGAGGGAGCGAACGCCGAATTGGTCTACGTCACCGACGAGCGGACGAAAGAATCCCTGGACCGCGCGTTGAAGCTGCTGGCCGATAGGGGAGCCGGGGAGGTAACGGTCGTCCCGTTTTTCCTATCCGCGCACCATCCCAAACTGGAACTGGCAAAATCCTTGCTGGAAAAGAAAGCGGAAGGAAGAACCGGTCCTTTCTCGTTTGCCCGCCCTTTTTCGGAGAGTTACTTCG
>JBFLVN010000018.1:0-24988 GCA_040758475.1 Bdellovibrionota bacterium
AAGCGAAAAAGCTTCTCGGCTACGAACCCCGCGCCAGCGCCGCCGAAGCGGCCGCCGCCCTCCTGCGCGGCTATCGGGAAGACCGGGCGGAAGTAAAAAAGCGGGCCAGGAACTACTGAGCGAAGCCAAACCGCTCTTCTTGTGTCCCCGCCCCCTACCCGCTATAAACACCCACGCTTGCAGCTTTTCTTTCAGGAAGGGCGCGTAGCTCAGCTGGATAGAGCGTTGGCCTCCGAAGCCAAAGGTCGTGGGTTCGACTCCCGCCGCGCCCGCCAATAAAACTTTCCGCTCTGGCCGCCCGTTTCTCGGCGGCCTTTTTTGTTTTTCCTAAAAGAAAAGGGGACGGCCAAAGCCATCCCCTTCCCTGCCCGCTTGGGCTGTTTGCAGTTACATCGCCACCGAAACGCCAGCCCCGGCCATGTGAACGGTATAATCCCGGTAAGACGTCCCGGAATCCAATGGGCGGTTCGTATCCCGCCGCGCAAAGGAGTAGAGGGCATACAGAGATACGTATTTATTTAATTCGTAACGCCCTGTCGTATCAATTCCTAATTTATCGTATTCGAGTGACGGATCCGTAGGTGCTGTATTTTCACGATGTTTGTATTGGCGAAGGTCCAAATAAGCAGTCGTTTCCCAGGAAAACGCTTTGGTTACGCCCCAATTGAATCCGCCTTCGATTCCATGATTTTTATAGGATTCATAACCCACGAAACGGTCATCCTTGACCTCAAAAGTGTATTTAAAATTAAGTTTAACATCATCGGTTGGTGCAATACTTAACCACGCCAAGGCTTTGTGGAAGAAATGTTCTTCCTCCGGTGTTCCCAATTCAGCACCGTTTAAATCATTTGCTGGTTCCGTATCGTATTGCTGTATTGAAAAGTCGTACCATAAACGAAGATCCACTGGTTTAGCGATTTCCCATTTGTATCGAAATTCAGGACCTTGTTCGAGCCAATCCAGATCGTTCAAGTTCGCGGTCGCTACGTAATCCTTCCTTTTAATAAAATAGGAAAGGCTCACATCATGCACTTTTGCCAGGGTGTAAACGCCTCCCAGCTCACTCTTGTAGACAGTATTACGAAAATTGCGCGAAAACCCCGCCCCGTTGATATTAGTCGCATGATCATTGTCCATCTGCACACCGCTCATCAGTGACATGCGAAATGCTTTTGAAAAGGTATGTTCATACTGGAGTTCCAACTCGCCTGAAATAGGATCCGCCTCGTGATTCTCGAAATAAGAAACATATCCTCCTTCAACACCTACCTCGAAATGATCGTCTCGCGTGAAGTACCGGAGGGCTTCCGCACGGGCGGCAAATCCCGAGAAAGCAGAATCCTTGATATTCCCATCGAACGTATCCGGCTTCGAACTCCGATAGATGTTACTATCGTAGCCTACGTCAGCAGAGCCTTGCAGAGTAAAGGCCCATTCTCCCGCTCGGGCTTCCCGACGTTTCTCGCGTTTTAATTCTCGTGAGACAAAGAGTCCGGCACCCGGGTTTACGGCCTCGCCTTCGTCTTCCGCCTGTTCCTGCGCCCGGCCCGCGGGGGCCAGGACCAGGAGGAGCGCCAAGGCTCCCGTGATGATTCCTGTTGTTTTCCACTGTCGTTGCATGGTGTTCTCCTTTGCTGCTGCAACTTGAAAATCAGCGGCCAGCCGGAATCCGGCCGGCCGTTCGAAACTTTTGGGAAATCAATTGCGAAGCTGCTGGATCTGGTCGGCCAGATCCTTTCGCGTGGGGGCGAGGCGAAGAGCATTTTCGAACTGCTGGCGCGCCTGATCGCGCTTCCCCTGTTTGAGCAGTTCGTTGGCGAGTCCCACGATGGAGGGCAGATGGTCGGGCTTTATTTCCGTGGCCTTCCGGTAGGCGGTCACCGCCTTCTCAGGGTCGTCGAGGGCTTCGTATTGAATACCCAGGTTGTAGAAAGCCGAATAATCCTTGGGATCACCGGAGATGACTTTTTCGAGTTCCCGAATGGCGGCCCGGCGGTCCCCTTGCTTGGCGTAAGCGATGGCCAGGTTCTCGCGGGCCCTTGTATTACTGGAATCCAATTCGAGCGCCTTTTGGTAGGCTCCCACCGCTTTCGGGTATTGCCCGAGATCGGCGTAAGTGAGCCCCAACGTGTTGTAGCTCTTGGCCGCGAGATCGGGCTTTCCCGTCACCGCGATCAGGAGGAATTTCTCCGCCAGGTCGAGTTCCTGCGAGCGCCGCATCCGGACACCCATGTTGAAGGCGAGCGGATCGCCGGGTTCGAGCTTTTGCAGCATCGTGAGGCGCTTCAAAGCGTTCTCGAAATTTCGGGTATCGATGTAGGCTTCGGAAATTTTTTCGAGCGAAGGGACGTGCTTGGGATCGAGCTGAAGCCCTTGCTGGTAGGCCTTGATAGCCTTCTCTCGCTGCCCCTGGCGCTCGAAGGCGAGGCCCAGGTTGTAGAAGGCTTCCACGGTCCCTTCGAGGTGGGAGGCTTCCTCGAAATGCCGGGCCGCTTCGGCGGCGCGACCGAGTTTTAGTTCCGAGAGCGCCAGGTTGTAGGTGGCCTCGTAACTGTCGGGCCGCAGTTTTCGGGCCTCCGCGAACTCCGCCGCCGCTTCAACGTATTTTTCCCCTTGATAGAAAACGAGACCCCGGTTGTAACGGGCTCGGTAGTAGCGGGGATCGAGCTGAAGGGCGGCGGAGTAGGCCTCGAGCGCTTTCGGGGAATCCCCGCTCGCCTGGAGGGTGAGAGCCAAGTTGTAATGATATTCGGCCCTCTCGGGGCGAAGGGCGATGGCCCGGCGGTAGTTTTCGATGGCTTCTGGAATCTTCTCCTGGCGCCGAAGAGCGAGCCCCAGGTTGTAGAGCGCCTCGGGGGAATTGGGTTCGATCCGCGCCGCTTCGCGGAAGTGAATGGCCGCCGCCTTGTCCTTGTTTTGCTTGGCATAGCAGAGCCCCAGGTTGTACTGGGCCTTGGCGTTCCCCGGCTGGTTCTTGACGGCCTTCTCCAGAAGCGCGATGGCCTCGCCCCATTTCTCCTTCTGCATGAGCAAGGCTGAAAAATTGATGAGCGACGCCGCATGCTTGGGATCGACGTCGAGCAATTTCTGGTATTCCGCCTGAGCCTGATCCCCAAGTCCCAAACGCCCGAGCAGAAGCGCTTTATTGTAACGGGCTTTCGTGTAGTCGGGCCGCAGGCGAAGGGCTTGGGTGAAGGCATCGAGCGCTTCCTGCAATTTTCCCTTTTCAAGGTAAAGGAGGCCGATGTTGTAGTGGGCGCTCGCCGCTCCGGCGGTCCGGTCGAGGCGGGTCACCGTCTCGTATTCGGCAAGAGCCCTCGCCCTCTCTCCCACCTGGGCCAGCGCTCGGCCCAAGTTGTAGTGGGCCGCCGTGTAATAGGGCTCGAGGCGCACGGCCTCTTCCAAAGGCTTCACCGCCTTGGCGGGCTGGCCGGCTTTGAGGGCCATGGTTCCCAGGTTGTAGTGGGGCCGGGCGTAGGAAGGAGAGAGTTTCGCTGCTTTGAGATAAGCCCCCCTCGCCTCGTCCGCGCGCCCCTGGGCGAGCAAGTACGTCCCCAGATCGTTCCAAAGCACGGGCTCGTCCGGTTTTTCCCGGAGAGCTTTCTGGATCAAATCGGCGGCCTGGGCCGCGCGGCCCGCGCGGAATGCCTCGGCCGCCTGGGCATGAAGCGGATGGACTTCCGTCCCTCCAGCCGCGGCGGGCGAAATATCGGTGACGCTTCCGTTGGCGGCGGCCTCGGGCTCTTCGGCGGTTGGAACACTTTTCTCTTCCGCCACCGGAGGAACAGCCGGAATCCGGACGAGCTCTGGCCCCTTGGGAGAGAGGAAGTAGGTCGTCAAAATCCACGAGAAAATCCCAAGGAAAAGGACGCCGTTCAAGGCCAGGAGAATGCGCTGCAACGGGGTGCCCTGGTTCACGGCCGCCCCTCTTCCCGCTCCGGCGCGTGTCCCTTGAGGGCGGGGAGAAGCCCCCGCTGATTGGCGAGCTGGATGTCGAGCCCCGGCCGCACGTTCACTTCAAGGATGAGGGGCCCCCGGCGCTCGTCGATGACGAAATCGACCCCCAGGTAGTTCATGCCGAAGAGCCGGTTGATGGCACGGGAAGAATTCAGGACTTCCTTCCAATGAGGCACAAGGCGCCCGCCGAGAGGAATCCCACTGTCGGGGTGCTTCTCGATGGGCATGCGCCGCTGAATGGCGAAAGTCGTCTTGCCGGTTTCAATGTCGATCCCGACGCCAAGCCCTCCGGCGTGAAGATTGGCGGCACCGTTGGATTCCTTCGTGGGAAGCCGGAGCATGGCCATGACGGGTTCGGATTCGCAGACAATCACTCGGATATCCGAAACACCCCGGGTGCCGTGAAGTTCACGGAACTCGGGGCAATCGACGATGAGGGCCTCTACGAGCACGTCATCCCGGTCACCCGAAATGGCGAAGAGGCCCGAAAGAATGGAAGCCATGTGGTAGGCGATTTGCTCTTCAGAAACGCTTTCCCCCCGGAAATTCTCCCAGCCGCCCAAAGCGCCTCGCCGCAGGACGAGGAGCCCCTGGCCGCCAAAACTCCGGGCGGGCTTGATGGCGAAGGCCGGCATCTTCCGCAAGATCTCGAAGCATTCGGGAATCTGCGTCCGGTACCGGACGACGAAAATCGTCTCCGGAACGGGAAGGCCGGCGCCAGCCAGAAGTTCCTTCGCGCGCACCTTGTCGTCTGCCAGGAGGAACTGGCGGCGGGGATTGAAGCGGTAGACGTACTCGAGGTTCCGGCGGTTGATGCCCATCACCTCGTCCCGCTTTTCGCGCGTTGTGCCGAAGAGGTTCATGAAATTCCCTACTGCACCAACAGCCAGCGGAAGCGCTTGTATTCGAAGAGCCGCAGGCCCACCCACCGCCCGATGAGGAGATAGGCCGCGAGCACGGCGAGCAGAACTTCGGGGTAGACGAAGACGACGGCCTGAAGGAGATGGGAATCGAACGCCGCATAGACGAGAGCCACGGCCAGGAGCGTTCCCGCGAGAATCTTGACCGTCTCGGAAATCCCCCGCTCCTGAGTCTTGATGAACGCCCCTTCCACCGTGATGGCCAGGAGCGCGATGGGGAACATGCTCACGTGAGCGGGAGCAAGGACTCCCACCTGGACACCCCAGTAAGAAATCGCGAGCATGAATCCGACGATGAACGTGAGGAGCACTGCAAGCCGGGGAGTGTGAAGGAGCTGGAAGCGGTCCAGCACCAGCCGGAGCAGGGCGCCGATTACGAGCACGGAGAAATAGAGCCCCACGCCCCAGAGGAAACCCGTCTCCCTGAATGCAACGGCCAGGAGCGCAGGCTGGAACGTTCCGAAGGTCGCCAGCCCCACCACGTTCCGCAGGAGAATGACGATCAGCACGCCGACGGGAAGAAGCAGAAGAATCCGCAGGAGGTTGAGGGAGATGTGGGCCTGCCGGAAGACGTTCCAGAAAACATAAGTGTTGTACGAAGAGGCCCCGCCCGCCACCATCATCTCGTCGGGCGGCACACGCCATTTCTCGATGTTGAAGAGGTAGTTGAAGTTAATGTTCTTCGTGCGGCTCACGAGGGCGTGATCGCCTTCGTAGAGGATCAGGTAATTGGCCGGGTGTTCGGCGAAGTGATCGTTGAGGGCGTCGAGCGGCACCCACTCGCCGTTCACCCAGGCTTGAACCCACGCGTGGGTGGTCTTCTTCGAGCCGGGCGTGAGGATCAATCCGCCCACGAGGCGGGCCGGGATGTTGCTGGCCCGAAGGAGCGCCGCCAGCAAGCGCGACTTTCCGCCGCAGAACGCCTCGCGCCACTTGAGCGTCGTCAGGGCGTCCAGGGTGTTTTCGTAATCGCTGTTCTTTACCTCGTGGAGGACGAAATCGTAGAGCCCCCGGACCACGGTCGCCGTGTCCTGAGAGGGAAGTTTCTCCCGGATTTCCTGGGCGGCTTTCCGGATTTCTTCCGAATCCGACTGGATCGTCTCCGTGCTCCCGAGGTACTGGGCGATCCGGTCGGGATAACGCTCGGGGATAGGAACGCCGGCGGGAAGCTCGAAACGTTTCGGATGGACCGTTACGGTGGCGTGGTACGTCGCCAGTTCGTGCCCGTCGATCCCCCTCGCCTCCCACACGCCGCGGCGGTTTGCCCCTTCGGAAACGAGGTTGTAGGCGAGGCGCGCCGACTCGACCCGCTCCGAGCGGATCGTCTGGAAATCATTGGTCTTGGGGAGAAAGACGCGGGCGGTGGCCGTATCGCCCTGGGCGTCGAGTTCAACCTGGAGATCGACCAGGTAGTCGATCCGGGGATGCATGTCCGAGAGGCGGACGTGTCCGCGAACCGCGCGAAGCAGGAGAAGGAGGTTCGCCAGCAGGAGCAGGGCGATGGCGGCGGGGAGCACTCGCTTCACAATTGTGCAGGAATGGTCCCGCAGGCGTGCCCCACCGCCAGCGGACGCGTTTCCACGTCCTCATGTTGCTTGAAAGGCGAATCTTTCGCCTTTGCCGGCTGTGATTGAAGATCATTGCCAGCGGCAAAAACATAAGTCGTCCTGGCTGAAAGTCCATATGACTTTTGTCAATTCCGTTCTCAATAGAAAACAATCGGAAGGCGTGATTTGCTTCACGAAAGAGAGTTGTTTTTTAACCCAAGCTCTCTCCCCCACCGGGCCCAGAGGTTGCCGGTGACAAGCGCGCGATAAGTGGAAAAATATTCTTCCTGTTTTCCGTGAAGACGCTTGCGCCAGGCTTCACCCGCATCGCCGCTCAAGAGTTTATAGGCGCGAAGCTGTGCCTCCAGCACTTCCAAGTCCTGCGCCGCGCCCAAGGCGTCCTGGATGACGCTCAGCTTCTTTTTCCATTTCGCGTAGTGGGCGGGGAGGAAATTCTCGGCCGTATATCGGAAACGTTTCGCCGCGATCCGAAGGGCGTGGTAATTCGCGGGAATACCACTCGCGAGCGCTCTCTCATGGAGCTTTCCCACCATGGCGCAAGAACGCCGTCCCAATTTGAGAAAAGATTTTTCCGGCAGATCAAGCGAAGCGAGGCGCTCAGGAAGCTTCTTCGTCCATCCTCGCCACTGCTCGCGGTCGAACGCCTCGATCGCCCGGCGGACTTTTATGCTCTCGCACTGCGCTTTCTTTCGCAGGCGCGCGGAAGCCTCCCGGACGATGGGATCGCTCTCGCCCCCGAGTTTTTCAAGCCATTGAAGCTCGACCTGGATGTCCCGGAGGTTTCCGAGCGGCCGGAAAAGCGAACGGATTTCTTCGGAAAAACGGCGCCAGCGCTTGTGATCGTCAAAATCGCGGATGCCCTCCGCGAGCGAGCGGCAGCGGCGGAGGGCCGCCCGAAGATCGTGGACGGGTTTCTCTTCGAGGTTCCTTCCCGCCCGGCGGTGCTGGCGCAGGACTTCCCCCATCCAATAAGCAAGAGCATCCGGCGGCCTTCGCAGGGCCTTTTTTCGCTTGGTGCCGGCCACGGCCCCTCCCTTTCGGTTGCGGGAGGAAAGCTATCAAAGAATTGTTACAAAATTGTGGCGAAGAGGAAATTCGTCAAACAGCTGGAACGCCCTGGGCCGCCTCTTCCGATTCGGCCATTTCCTCTGGAATAACCCATTGGAAAAGAAGGTGGCGAAGGAGGCCTGCCGGATCGCTCGGGAGTTTGTTGCAGTAGTTCATGAGGCCCGAAAGGCTCGAAAACGTCCGTTCGGCATTGGTGAAATTTTTCCCACGCAACCGGAAGAACCCTTCCCGGAGTTTTCTGCGCATCCGGGGATTCTTCTTGAACTCCCGGACGTATTCGAGAAGGTCCTCGTGATAGTCCGGGTCTTCAATGGTCGCCCGGAGCGTCTTTGCCCGGGGATGGGTTCCGGCGAGGACGGCTTCGAGCTGGCGTTCCATCTCGTCCAGGCCATCCGGAAACATCACCAGCAACTGAAGGTCGAACACGGGATCGTGGTGCGTCACCTGCATCAGGTGGCCGATGATCGTGTCGCGTTCGGAAAAAAGCCCGGAAGGATCGAGCATGGAAACCGGGTCATCGAGCCAACGCAGGACCTGGTGAAAGGCGAAATTGATTTCGAGGCGCTGGTAGAAATCATCCGACCCTGGGATGAGAAAGTAACGGAACGTATCGATCACCCCTACGGCCAATTGCCCGGGCGTGGGAACTTCCTTCATGAACCCCGCGTCCTTGAGGGCCTTGAGGCGTCGGCGCGTTTCTTCGCGATTGCCCCACGACCGAAGCGTCTCCCCCACCCGCTCGATCTTCCCGCGTACGGCCTCGGGCGAGCCGACGGCGGTGCGGATGAGTTCCAGGGGGGAATGGGTCTGGCGGTAGCTCTGCGCTTCCATGAACTCCAGGGTACGAGATCGAGAAAAATGGTCAAGGAAAAAAGGTTCTCAAAAGTGAACGCGGCTAACTATTGGCTCCCATTTCGCGCAATCCCTCCGCCATCGATACGACGTTTTTAAACCCCAGTTCCCGGCGGATTTTGGCGTCGCTCACGGCGATGTCCGTTCCGATCAGATAGATCATTGTTCTCACGATGGGCGGCGCGCCGGGAAGCGGGAGGACTTTCCAGAGAAATTCGCAGAGATAGGCGGCCCCGAGAGCGAGGGGCCTCGGAATCGAAATATCCGGTGGCGTGATTCCCTGGGTCTTCAAAACTTCCGTAAGGATTTTCCGGGCAGGCCATTGCTCGCCGTCGGTGACGAAATAAATCTCCCCGCCCTTCCCTTTCTCGGCGGCAAGCAGGAGCGCTTCGCAAAGGTTCCGGACGTGACAGGTGGGAAGGATGCTCTTCCCACCACCAATCCAGGCGAAACGCCGGGACTTTACGGCCCGGATGATTTCGTCGAGAGAAGACGTATCTCCTTTGCCCCAGATGTACGGCGGCCGGAGCGTCACCGTGCGGAAGCCCGGGGCGTTGGCCTCCTGGACGAGTTTTTCGGCAAGAGCTTTCGTCCGCGGGTAGATTCCCACGGGACCATTGGGGAGGCGATAGGTCTCATCGACGCCGTGGAGGCTCTTCCCATCGGCGATCACCGCCGCCGCCCCCACGTTGATGAACGCTTTGACGCTCGCTTCTTTGGCGGCTTGAAGGGTGTTCGCCGTCCCCGTCACGTTGATCTCAAAAATGCGCTTTTCATCCCCCGCCAGTTCCACGACCGCCGCCACGTGATAGACCGTCTCGCACCCGGCCATCCCGGCCTTCATGGCGGCCACGTCGTCCAGGTCGCCCGGCACCGCCTTGGCCCCGGCTTCTTCAACGGCCTTCTTGGCTTTCTCCGAACGGGCGATCGCGCGGACCTCCACGCCATCCTTCCGGAGGCGCTCGATCAGATTGCGGCCCACGAAACCCGAACCGCCGGTGACGAAGGCAGAAGGCATGGGTGAACTAGCGCTCGATCAGAGCCCCTCGATCTCCAAATCCGGAGCGTGGGTGACGAGGAACTTGAGTTCGATGGTCTTTTCTTCGCCCGGCAAAAGGTCGTATTCCCAAGAAAGAGTCCCGGGCTTCGCGGGTTCTTTTTGTTCGAGCGCCTTCTTGGCGAGCGCTTCGGGGAGATACTTGGGATCGGCCTCCGGGGAGTTGGACGGCGTCGTCCCATCGGCCAGGGCGATCGTGATCCGCTCGTCCCGGGAGACGGGCACCTGATCCTTCAAAATGATCTTGCGCGGCGCTTTGCGCAGGTTCTTCACGCGGATGCGGTAGTGGAAGAAGCGCTCCACCTTGCGGGAGAGAAGCCCCGCCGATTGGCGGCGGGAGACAACGTATTCGCGCAAAATCTTGATGGAGGGGTCGCGCCCGAGGGAAAGCGTGAAGAAATCCCCCGGCGGAACGGAGCCGATTCCCGTATTCCCCTGGAAAGCCCCATCCACGAAAAGTTGCGCGGCTCCCGAAAGCAGCGGAACGCCCGTCGAATTCTCGATCTCGCTCGTCACGAAGGCCGCCTCATCGCGCTTGGGAACGGCGCGGGCCAGGAGCGTGGCGGCCAGGGAATAATTTCCGATTTCGAGTTGCTTGGGCTCGCCGTTGGAAAAAACGCTCTGGCGCTTTGCGATGATGAACTCCATCGAGAGCCCGCTCTCCACCGCTTCCGCCATGTCGTAGGCGGCCGGCGCTTCGGTGGCGGGAACGGGAGCCTGCGCCACCATCTCGTCCATTTCGGCCTGCTCCATCGCCATGGAGCCGGCCATCATTTCCATCTTGGCTTTCTTCCGCAGTTCCCGCATCACGACCGGCTGGCGGACCTGGATGTACCAGGCCGGCAGGTCCGGAAGGGTCTGGCTCGTCGAAGGTTGGGCCGTGGAGAGGATGAGCTGCACGTCCTTCCAATCCTCGCCAGTCGCCTGGGAGACGGAGGCGCCGTAATCCAAATTCACCTTCTGGGTTTCCGTATCGAGCCGGGCGTCGTAGCGGGCACCCCAGGAGGCGCCGTAGGCCACGTATTCGAGCGAGAGCGTGAGCGCCCCGGGCCTGGGAAGCTCCACGTTGATCGCGACGTCCTGGTAGTTGGTCGATTGCTTGGCGCGGAGTTCTTCGAGTTCCCGTTCGAGGACCGATAGTTCCCCCTGGAGTTTTTTCTTCCGGGGTTCGAGCTTTCGCTGGGCGGCGAGGATTCTCTCGCTCTCCTGCCCCACGAAGGCCACGGTCTGCTTCCACCCGGCCACGTCGATCCTGGGAGCCGTCGGGATGGACTCCCCCGCTTTTTTGGAAATCCCGTCCCGGAGCGCCGCGACGAACTGGAGCTGGGAATCGAGCGACTTCTTTTCGTCATCCACGGCGGCGATTTCTTCGCGCTTCTTGTCGATCTTGTCTTCGAGGGAGCGGACTTCCGCGTCGAGCGCCCGGGAGGCGTAGCTCGTGCCGATTTCCACCGCGCCGATCTTCGCTCCCGCCGGGCCGGAGGCATTTGCCTGGAGGGATTCGAGCGCCACGGAAGTGGGAAGGCCTTTTACGGTCAGGACGTGCTCCCCGGCGGGGAGTTCTTCCTTCCCCTGGCGGGTCACGCGGGCCGAACCCGGATAGACGATCACCCGGGTGATTTTGGTATCCACCGTCCGCTCGGCGGCGTGGGCCGTTGGAGCGAGAGCCAGCAATCCTACGAGAAGAGAGGCTATAAAAAACTTCTGCATTACCAATGCTTTTAAACTCATCTTACCAACTCCAAAAAGTCATCTACGGAAAGTCGCGCTTGTTTGAGGAGGTGAGAGAGAGTTGAGCGCTTCACGGGATTGTGAGCCGGCACTGTTATTTTCAGGGTTTCATCGGCCAAGTGCTTCTGCATTCGGATATGGCTGCCGCGTTGGCGGACGACGACCCATCCACCCCGTTGCAATGCCTTCACGATCCGGTCGTACCCCAGTGAGGGTACTTTGCTCATAAGGTCAGCTCGCGAACCTTGCTGCCTTCGTGTTCTACGAAATCGTCATCCACGGGCTCAAGGTAAAGCTTGATCGCTTCCCGGATATTGCTAAGGGCTTCTTTTTCCGTATCCCCTTCGCTGATGCACCCAGGAAGGGATGGAACGTAGACGGTGAATCCGCCTTCATCGCTGGGCTCCAAAACCACTTTGAGCTTCATAAAGATTCCTCGAAAACGGCTTTATTATAAAGATCGCGCGGAAAACCGTCAAATTTCAAGGCGCCTACCCCGCCGCCGCGGCGAGGGGGCGCTCCATGCGGCCTTCCCGCTCCGGATAGACTCGCGCCGCGATGCTCTTGAAGGCCGGGGTCTTGCTCCTCGCGTCCAGTTTCCTGGGCACAAGCACGTTGGCCTCGGGATAATACATGGCCAGATTTCCCGGCCGGATGCCGGTAACGAAAACGTAGGCCGCCATTTTCCCCGAATCGGTTTCGACGGAGACCCGGCTCCCCTCGGCAACGCCCAGGCGCTGCGCATCCTCGGCGCTCATTAGAACCACGTCCCGGCGCTTGGGGCCCCGATACAAGTCCTCTTCTTCGTAGACCACCGTGTTGAACTGCCCCTCCGAGCGGAGCGTCATCAGGCGGAACTCGTCCGGCGGCGGGGAAAACGTGGGAAGCGGCGTCACGTGGAAACGGGCCTTGCCGCCCTCCGTGGCGAATCGGGGGGTGTGAAGAACCCGTCCCTTGATCTCGAACTCGGTCTTTTCGCCGTCCACTTTCCGAATGGCTTCGAAACCGGGAACAACCTTAGCGATCTCCTCGCGCAGGGCGGCGTGGGACTTCATCTTCTTCCAATCGAACTTCCCGGCCGGGAGAATCCTCTCCGCCAGTTCCGCGATGATCTCCACTTCCGAGCGGCATTCGCCGGAAGGCGCCTCTTCCCTCCCATCGGAAACCCTGACGAAATTGAACATGGACTCCTGGGTCGTGAGTTGCCGCTCTTCGTCCCGCGCAAGGCACGGAACGATAATGGCCGTCCGCCCCCGGCCGTGGACGTGGCCTTCGTTGAGCTTCGTAGTGACGGAAAGCGTAAGGCCGATGCGCTTCAAAGCCGCCGACGCCCAGGGGCGGTCGGGGTTGCTCGAAAAGAGATTCCCACCCAGGAGAAAGGCCGAGCGGATTTTCCCCTGGTGGGCCGCGAGCATGGAAGAGTACGTATCCTGTCCCGGATTGGCCGGGACTTTGATCCCGTAGACTTCTTCGAGCTTCCCCGCGAAAGCCTTCTTGAGGACGGGCGAAACGCCGCAGGAACCCACGCCCTGGACGTTCGAGTGACCCCGGATGGGGAGAAGCCCCGATCCTTCCTTCCCGAGCCAGCCCCTCGCCAGGGCGAGGTTCCCAAGCGCGAGCACGTTGTCCACGCCGTTGGCGTGGTGGGTGAGCCCCATGGCCCAGGCGAAGATGCCGCGCTTGGAAGCGGCGAGAATCTTTGCCGCCTCATCGATCTGCTCTCGCTCCACGCCGCAGGCCGCGACGAGCGTGTTCCAGGAAGCCTGCGAAACATCCCGTTCCACTTCCTTCCAACCAGCCGCGTGGTTTTCTACGAACTCCCGATCCACGGCGCCCTTCTCGATCACGCCTTTTAAAAGCGCCTTGAAGAGCGCCACGTCCGAACCCACGTGGGGCTGCAAGTAGAGGTCCGAGACTTTCGAGGAAAAAAGGAAACTCCGCCAGTCGGAAGGGACGCGGAATTTGATGAGTCCGAGTTCCCGAAGCGGATTGATGACGATGACCTTCCCGCCCCGGCGGCGGAGGTTTACGAGCTGCGTGATGAGCCGCGGGTGGTTGCTCGCCGGATTGGCCCCGGCAAGGAGGACGAGATCGGCCTTGGAGAGGTCTTCGAGGCCAACCGAAGCCGTGCCGGAGCCGTAGATGTCCGCAAGAGCCACGCCGGAGGCCTGATGGCAGTAGTAGGAACAGTTGTGGATGTTGGGCGTGCCCCACGCCCGGGCAACGAGTTGGAGGAGAAAGGCTGCTTCGTTGGACGCCCGGCCGGAAGAATAGAAGAAGGCTTCACCGGGCACGGTGCTCTTGAAGGATTCGGCGGCGCGGGAGAAGGCTTCCTCCCAGGAAATCCGCCGGAAGAATTTCTGCCCTTCTTCCGCCAGGATGGGAAAGGAAAGGCGGCCCAAATTCTCGAACTCGCGGGACGTGAGTTTTTCGAGAACCGAAATCGGCGTGATCTTGAAGAAGCTCTCGGGAATGGGCGGCTGCATGTCGCCCGCCTGGGCCTGGACGCTCTTCTTGCAGACTTCCGGAAAGTGGCCGGCCTCGTTCGTCATCCCGCCCTGCTGGCCGCCCATGCCGAGCGCGCAGGTCTTGCAGGCGTTCTTGCTTCGCATCCTCCGCCAGAAGCGCAGGAGTCCTCCGGCCTCGAAGGCTTTCTTGAAGACATAGAGGACGGCTCGCAGGCCGCCTCCGGCCCTGACGGCGGGTTTGCCCATGGCGGGAGCCTATCCGGCCGCCCTGCGCGGAGCGAGAGGGGGCGTCCTGATACACGGCGCCCTCCTTGCCCCCCGCGCCCTTGGGCGTAAACTAGCCCGGCGTTGCGGGGCCGTTTTCGTTTCCCATTCGGAACTCCCAGGGAGGGGGATTTCGCAATGCCCGGCGATCCGAGTCCCCAATCCACGCCCCCTCTCCCGCCGGGGAAAACCTCCAGGCCCCGTGGATTTTCGCCCTGGCGAACGCTCCCGCTCATCGGGATTCTGGCGGGGTTCGTGGTTACCACGGTCGGATACTACCTCGTACGGGAAGCGGCACTTGGTAGCGCCGAGCGCGAGTTCCTTCAAATGGCCGATCACTACTCCGACGTTCTTTCGGAGGAGGTGGACGGGGTCGTCGCTTCCGTAAACGCCATCGGGTTGCTTTACGTGGCGTCCGAGGAGGTAACCAGCAAAGAGTTCGCCCGCTTCGTCGAGAGCCTGATCCGGGACAACCTGAGCATGCGGGCCCTTCTCTGGGCTCCTCGGATATCCGACGCATCCCGACCCGCTTTCATGCGCTCGGGGCAGAAACGCTTCGGCGCGGATTTCGAGGTGAAAGAATTCTTCGAAGCGAAAATCCTCCGGCCGGCGCCGGAACGCCGGGAATACTTTCCCCTCTCTTTCGTCGAACCACGCCTCGGAAACGAATCGCTCCCTGGATTCGATCTCGCTTCCGAACCCACTATCCGGGAAGCCCTCGAAAGGGCCCGGGATTGGGGGTGGTTCACCGCCACGCTGGCACCCGCGCCCCTGCGGTATTCGAGCACGGAAGTTTCAGACGTCCTTCTCATCCTGCCGATCTACGAGAACGGCACCGATACGAGCACCCTGGAAGGACGGCGCGCCCACCTTCAGGGCTACGCCGTCGGTCTCTACCAGCCGCTCAAAACCCTCCGCCTGGCCCAGGAAGCCGCCGCCGCCGTGGGAATCGCCGTGCGCCTGCAAGACGAAACCGACCCCGCTTCCTTCGCCCTCCTGGGCTCCATCGGGTGGGAAGAAGCCGGCCCCCGCTCTTCCAGGGGGACTTCCTTCACCAGCGAGACGTTGCTCGAAGTGGGGGGCCGCCAGTGGCGCCTCAAATTCCAGCCCGTCCCCGGCGGCCCCTTCGACCGGATCGGCTGGATACCGCCCGTGGCCTTCGGCGTGGGTCTCCTATTCACCCTGCTCCTCACCCTTTACTTCGGATCGATCTCCGACCGGAGCGAAAAGCTCCGGGAGAGCGAAGAACGTTACCGGCTCCTCGTGGAAGAAGCCCCCGAGGCGATCTGCGTCCTGGACCCGCGCACCGGCATGTTCGTGGACATCAACCGGCACGCGGAAACCCTCTTCAAAATGAGCCGGGAAAAAATCCTGCGCCTCTCCCCCGTCGCCGTCAGTCCCTGGCTCCAGCCCGACGGCCGCCGTTCGGAAGACGCCGCCCTGGCGTACGTCGAAAAGGCCCTCGAAGGGGATCTGCCCCGCTTCGAATGGGTCCACGTGGATAGCGAGGGGCGGGAGATCCTTTGCGAGATCACCCTCTCGCGACTTCCTTCGGAAAAGGGAGATCTCGTCCGCGGGTCCCTCGTCGACATCGCCGAGCGCAAGCGGGCCGAGCAGGACCGCATGCGCCTTTCCGCGGTGCTCGACACGACGACCGATTTCGTCGGCTGGGCCGGCGCCAAGGACCAGAAGGTCGTCTACGTCAATCCCGCCGGGCGGCGGCTCCTCGGAATCACGCAAGACCACGACGTTCGCGGCGACCACATTTCCAACTACCACCCCGCGTGGGCCTACAAGATCATTTCCGAAGTCGCGATCCCCCTGGCCATCCGGGAAGGTTCCTGGCGCGGGGAGACGGCGTTCGTCAGCCGGGACGGCCGGGAGATCGCCACGTCCCAGGTCCTCCTCGCCCACAAGAACGATCGGGGAGAGGTCGAGTTCTTCTCGACCATCGCCCGGGACATTTCCGAGCGCGTGGCCCGGGAAAACCGTATCCGCAAGCACGACCTTCTCCTGCGGGAACTGGCCAAGCACAACTGGCTGGCTGAATCGAGCCAGGACGCCGCCCTCGCCAAGATCACGGAGATGGCGGGCCACGCCCTCGACCTGGATGGCGTCGGCATTTGCACCTACGCGCCCGACCATTCCCGGATGGTCTGCGCCGATTACTACGAGCCCCGCCTCCACCGGCACAGCCGGCAACGGGACTTGGACGCCAAGAGCGCCCCCCTGTTCCTCGAACTCCTCGAGAAGGACCGGATCGTCGACGCGGCCGACGCCATCGGCGATCCCCGCACGAAGGAGATTGCGGGCAATCTGAAGGAAATCGGCGTCACGTCTTTCCTCAGCGCGGCGGTTCACCTCGAAGGGCGCGTCGTCGGCATGCTCTGCGGCGAGAGGAAAGGGCCGCCTTCGCCCTGGCCCCTCGAAGAGCAGCAACTGGCGGCCTCCCTCTCCGACATCGTGGCCCTCGTGCTCGCCCAGTGGGAGCGGCGACGGGAGGAGCAGGCCCGCCTCGCCCTCGAACGCAAGATGGTGGACAGCCAGAAGTTAGAGAGCCTCGGAATCCTGGCGGGCGGAATCGCCCACGACTTCAACAACCTGCTCATGGGCGTCCTCGCGAACGCGAGCCTCGCCCTTTTAGAAGCGCCGCCCAGCTCGCCCCTGCGCGAGTCGCTCCGCCAGATCGAGACGGCCGCCCGGCGGGCGAGCGACTTGACGCGCCAGCTCCTCGCCTATTCGGGCAAAGGGCGATTCGTCGTCGAGCGGATCAGCCTGAACCAGGTGATCGAGGAGATGGCCGACCTCGTCCGCATCACCGTTTCGAAGAACGCCGCGCTCCGGCAGGAGCTGGCGCCGAATCTCCCGCCCATCGAAGCCGACACGACGCAAATCCGGCAGGTGATCATGAACCTGCTCCTGAACGCCTCCGAGGCGCTCGGGGGAAAGGGCGGGACCATTTCCCTCGTCACCTCGTCGGTCGAGGCGACGCGCGAATACCTGGAGGAATCCTTCTCGGCGCCGGGCCTTCCGGCGGGCCGTTACGTCTCCCTGGAAGTATCGGATACGGGCGCGGGGATGGACGCCGAAACCCGCTCGCGCATTTTCGATCCGTTCTTCACGACCAAATCCACGGGGCGCGGTCTTGGCCTTTCGGCCGTGCTCGGAATCATCCGGGGGCACAAAGGAGCGCTCAAGGTCTACAGCGAACCGGGCCAAGGGACAACCTTCCGGATTCTCCTTCCCGCCGCCGACGGGGCCCTCTCCAGGACCACCCCGGAGACCGGCGGGAAAAAAGCCGCCGCCCTGGGCGGCCTCGCCCTCGTGATCGACGACGAGGAGATCGTCCGGACGACGACAGACCGGATGCTCCGCTGGATCGGCTTCGAAGTTCTCTCCGCCCCCCGGGGCGTCGAGGGGCTCTCCCTCTTCCGCGCCAACCAGGGATCACTCGCCGTCACGCTCCTCGACATGACCATGCCCGGCATGAGCGGCATCGACGTCTTCAAGGAGATTCAGCGCATCCAGCCCGGCGCCACGGTCGTCTTGATGAGCGGCTACAACGAACAGGACGCGATCTCGCGGCTGGCCGGACGGGGCCTTGCGGGGTTCCTTCAAAAACCCTTCACGGCGCAGGAACTGGCCGAAAAATTAAGACAGGTGCTCGGCAAGACGAAGGCGTGAACTGTCTCTCACTCTCTCATCGCTTCGACGGGTGAGAGGCGGGCGGCCCGGACGGCGGGGAGGAATCCGCCGAAAATCCCCATGGCACCCGCAAAAATGAGTGATCCAAAAACGATCGGAATCGTTGGCTCGAACGAAACCGTGATCTCGGACCACGTCCGCATGTTCAAAGTGGAGAACTTGAAGAAGCTCATGAGCAAAGCGAGCAAGGCTCCCGTTCCGCCGCCCACGAGCGCCAGCAGAATGGATTCGAGCAGGAAGGACGAGAGCACGCTCACACGGGAAAAGCCGAGGGCCAGGAGCGTGCCCACTTCGCGCCGGCGGTGGGCGACGGTGGCGTACATGGTGATCATGGCACCGATCATGGCGCCGAGGGAAAAGAGCACGGCGACCACCATGCCCATGGCGGTAATGAAGAGCGAGAGCCCTTCCGATTGCTTATCGTAATAGGCGCGCTCGCGGACCACGTCGAGCCCCAGTTGCCGGTCCGTCTCGATGCGCGCCTTGAAGGCGTCGAATTTCTGGGGGGATTCAAGGCGCACGCGCATGGAGGAAATTCCCCCCAAGCGGCCGAAGGCGCTGCGGACCGCATCGATGTCCGCCCACACTTCCGACTCATAGGCCGAACCCCCGGCAGCAAAAATCCCCACGACTTTGACGGGGCGGTTCTTGCGGAGTTCGAAGGACTCGCCAAGTTCCATGCCGACGAACCGGCCGCGAATCGCCTTGCCGATCACGGCTTCGTCCGTGCCGGGCGTGGCTTGGCGGCCTTCGACGATCTTCGCGTCCGAGCGGAAAGCGAACACGTTGTCCGGAACACCCCGGACCGAGAGGTTCGAGAACTGGTCGGGCTTGGCCGCGAGCGGCTGAGCGAGAACGACGGCCACCTCCCCGATGATCTGCGGCGAGCCGTCCGGCCCCTTGGCGATCTCGGGAGAGCCACCCACGATGCCGACCTGGGCGGCGTCGATGCCGCTGTTGAGTTCGGCGTCCGACCCCTTGCGGAGGAGGACGGCCACGCCGTCCGTGCCCGACCGGCCGAGCGTCCGCTTGATCCCTTCGGAGAGCATGAGCACGGTGGAAAAAACGAACACGACGAGGGCGAGGCCCGCCGCGGAAGCGATCGTGTTGCGGCGGCGGACGGCGAGGCTCCGGAGGTTGTAAGCGACGGGTACCATCATCCCACCCTCCGGAGCGCATCGGTCACGGGAAGCCGCGCCGCGCCCCATGCCGGCACCAGGGCCGCCAGCACGCCCAAAAGGCCGCACACCAGGACGGCGAGTGCCGCCGTGAGCGGGTCGATGCGGAAGTACGGGAAATAAGAACCCATGTTCTCTTCGAGCCACCTTCCAAGCCCCAGTTCGACGAGCGGATAGGAGAGCACGAGCCCCAAAGCGCCCCCCAGGAGGCTCACCGTCAAAGCCTCTCCCACGATCGGAAGAGCGATGTGGCGGGGCGAAAAGCCAAGGGCCCGGAGCACACCGTGTTCCCGGGTGCGCTCCCGAACGCCCATGGCGATCGTGTTCCCCAGGATCATGAGCATGATCACCAGGATGACGATCGATACGACGTCCAGGGCCTTCAGGATTCCCGAGACCATGCCCATGAAGGAGAGATTCAGGTCCCGCTCGCTTTGCGTGAGCGTGGGGATTTCCTTCTCGTCGAAGAGGCGGTCCACGGCCTGGGCGATCTGGGCCCCGGCCGTCGGGCTATCGACGCGGCTTACGATCCATCCCACCTGATCCTTCCGCAATTCATCGACCGAATCGTTCAAGTAATCCCAGTGGAAGAAGAACGACATGCGGTCGAGGGTCGGCCGCGAGGGCTTGTAGATTCCCGAAATCTGGAACTCCCAGGTGCCTGGGAAAATGGTTCCTTCCAGGCTGATCTTGTCGCCAGGTTTCACGCCGAGCTCGCGGGCCAGCACGTCGCCCACGATGGCGCCGTTCTTCGTCTCGATCCACGCGGCCCTCTGCTCCGGGGGAATGACAACCTCGTCGTAAACGGTGAGGAACGTCTCCGGGTCGGTGGCCATGCTGCCGAAGAAAGAATCCGGGCTGCGAGGGTTCTTGGCGCCGAACCAGTTGAGCCAGGTGACTTCCTTGATCCCCTGCACCTCTCGCACCGTATCCACGTAGTGCTTGGGCAGGGCGATCACGAACGACATCTTGTGCCGGCTGGCGATGCGGTCCTTGGCGGCGTAATCGGCCGCGATGCTCCAGGCCGTGAGCACCGTCCGGATGGCGACGAAGGCGATGACCGCCACCGCGAGCCCCAGCACCGTGAGGGCGGCCCGGAAGGTGTTGCGCCGCGCGTTCCGGATGGCGAGCTTCGTGAGGTTCATTGAAGGTTGCCCTTGTCCAGGTGGCGCACCACGTGGGCGCGCTGCGCCGCCGCCGGGTCGTGGGTCACCATCAGGATAGTCTTGCCGAACTCGCCGTTGAGCTTTTCGAGAAGGCCGAGGATTTCGTTGGCGCTGTCGCGGTCCAGGTCGCCCGTCGGCTCGTCGGCCACGATGATCTGGGGGTCGTTCACAATCGCCCGGGCGATGGCGACGCGCTGCTCCTGCCCGCCCGAGAGCTGGCGGGGGTAGTGGTGTACGCGGTCGGAAAGGCCCACGATGCGCAGGGCCGTCTCGGCGCGCTTTTTCCGCTCCGAGCGGGAAAGGCTCGTGAGAATGAGCGGAAGCTCCACGTTCTCAAGCGCGGTGAGCACCGGGAGAAGATTGAACGTCTGGAAGATGAGCCCCAATGTCTGGGCGCGGAACTTGGCGAGCTGGTCGGTGTTCATCTCCGTCAGGTTCTGGTCCGCCACGCGGACGCTCCCCGACGTGGGCTTGTCGAGCCCGCTGATGATGTTGAGGAGTGAAGACTTGCCCGAACCGGAAGGGCCCATGAGCGCCACGAAGCCGCCCTCGGGAAGGTCGAAGTCCAGGTTGTGAAGAACCTGCAGGGCTTCGTCCCCCCGGTGGTAGGTCTTCGTAATGCCCCGCAACGTCACCATGGGCGCCGCCGCTTTGGCCTGTTCCGCTTGTGCCGCCTGACTCATGGCTGCTTCTCCTTGATGGGATGCCCGTCGGCCATTCCGGCGGGCGGGTTGTTCACGATCCTCGTCCCGGGGAGGGGCCCCCGGGCGAGCCGGTAATAATCGCCGCGGTCCTCGTCGATGGCAATGTTTTCCCGCCGGGCCTTGCCCTCACGAATGACGAAGACCGCCGCCTCGTCCCCCTCCCCCACCACGGCCGATTTGGGGACGAGGAGTTCGTCGGGCTTGTTCATGAGTTCCGGCGGAAGCTCCTGGGTGAGGAAACTCACCCGGGCCGACATGTCCGGAAGCGCTTCGGGGGGAATCTCCAGGAAGGCAGCCTTGACGGTCACGGTCGCCTTGGAGCGATCCACCTTCCGCCCTACTTCGTGCACGCGGCACCGGAGGCGTTTGGCCGGATAGGCGTCCAGCACGATCTCGCAGGGATTCCCCACCACGACCTGGGAGATGCGCCGCTCGGGCACGTCCACTTCAACCATGAGGCTTGAGAGGTCGGCCACTTCGGCAAGGTCCGCCGCCATGACGCCCACGAGCATTCCCGGCTCGGCCGGTTTGCTAATGACGACGCCGCTCAAGGGAGAGACGATTTTCATGTAGGAAAGGGTCGTCCGCAAAACATCCACTTCGGCCTTGGCCGCGTCGTGGGTCGCTTCGAGGGAGGCCCGGCGGGCTTCCAAATCTTCGACGGTGGCGCGGGCCGTGATCCCTTCGGCGGCCAGGAGCTTTTGCCGCTCGGTCTGCTGGGCGATCTCGGAGAGCTGGGCCTCGGCCGCCCGCACGTTGGCCTGGGCGACGGCGATGTTGCTCCGCTCCTGGGCGTCTTCGAGTTCGGCAAGGAGCTGGCCTTCCTTCACCGCGTCCCCTTCGCGCACGTACACCTTGGCAATCCTTCCGGTGATCTTGGCGCCCACTTTCGAGACCCGCTGCGGCACCACGTAGCCGCTCGCGGAGAGCTGGACCGTCGCCCGGGCGGGCGAAGCGGCGATCACTTCGGTCGTCTCGACCTGGGTCTTGAAAATGACTCTCTTTACCGCCGGGACGGCGACAAGAAGCAGGAGCGCCAAAGCGCCCCCGCCCGCCGCGACCCACCGGAGCTGCTTCCAGGGCTTGGGACGCGGGAGCTTTTCGTCGCGCGCGATGCGCAACGATTTGAGTTCGGATGAGAGCTGGTCGGACATACCCCTAGAAGAGCCCCTTGTACATGCCGCCATCGCAGAGGATCGTGTTGCCCGTCAAATAGGATGCCCGTTCGGAACACAGGAATGCCACCAGGGCAGCCAGTTCCTCGGGCTTTCCGAGGCGTCCCACGGGGATTTCCCCGCGCATCTTTTCCATCTCCTTTTCGGGCGTCGTCCCGTTCATCTTGGCGCGGGACTTGGCGAGTTCCTCGATCCGCTCGGTGTGGATGGAACCGGGGGAGACGTTGTTGACCAGAACCCCGTCGGCGGCGACCTCGGCGGAGAGGGTTTTCACCCAGCTCGTCACGGCGGCCCGGGGGGCGTTCGAAAGGACGAAGGCCGGGGCCGGCTGTTTCACCGTAAAGGACGTGATCGTCACGATCCGGCCCCACTTGCGCTCCCGCATGCCGGGGAGGACGAGCGAGGCGAGGCGCACGGCCGAAAGGAAGTTGTTCCGAAGGGCCGCCTCGTAATCTTCCACCTTGAGGTTCTCGATGCGCCCGACCGGCGGGCCGCCCGTGTTGTGAACGAGGATGTCGATCCTATCGAAGGACCGGAGGACTTCCCGGACGAGGATTTCGACGGACCGGGGCTCGGAGAGGTCGGCCGCAAAGCCGTCGGCCGTGCCGCCCGTCTCCTTGGAAAGATGCTCGGCCGCGTCCTCAATGGGTTCCTTTAAACGGCTCACCATGGCGACCTTGCAGCCTTCCTGAAGAAGGGCCTTGGCCGTGGCGTATCCTAGGCCCCGGCTCGCGCCGCCCACGAGGGCCACCTTCCCTTTGAGTCCCAGGTCCATAAAACCTCCGGCGGGCAGGGTCATAACACAGGCAGAAAGGGGCGCAACTGTGTTACCCTCTCCGCCGTGCTGAAAGTGATCAATCCCGAAGTGCCCACGGCGGCGCAAAAAACCGAACGCCTGCGGGTCACGATCCTGACTTCTTCCTACCCCGCCTACCGGGGGGATTACGCCGGGATCTTCATCGAGAAGATGGCCCTCCAGCTCGCAGCCAAGGGGCACAAGATCACGGTCGTGGCGCCTGGAACGCCCGGGGCGTCCCGCCACGAAAACCACGCCAACCTCCAAGTCCATCGGTTCCGGTACTTCCTCCCGTTTTTGGAACGCCTCGCCTACGGGGCCGGGGGGATTCCCGAGAACCTGAAGCGAAACCCGTTCCTGGCGCTTCTCATCCCGTTCTTCGTCTTCGGGTTCCTCTGGAGCGCCTGGAGGCACTCGAAGGGAGCCGACCTCCTTCACGCCAACTGGACCCTCCCCGCCGGGTGGGTCGCCAAAAGGATCGCCGGGCATCGGAACATCCCCTACGTCGTGACGGCCCGGGGAAGCGATTTGAACCTGGCCGCTAGGAACGGCCTCCTTCGCCCCATGGCCCGGGGCGTCCTCCTTGGCGCCGCCCAGGTGACGACCGTGAGCGAAGCCCTTCGGGACGGGGCGATCCAGCTTGGCGTCCCGCCGGAGAAAGTCCGGGTCGTCCCTTCGGGCGTGGCCGTCAATCCCACCCGCCCCACGGGCCAGGAGCGCCCAAGCTTCCCGCGCCCCAAGGCCGTCTTCGTGGGGAGCCTTCGGGATTTGAAGGGCGTGGACGTGATGCTGGACGCCCTCGCGATCCTGCGGGACAAGAACGTCCCTACCTCGGCCTGGATCGTGGGGGACGGCCCCGCCCGGCAGGCGCTTGAGGAGCAATGCCGAAGGCTCAAGCTCACCGACCGGGTGGCCTTCGTAGGCCAACGGCCCCACGAGGAAGTGGGTTCCTGGCTCGCGGAAGCCGATTACCTCGTCCTCCCCTCTTTCTCCGAAGGCCGTCCCAACGTGGTCTACGAGGCCTTCGCGGTTGGATGCCCCGTGGTGGCGACAGACATCCCCGGCACCCGGGAGCTCGTGACCGACAAGGACCGGGGGCTGCTTGTTCCCCCCAAGGATGCCAAGGCCCTTGCCGAGGCCATGGAACAGGTGGGGACGAACGAAGTCCTCGCCCAGCACCTTGCCGAACAGGCGAGCAGGTGGCTTACCTCCCAGGGGCTTACCTGGGAGATCTGCGCCCGTAATTACCTCTCCGTCTATCAGACGGCCCTCCCGTCCAGATAGTCCATTTAAATTATTTAATAAATTCAACTAGTTATAACTATTTTTCACTTCATTCACTTTTGTCTTGACACGGCGCGTCAAACGTATTATCTTGTATTACAGAAATTGACGCTGCCGGGAAGACATCCCGGAAGCCAATCAAAAAAACGGAGGGATACCCCAATGAACGCAGAAGAAATCCGCCAGGAAATCCGCAAGAACCTCGAGAGCGTCTCCAAGAACGTGGAAGGCGTCCTCAACTACCTCTCGGGCCCCGAGTTCCGCACCCGGGCCGAGGAAGCCTCCAAGAAGCTCGTGGATCTCGCCACGACCGCCCGCACCGACGCCCTCAAGCTCGCCCAGGACGTCTCCGAAAAGGCCCTGAGCGACGCCAAGAGCCTCCAGAAGAACGTGACCGAACGGGCCATGGCCTTCGTCTCCGAACTCCAGGGCTCGGTGACCCAGATCCTCTCGAGCGTCCGCGGCTCCAAGTCCGAACAGCCCCCGGCTAATTCCTAAAAGGGGCTTGCAGTCCGGTGAATCCGGCGGGTACTGATTCGACCATCGTGACGCCCAAACCGGAAAAGAAATCTTCCCGGCGAGGCGGGGGCGGAAGGCCCCCGTCTCGTCCTGGGAAGGACCGCAAGGACCGGGTCGTCCAGACCCGCGTGCCGGGCGATTTGGAAGACGTCCTCAAGGAAGCGGCCCGCACCCAGCGAGTCACCGTTTCCCATCTCATCCGCAACGTCCTCGAAGACACGTTCAACCTCGTCGATAACCTCGTAGCCCAGGGCGAACGCATCGCGGAGACCGTCTCCCGGGATGCCAAGCGCATCGCCGAATCGGCCAAGGGGCTCCCGCGAAGCACTCCGCCCGTGCCGCCCCTCGGCCAGCCCCCTGCCCCGCCGGCCGTTCCGCCGGTATCCGGCTCCGCGCTCTCAGCGCTTGAGAGCGTCTATGCGTGGCAGGAATTAATCCTCGCCCGCGATACGGCCTGCACGAAGTGCGGGACTTCCATTCCGAAGAACTCCAAAGCCCTCAAGGGCGTGACCGACGTCCCCACCGCTTCCCCCATCTGGGTCTGCGAGAGCTGTCACCAAAAGATGTAGCGGC
>JBFLVN010000019.1:0-17500 GCA_040758475.1 Bdellovibrionota bacterium
CTTCCACTTCCTGGGGCGCGGGGCGCTCCGGCGGCGCGGTCTGGGACCTCGCTTCGCGGCAGACGTCCCGTTCTTTTCCTTGAAGTGTCTCACAATCAACGGGAGGGGCGTCCGGCGCCTTGGCGTGGGGACAACCGGAAGGGCGGAGGGCACCCGCCTTTCCGCCACAGGCAGCCGTGGCGGCGATCAAGCAAAGGGCGATCAAGGTACGCATGGCGAAGACTGTACCGGCTCTCCGCCGCCCAAGGCAAACGCCATTTGCCTTCGCCCGGCGGCTCCGGTACGATTTTATCGAACTGTCCAGTTCAGAGCGTCGATGGCGCCGTCCAACGGAGGCTCTCCCCTTTGATGAATCCACCGCCCACGAGCCAGCCCATGCCCAAGGCCAGGACTTTGGGAGAACTCAAAGCGACCGAGTACCTGGCCCTCTCCACACGGGACGAGATGCGCCGGAACCTCGTCCGGCGGCTTCGGGCGGGAGAAAAGCTCTTCCCAAGCGTCTGGGGCTACGACGAGACGGTCATTCCCCAGCTCACGAACGCCCTCGTGGCGGGACACAACATCATCTTCCTGGGGGAACGGGGCCAGGCGAAGACCAGGCTCATCCGCTCGCTCACGGCCCTGCTCGATGAATGGATTCCGATCGTCAAGGGAAGCGAGGTCAACGATTCCCCCTTCGCCCCCATCTCCCGGGAAGCGCGGGAGCGCATCGCCCGGGAGGGGGACCGGGCCGAAATCACGTGGCTCCACCGGGACGAGCGCTATGGGGAAAAACTCGCGACCCCCGACGTGACGACCGCCGATTTGATCGGCGAAATCGACCCGGTCCGCGTGGCCGAGGGCCGCTACCTTGCCGACGAACGGACGATCCACTTCGGGCTCATCCCCCGCTCCAACCGGGGGATCTTCGCCATCAACGAGCTTCCCGACCTCCCGGAAAAAGTGCAGGTCTCCCTTTTCAACCTCCTCGAAGAACGCGACCTGCAAATCAAAGGCTACAAAATCCGCCTGCCCCTCGACGTGGTCGTCGTCGCGACGGCGAACCCGGAGGACTATACGAACCGCGGCCGGATCATCACTCCCCTCAAGGACCGTTACGACGCCCTGATCCGCACCCACTACCCCAAGGAACGCTCCCTCGAAATCGCCATCATGGAAAGCGAGCGCCGTTTCGTGGGGCAGGCAGCCCCGCTCCGGGTACCCGAATTCATGAAGAAGATCGTGGCGGAGTTCACTTCCCAAGCACGCTTGCATCCCGGCATCGACCAGCGCTCGGGCGTCTCCGTGCGCCTGACCATCTCCAACTACGAGTCCCTCCTGGCGAACGCCGAACAACGGGCGATCCTGCGGGAAGAAAAAGAAATCGTCCCGAGGATCACGGACTTGCGGGCGATCCTCCCTTCGACCTTGGGCAAGCTCGAACTCGAGTACACGGGAGAGGACCAGAAGGAAGAAGACGTGATCGAAAAGCTCCTCCAGAAGGCCGTTCACCAGGTCTTTTCGGAATACTTCACGGTCGACGAGCTCTCGGAAATCGTCGGGGCCTTCCACGAAGGATGGGGCGTCGAGGTATCCGACGAAATGCCTTCGGCCGAGTACGCCCAGGGAATCGACCAGATCCGGGGCCTCCGCTCGGCGGTCGCCAAGCTCGCGCCCGAGCCCTCCCCGGGCCTCGTCGCTTCGGCCATCGAATTCGTCCTTGAAGGCCTCCACCTCCACAACAAGCTCAACAAGGAAGCCAAGGGCGGCTCGGTCGTCTACCGGTAAGCCCGCGCGGAAGCACCCATGGCCACCTACCGATATACCCGCTGGGATGGCCGCTCCCTCGCTTTCGACCCCAAGCAAGCCGGGAAAGGGGCGCCAGACAAGAAAGGGCGCTCCTCCGGAAAATTCCCGGCCGACGACGTGTTCCGGGAGTTCGCCAACAACCTCGTTTACGGCTTTAGCGCCCGGGAAGCGCTCGAATGGATGATGCGCAACGGCTTCGACTTGCCCAACCAATCCATGCGGGTCATGGGCCTCTCCGACATCATCCAGGAACTCCGAAAGCGCCGCGAGGAGTTTTTCTCCCAATACAACCTGGAAAAAGCGTTGGACGAAGTACGGGGAGCCCTCGAAGACATCCGCAATTTCGAGAATCAGACGCTCAGTTCCAGTCCGCTCCCCGAACGGGAGCGCTCCCGGCGGAAGAACTTTCTGGAAAATCTCCCCTCCTCCGCTTCGGAGGCCCTTTCGGCCCTCGACGGGTACGATTTCCTGGATGAACGGGCCAAGGAAACTTACGAAGAGCTCCGCTCCAAGTTCGACCGGATCCGGGAGCTTGAGAATTTCCGGGACCGCTACCGCCCCTTCTTCCAGGGAGAGCAATCCCTCAGCTTTAACGAAGCCCTGGACCTAATGGACCGCTTCAACCGCCTCGTCGACCTGGAACGCGCGCTCGAACAAGGAGAGCTCGATTCACTCGATCTCGAAAACCTCCGGGAATTCTTCTCGGAGCAAGGCTACGAGTCCCTCATCATCCTACGGGACCTGCGGCGGGAGCTCATGGATGCGGGCTATCTTGGCGAAGGGGCCATGGGCCCGGAACTCACGCCCAAGGGAATTCGGCGGATCGGCGCCCAGGCCCTCCGGGACATCTACGCGGGCCTCGAAAAGGACCGCCCGGGCCCCCACGAAACGGACCGTCCAGGCGCGGGGCGGATCGTGCCGGATAGTTCCAAGCCCTATCATTTTGGCGACCCCTTCCACGTGGACCTCTCCCGCACGTTCTTAAACGCCCTTACCCGCGGCGGGGCCCGCGTCCCGCTTCCCATCGAGCCGGAGGACTTCGAGGTCTTCGAGGTCGAGCATTCGACCCAGACCGCCACGGTCATGCTCGTCGACATGAGCTGGTCCATGAGCTGGGAGGGGCGGTTCCCGGCGGCCAAGAAAGTAGCCCTCGCGCTCGCCCATTTGATCCGCACGCGCTTTCCGAAGGACCACTTCTACACCGTGGGCTTCTACACGCGGGCCCGGCAGCTCTCGCTCAAGGAACTTCCGGAAATCATCTGGAACTCGGGCGACCCGTTTACGAACCTCCAGGAAGGCCTGCGCCTGGCGGACAAACTCCTCGACCGCCACAAGAACGCCAACAAGCAGATCATCCTGGTCACCGACGGCCAACCGACGGCCTATTCGCTCAAAGGCGAACTGCTCGTCGAATGGCCTTGGGATTTCGGAGGGATTTCCCCGCGCGCCTCCTACGAAACGCTCCGGGAAGTTAGGCGCATCACGAAGAAACAAATCCGGATCAACACGTTCATGCTCGACGACTCCCCCGCCCTCGTCTCGTTCATCAACGAACTCGCAAGGATCAACAAGGGGAAGGCCTTCTACACGCGGCCGGACCTCCTGGGACAGTACCTGCTCGTCGATTACCTCGAAGGGAAGAAGAAACGTGTCGGTTAACGGGGCGCGCTCATGAACTGCTTTACCCACGCGGCAGCGCCGGCCGTCGGGACCTGCGGCGTTTGCGGAAAGGCCATCTGCCGGGAGTGCGTGGCCCGCGAGTCCCCTCGCCTCCTTTGTACCACTTGCATCTCGAAGGGCGTCCTTTACGGCTTCGAATACAAATCGGAAACGAAGATCGGGGAGTGGCCCCTCGTTCACATCTGCATGGGGATCGACCCCGCCACCTTCCGGCCCAAGATCGCCAAGGGGGTGATCGCCGCCGGGAACATCGCCATCGGGGGGATTGCCTTCGGTGGGGCGTCCTTCGGGCTCATCACGTTCGGCGGCTTTTCCGTGGGAATTCTTCTGGCCATCGGCGGAGCGGCCCTGGGCCTTGGGCTCTCCCTTGGCGGCTTCGCCCTGGGATCGGTGGCCTTCGGGGGGCTCGCCATCGGCTTTGACTACGCCGTGGGGGGCCTCGCCATGGCCCGCCATGCGATCGACGGCCAGCACTGCGACCCCGCCGCCCGCGAGTTCCTCGCCCGCTGGCTCCCGGCGTCGTCCCTCCCGCCCGCGTGCGGGCAGTGATTTCTACCGGTCCCGGAAGTCTTGGTACTCTTCGGCTTTCAGGCGTTCACGAGCGAGGTCACCCGAGTAAACCGAAAGCGCTTTCTTGAGGGACTCGCTTCCCGCGATGGCGTCGTAGGAAAAGAGGACGATCCGGGGCGCCCGGAGGGATGCCGCCTCTTTCATCTGGGCGAGGAGGGGATCGGGGCCGTCCTGGAAGAGGTAGGCCCCGAGGCCGATCCAGGCCCCCTGGCCGGAGGGGGCGGCTTCCCCGGCGGCGAGGGCCGCCCGGCCCACGTGGCGCGCGAGGTTCTTGTCGCGGGAGTAGTTCATGACGAGCGCCGCGTCGATAAGGCCGCTCTCGAGCCAGCCGCGCCAGTCCTGGAAGGCCGAGAGATAGGCCCGGTCCGCCCATGCGAGGGCGGCGACCGAGAGGCGGCGCTTTTGA
Organism: Bdellovibrionota bacterium; assembly: GCA_040758475.1. Classification (GTDB taxonomy): domain Bacteria; phylum JAGRBM01; class JAGRBM01; order JAGRBM01; family JAGRBM01; genus JBFLVN01. The sequence continues at coordinate 4,445 of JBFLVN010000019.1, forward strand.
TCCTTGGCGAGGCGGGAGGCCTCTTCCACGAACTTCGTCACCTGCTCGCGCCGCCAGGAGTCGAAGCCGGAGGCGCCCGAGAGGTCCTGATTGGCCAGGGGGGCTTTCTTGCCCGTTTCCTTCTCGAAGCGCGCGAGGGCCTGCTCGGCGTACCCGAAATCGATCCCCACCCCCAGGCTGGAGAGGGGCCTTACCGGAAGGGCGTAAGGATACCGGATGAAATCCAGATGGACGCCGTTCAAAGCGGGATACTTTTCGAGAAGCTCCCGGACGATTCCGAGCTGGAACTCGCGGACTTCCGGAATCCCCGGGTCGAGCCACAGGCCGGGGGCGTCGATCAGGAATTGGGAGCCGGCGGGACTCTCCTTGCTCCCAGGATCGGCCGGCGCCCGGCCGTCCGCATACGCCGCGACCAGCCGGCCGAAGTTGTCCCGCGTGAGGATGTCTTCCCCGAGGCGTTTCAAAACCGGCGCTTCGGCATTGGAGGAGAGGGAAAAGACGTTGATCCAGGCATGGACTTCGATGTGAGCATCCTTAGCTTTACTAAGGAGGTACCCCAGCGGATCGAACCCAGCCGCAAGCCACGAGGGAGAATCCACCCGGTCCGAGCGGTACCAGGCAAGGCCGCCCCGGTAGACCTGGGCGAAAAGGACGTCCACGCCCATTCGTTTCGCGTCTTCGACGAGCGCGTCGATCCGCTCGGGGGCGTCCAGCGTCTTTCGATCCCCCTGGCACTCGACCCACAGGGCGAGCGGTGCGGCCGCGGGCGGCGGCCCGCGGAAGATTTTTCCCACCTGGGCGCACGCCGCAAGCACGGACAGAACACCGAGGATAGTCAAAGAACGGATGAGCTTTGTTTTCACGGCTTTGGACCCCGGTCAATACAAATAACTCAATTGGAAAAGGACGGGCACTTCGAACGTGCGGTCGTTGCCCGGCGCCCCGGCGCCGTCCAATACCGTCAGGCCCCCGGAAACGCCCAAGGACAGGTTGTTCGTCACGATGGCCCGGGCCCCGATGCTGGGGGCGATGTACCAGCCCGTTTCCGTGTTCACGTTGTCCCTTCCGCTCCAGGCCCCTCCCCCGCCCAGGGCGAGGTAGAAAAGGAAAGTATCCGAAAATTCCTGGAAACGGATTTCCGCCCCCGCCTGGAGGATGTCCAGGGACGTGGGCGAAGGGGCGCCCCGCTCCGGGTGGGTCGAGTAGCGGACGGTGGGGCCAAGGCTCAAATGCTCGTTGGGGCCGAAAAGCAGCCCGGCCCCGAAGGTGAGCCCTCCCTCATAGGTGTTGCTGGTGGTTGAGATTTTTTCGCCAACGACCAGTGAAAATCCCGTGAAAAGTTCGAGGTAGAGCCGCTTGTCCAGATCGACCGCGAACCACGAAACCCCCTGGTTCTGGATGGGCTCGACGATCCCGGAGAAGAACTGGTCGATCGTCCGCGTGCTCTCGGCGAGGATGGATTTCTTCTTTTTCTCTTGCTCGACCTCGTGGCGGCGGCGGGCGAGCCGGTAAACCCGGTAGATTTTTGGGGAAACCTTCTTGGGAGAAAGGCGAAAGGAGGGATCAAGCTCAAAAACCCGGCGGAAGTGGGCGGCCGCCTGCTCTTCCTCGCCCAGGGCGATCAGCGTGTAGGCGAGGTGCTCGTGGAGGGGGGCCGTCTCACCGGCCGCGATGCCGGCCTCGAACTCCTTCTTGGCGCAGCCGTAGTTGAGCTGCTCGTAACACGCGACGCCGCGCTTTAGATGCTCTTCCCCGGCCCCGGAAGGAGGAGTCGGCCCGGCTGGCTGGGCCCGTGCCGGGAAGGCCGCCAATAGGAGGACCGCTAATCCCGCCAGCAGACGTTTCCCGTAACCTTGCTTTGCCAGCATGGGCCCTCGTGGGTTCTCGCAGGAACGATTCCCGGCGCGGGCAGTCTAGGCCCTTCCGCAGCCAGGGCCAACAACCGTTTGGGTTGCGAGTCCGTATCCTAGAGGACTATCCTTGCCTGACGGTAGCGTCAGAAGTTCCCCTAATTGCAGCTTGAACACTTGGGAGAGGCCCCCATGGACGAGCACGAAAAAACCGGACGCGAAGGAAGCGAAGAGAAGGATGAGCGGCAAGCCCGGTCGTTTTCGTCCAGGCTGGATTCCCTCGTCCCCGACTCCATGAAGCGGGCCTTCTACACGGGCCTTGGCGCCCTGTTCCTCACGGAAGACGGCATCCGGCGGCAGATTTCGGATCTGAAGCTCCCCAAGGACCTCGCCGGTTACATCATCAGCCAGTCGTCCAAGAGCAAGGAAGAGCTCTTCGAGGCCATCGCCCGGGAGATCGCCAAGATGTTCCAGGACGTGCAGCCCGAAGAAGTCGTGCGGACCGCCATCGCGGGCATGAAGATGAAGATGAACATCGAGATCGAGTTCGAGCCCATGGGGGAAACCGAGAGCGCCGCGCCGCGGACCCGGGTCAAGTTCCGGACGCAGAGCAAGGCTTCCGAAAAGTAGTTTCATCCTTCCGGGAGATAGTTCATGGAATTGCAAAAGCAGGAACTCCCCATCCATCCGGCTTGCCGGGTGTGGAGCATCCGGCCCGGACGGCTTTCGGCCGAAGGGCGCCGGACGGGGTTTTCCCTCCTCAACATCCGGGAGTGGGCGTCCAATCCCAAGCTCCTCGAACATCGGCTCACGATCCTGGCCGAAGTGCGGGACGCGGTGATCGAATTCGTCACGGCGAGCGAGCCCCTCTACTTCGGCCACGTCAATTACGGCGACGAATACAACCTCGTCTTCCCGACCGGGCACCACGGGATCGACGCCATCGAAGTCCGCACCGCGCTGCTCGATGCCGATACGGCGGAGGTCCTGGGTTTCTATTCCGGGGGGGTCGGCGACATTATCGTCCACCCCGTCGGCCTGTGCCACTGGCCGGGGTACATGTCCAAGCCCGAGTTCTTCCGCCCCCCTTCGGGCCCCGCGCGCTTCCGCATTCTTTCGATGGTCTACTGCTCCAAAGGGGCCGTCAAATACAACGACTCCGCCCAAGAGAAGAAAACGGCCGGCCTCGAATGGCCTTCCTTCGAGGTGCATCCGGATTTCGCCGACTGGAAGATTCGCGAGTGCAAGGCCGATTTCCCAAGTGAAAAAGCCCGCAAGCGGGCCGGCTTCGTCCCGCTCCGGGCGCTCGTGGCGGACAAGAACCGCAAAGAAGACGAGATCACCACCGTGGGCCGGGTGGGAGAGACGCGCTGGGACTTGATCGTCTCGGCGGGAGGCCCCAAGAAGGCCTTCGCTTCGGGCGGCCGGAGCTACTTGATCGGCTACGCGGGCCAGCCCCGCCTGGAACTCCTCGCCCCCGACGGCGCCCCTTGCGGCACGGCGGATTTGGAAGAGGCCGATCTCCTCGAAATCCCTGCTTCCTGCGGTTTCCGGATCACGGGCACGGGCAACGGAAAGCGCTCGGCCATCCTCTGGTTTAGGGAGAATCCATGAACGCCACCGCCGTAGCCGCGAAAGACCCCAAATTCGAAGGCCCCGTGAAGGCCAGCCTCGGAGGCTTTTCCTTCGAACGGCGGGGAGCGGAGGTCACCATCCAGGCGGGTGGCCGAACCACCGGCCTTTCGTCCCACATGTTCATGCGCACCATCTACCGGATGCTCGCCCATGGCCTTGCCCTCGGGAAATCCATTTTCTACGGGGGGTTCTGCCTCCACAACCTGGGCGATCCCGTCCAGGGCCAGGAAGTGAAGTTCTCCATCCTGGGCTCCCCCACCGCCGAAGAGGTGTTTCCCAAGGAAGAGGTCCGCCGGTTCCTCACCCAGATGTACGAAGACTTCAAATGGGATGGCTACGAGGAGTGGTATTAGCCCGCCCGCCGGACGCGGTTTGCCGCCCCGCCTCGAACGGATGTAACATAAAGGCCTCCGAAGGGCTTTGCCGAGCGCGCAAAGGGGCGCCCAGATGGAACTGACGGGAGATCCCCAGGGCATCGAAGCCCTCAAGAAGATCAAGGATACGAACGCCACGTATCTCAAGTTTCTCCTCCAGGAAGTCCAGACGAGCTTTGAGGGAACGGTGCCTTTCAAGGCCGCGGACGGGACGGAGTACAAGCTCGTCCGCGACGCCAAGGTGAAGGGCAAGTTGATCGTCGAGAAGGTCTAGCGCCGCCGAGGCGCATTTCCCGCCTCCCGCCGGGGCATCCCTTATTCCATGCCCGAACCCATCGCAGAGCTGCGCGGTGTCGTAAAGCGCTATGGACTCCTCGAAGTCGTCGCGGGCCTGAGCCTGAGCGTCCAGAAGACCGAGTGCGTGGGGCTGCTCGGGCCCAACGGCGCCGGGAAAACCACGACGCTAAAGCTCCTCACCGGCCAAGGGACCGCGACGAGCGGGGAAGTAAAGCTCTTCGGCATTCCCTACAACGAGCGCTCCAAGAACACCCGCTCCCGGATCGGCGTCGTCACCCAGGACGATACGCTGGACGAAGAACTGACGGCCTTCGAGAACCTCCTCGTCTTCGCCCGCTATTTCGGAATCCCGGTGAAAGACGCCCGCCAGCGGGCGGAAGAACTCCTGGCCTTCGTCCATCTCTCCGAAAAGCACGACGCCCGCGTGCCCGCCCTTTCGGGCGGAATGCGGCGGCGGCTCCTCATCGCCCGGGCCCTCGTGAACGCGCCCGACTTCCTCATTCTCGACGAACCGACGACGGGCCTCGACCCCCAGGCCCGGCACCTCATCTGGCAAAAGCTCCGGCTTCTAAAGCGCCAGGGGGTGACGATGCTGCTCACGACCCACTACATGGAAGAAGCCGAGCAGCTCTGCGACCGGCTGCTCATCTTGGAAAGCGGCCGGGCCCTTGCCCAGGGGCGGCCCATCGACCTCATCCGGGAACACGTGGGCGAGGAAGTGATCGAACTGCGAAGCGGGGCCCTTTCGCCCGAAGCCCTCAGGTCCCAGCTCGGTTTCGAGTCTTTCGATACGGAACTCTCCGCCGATACGCTCTACGTGTTTCTCCGGCCGGGGCGCCCGGCACCGGCCGAAATACCACGGATCGAAGGGGTCGATTTCCTCCACCGCCGCGCGACCCTCGAAGACGTGTTCCTGCGGCTCGCGGGAAGGGAGCTCTCCGAGTGACGGACCTTTTTTCCCTTCCCCTGGTAGGCCCCAAAGCCTTCGCCGTGTGGGGGCGGAATATCCGCGTCTGGCTCAAGGGCGCCGTGTGGAGTTCGCTCCTCGGGGAACTCCTCGAACCGATCCTCTACCTCGTGTTCCTCGGGACGGGGATCGGCGCGTTCATTCCGGAAATGGAAGGCGCGACGTACCTCGAATACGTGGCCCCCGGCCTTCTCGTCATGGGAGCCATGTGGAGTTCTTCTTTCGAGAATACCTACGGCTCTTTTACGCGCATGGACCGGCAGAAAACCTATTCGGCCATCGTCGTCACGCCCGTGACGATGGAAGAAGTGGTGGCGGGCGACATCCTCTGGGGGGCGACCAAGGGGCTCGTGGCGGGGGCCATGATGATCCTCGTATCGGGAGTCCTGGGCATCGCTAAGTTCCCCGCGGCCCTCCTGTGCCTCCCTCTTTCGATGCTGATCGGCCTCGTCTTCGCTTCCATGGCCCTCACCGTCACGGCCCTCGCGCACAATTACGAATTCTTCGCCTACTACTTCACGGTGGTCCTCACCCCGATGTTCTTTATTTCAGGAACGTGGTTCCCCGTTTCCACGCTCCCGGGCCCGGTGCAACCCCTCTCGGAGGCCCTTCCCATGACCCAGGGCGTCACGGCGGCGCGTCTCCTCATGGCGGGGCGGCTCGATTTCGAGATCCTTCCGTGCCTTGCCTGGCTCCTTCTCTATTTGTTCGTCTTCTTCACGATCTCGGTGAACCTCGTCCGGCGAAGGCTCATCCGGTAGAGCCAATCCCATGCTGTCCCCAACGACCGTTTTCCTTCCCGGAGCTTCGGGAAAAGCGGACTTCTGGCGGCCCATCGCGCAAGAACTTGCGGGACGGGGCCCCCAAAAACTCCTCGGCTGGCCCGGTTTTGGCGAAGAACCCGCCGATCCCTCGGTTCGCTCCCTCCGCGATCTCGCGGGCTGGACTCTCCGGCAAATGCCCCCAGACCCGGCAAACGTGGTCGCCCAATCCATGGGAGGCGTCATCGCGGCTCAAATCGCCATCGAAAACCCAAAGCGAATTGCCAGGCTGGTTCTGGTCGCCACATCCGGCGGCGTGGACGTAAAAAAGCTGGGCGGCGCCGATTGGCGGCCGGATTTCACCCGGGAAAACGGGCAATTGCCCAAGTGGTTCGTGGACGACCGGACGGATTTGACGGACCAACTGGAGAAGATACAGATTCCCGTTCTCCTCATCTGGGGAGATTCCGATCCCATCAGCCCTGTCGCGGTTGGTGAGTTCTTGCGATCCAAACTGCCAAGCGCCTGTCTCGCCGTCGTTCCAGGGGGTGGGCACGACCTCGCACGAACCCATGCCGATGAGACCGCCCGGCTGATCGCGGGCCACCTCTTCGCGGATTCTTAATTGGGAACGCCGGAGAGCTTTCTCGCTTCGGCGGCGTTGGCCACTTCGCGGCCCGTCTGGCGGACGATCTTGGCGAGCGCCTCAACAAGGGGCCCGTTGCTCGACGCCTTGCTCCCGTCGGGAAGATAGAACGTATCCTCCAGACCCGTCCGGACGTGGCCGCCCAATTCGGCGGCCTTCTGGTGCACGGCCCAGACTTCCTGCCGGCCGATGCAGATGGTCTGCCAATCCGTCCCCTTGGGCATCTCTTCCACGAGGAGCGGAAGCCACGAGGGCTTGGCCGGCATGCCGCTTGCGACGCCCATGACGAGCGAGATGTGCACGGGGGGTTTCATCATGCCGTTGTGCAGGTAGAGGCCCACGCTCCGCACGATGCCCGTGTCGAAGCACTCGCACTCGGGAATAATGCGGTACTTGTTCATCACTTCGAGATACTTCTTGATCTTCTCGACCGGGTTGTCGAACACCATGGGGGGCCAGGCCCACGCGCCGTCGGATTTGGTCTTCAAATAATTGAGCGTCCCGGCGTTCAAGGCCGCGAGTTCGGGCTTGACGGTTTCGAGGCAATCCAACGGGCCCTGGATGTTCGGCCCCACCATGCCCGTCGACATGTTGATCATGATTTCGGGGACTTCGGCCTTGATGGCGTCGCAGATATCTTTGACCACCTTGGTATCCCAAGTGGGAAGGCGGCCCATCCCCTTTTGCTGCATGCGGAAGTGGCAGTGGACGATCGTGGCCCCGGCGTCGTAGGCCCGGCGGGCCTCTTTCGCCATCTCCTCCGGCGTCACCGGGACGGGGAATTCCTTGGGGTCGGTCAGAACGCCCGTGAGGGCGCAGGTCAGAACGCACTTGTCTTTCGGGCTGCTCATGGAAACCTCCGGGATAAAAAAGTGAGCGATCACTCACTTTCGGGGGCAAAGCCTAACCCACCCCCCGAAAAAGGGAAGAGGGCTGCTCCCCTTGGGGGGCAGATGGCCCCGGAGGTGTATGATGGACAGGCTTGCCCTCCATCAGTGGATTCCCTAGTGTCTGGCCCACATCCCCCTCCAAAGGAAGGCACCGGGCCGGTGAAAGACACCCCCATGTTCTCTTCGGAAGCGGCTGCTGCAGACTCCAAAGACGGCCGCTGGACCCTGCTCCACGACGCCCAGGCCGCGGCTTATGCGGCCGACGGCTACGCCCGTTCCACGGACCGGCCCGCCCTCGTGCTGGCCCAGGGCACGGCCGAAGCCCTCGAACTCACAAGCGCCCTCGTAACGAGCTGGGGGGACAAATTGCCCGTCGTGGCCGTGGCGCTCGTGCCCAAAGAAGAGTTCAGCCTCGTCCAAGGCGCGCTCTCCACCGTTTCCCGTTCCCTGACGATCCTCAAAGGCACCGGGGGCGCCCAAGAGGCACTGGCCAAGGCAGCGGAAGATGCCCCCCGGGAAGGCCCCTTCGCCGTGCTCGCCGCCGAAGGAACGATTGATGTGGATGGGATTGGCGCGGCCTGGGAAACGGCCCTTCAAACCGCCCCCCGCCAAACTTCCGCCCAAACGGGTTGCCAAAAATCCGACGTCGCCCAAGTGGCCGCGCTCCTACGCGGTTTTTCGAGGCCCGTCATCGTGGCGGGGCGCGGGGCTATCCGGAGCACGGACGCCCAGGCGCTCTCCGATCTCGCCCAAAGCCTTGGCGCCCCCGTGCTGCTCACTTCGAGCGCCACGACCATGCCCGCCGGGCGGCTCGCCGAATATCGCCGGGCGTTCGAGGGGGGCGCGCTCCTTCCGGCGGGGACGATGGTCTGGCCCAAGGCGCTTGCCGGTGCCGACGGAGTTCTCGCCCTCGGTACGGCCCTCTCGGAAGTCGACTGGTTCGGCCTCAAGACGCTCCGCCTCGCCCGGGGCCGCCTGATCCGGGTGGCGGACAAACCCGCCGCCAAGGAATTTGGAAAGCCCTTCGTCCAGGCCGATGTGCCGGCGTTCGTCCGCGCTTTGGTTAGTGAATTGGGAAATGGCCGTGGGCAATCCTCTTCGATTTCCCACTGGCGCAAGGCGGGCGAGCGGTGGCAGAAAGCCCTGGCCAAAGTCGCCGGCGAAGGGGAAAAACTCTCGTACATCGAACCCAATTTCGCCGCTTACCAGATCGTCCAGAACGCCCCGGAAAACGCCCTCTTCACTTCCGAAGGCGGTTCCTGCGGCATGTGGCTGTGGACCTACCTCTGGCTCCGCCCGCTCGTGTTCCCGGTCCAGCACGGTACCATCGGCGTCCCCATTCCCATGACGGCCGGCATCCAGGCGGGCCAGCCGGGCGCCCCCGTGTGGGGGATCGTGGGGGACGGGGCTTTCTTCTACAACGCGGCCGATCTGGCGGCTTCCGCAAAGAACGGTCCCCGCGTCTACTTCGTTTTCAACGATTCTTCCTGGAGCGCGATCCGCCTGGGGCAGACGTTTATGTACAGCGGGCGCTACGTAGGAACGGACATCGCGCAAACCGATTATGCCAAAATCGCCCGAGCCTACGGCTGTGAGACGGCAGCGTGCACGACTCCGGGCGAATTGCTTAGCGCCCTGAAACAAGCCCGCCAGCACAAGGGTGAAAAACCGTTCGTCGTGGACGTGCGGCTAAGGAAAGATCACGTCCCCTACGCGGGCGTGAACTTCGTACTGGCCGAACTGGACGGAGCGACCACTTCCCTAGCCGCCCAATCGGCGGTGGGGGCGACCCTCAGCCTGGTTCGCGGGCGCCTTACTCCCCGCGCCCTGCGCGGCCTTATCACCGTGGGAAGATAATCCATGAGGATTCCTGGAATCGGTATTCACGTAGGAACCGGCGGGGCGCTCGTCGCGAGCCGCCTCTCCGATTATGAAATCGATACGATTTTTTCCGTGCCCGGCTCCCAGGTGCTTCCCATTTGGGACGCCCTGGACGGCGGAATCCGGGTGGTCGTGCCGCGCTCGGAGCGCCACGCCGCCTTCATGGCCGAGGGGTACGGGCAGGCGTGCGGCTTTCCCGCCGTGCTGATGAACACCCTTGGCCCCGGCGTCGCCAACGAACTCGTGGGCCTCGCTTCGGCCAAGAAGAGCGCAACCCCGGTCCTCGCCGTCGCGCCTTATCAGCCGGAATGGAAATACAGCCGCATCCCGGAAGTCTTTCAGGGGCTCGATGCGCCGGCCTTCGTCCGAAGCGTATGCAAAGAGGCCCGCGTCGCTGAATCGGCCGAATCGATCGCGCCGGTGCTGGACGAAGCGTTCCGCTCCTGCCTCGCGAGCCCCTCGGGGCCAGTACACATGGAAATCTCCTTCCCGACCCTCTTCGCCCGCTCGGCCTCGCGCCCGGGTTCGCCCCCCTCGGCGAATGGGAGAAAAGCCGTCGCGGAGCCGCTGCTTGTGAGCGGCGTTCCGGATCAGAAGGCTCCCGAACCCTGGAAAAAACTCGGGCTTGGCGGAAAAGAACGGTCTCTCGCGCCGGGCATGGGCCCGAAGTACGCCATCCCCTTCGCCCTGGGCGCGAAGTTCGCCGCGATGAATTCACCGGTCGCCGCGGCGGTTCCCGCCAGCGGGCTCCTGGAACACTTGGATAGCCTGGCCACGGCGCAGGCCTGGAACATTCCGGTCCGGCTCCTCTGCGCGGGTTCACCCGAAGAACCGCTTGAGCGGACCGCCGAAGCGTTTGGCATCCGCATCGAAAAATTATCCAAGGAAGTGGAACTCGGCTCCGCTTCCCTGCGCGATCCCAGGGCGCTGGCGCTGATCGTTGTTTAGCTAATTTCGCGAAAGCCCAAAAAGCATCCGCCCCGCTGGCTCTCGTGAACCAGCGGGGCGGTGAAATTTAGCCCGGTGACGTCCTACTCTCCCACCAAGAGATCCTGGCAGTACCATCGGCGCTGGAGGGCTTAACGGCCGTGTTCGGGATGGGAACGGGTGTGGCCCCTCCGCTAAGGTCACCGGAATTTGCAGGTCCGAGGCCGGCGGCCTTCCCCTTTGCCGGGGAGGGGGCCGGTCCGTCCTTTGAGAAGCACGAGACCCGGAAGAAAACCAAGCGACCGCCTTCAGGCCTCAAAACGAGAACCTTGGGTGTCGTCATACCGAATGCCTGGATCAGCGTCTCGAAAAAAGAGATTAAGCAAGCCTCACGGTCAATTAGTACGGGTTAGCTAAACGCATTGCTGCGCGTACACATCCCGCCTATCAAGCTCGTAGTCTTCGAGCGACCTTTAGGGGAACCGAAGTCCCCAGGGAGATCTGGTTTTGAGGTTAGTTTCCCACTTAGATGCCTTCAGCGGTTATCTATTCCCGACATAGCTACCCGGCCGCTGCCACTGGAGTGACAACCGGAACACCAGAGGTCGGTCCATCCCGGTCCTCTCGTACTAGGGACAGATCCTCTCAAATCTCCTGCACCCACGGAAGATAGGGACCGAACTGTCTCACGACGTTCTGAACCCAGCTCGCGTGCCACTTTAATCGGCGAACAGCCGAACCCTTGGGACCTGCTCCAGCCCCAGGATGTGACGAGCCGACATCGAGGTGCCAAACCGCGTCGTCGATGTGAACTCTTGGACGCGATCAGCCTGTTATCCCCGGCGTAGCTTTTATCCGATGAGCGATAGCCCTTCCACACAGAACTACCGGATCACTATGACCTGCTTTCGCACCTGCTTGACATGTCCGTCTCGCAGTCAAGCTCCCTTATGTCATTACACTCTTCGGCCGGTTTCCAATCGGCCTGAGGGAACCTTTGTACGCCTCCGTTACCTTTTGGGAGGCGACCGCCCCAGTCAAACTACCCGCCAGGCACTGTCCCCGGGCCGGATAACGGCCCTGGGTTAGAGCTCCAGAAACGTCAGGGTGGTATTTCACCGGTGACTCCACCGGTCCTAGCGGTCCGGTTTCCGAGTCTCCCACCTATTCTACACAGACATTCCCAAAGCTCAGTGCCAAGGTGTAGTAAAGCTGCACAGGGTCTTTCCGTCTTTCCGCGGGCAGACGGCATTGGCACCGCCTTTACAGATTCGCTGAGTCCCCGGTTGAGACAGTGGGCAACTCGTTACGCCATTCATGCACGTCGGAACTTACCCGACAAGGTATTTCGCTACCTTAGGACCGTTATAGTTACGGCCGCCGTTTACTGGCGCTTCGGTTCTCGGCTTCGCCTTGCGGCTAACCAATCCCCTTAACGTTCCAGCACTGGGCAGGCGTCAGACCCTATACGTCCACTCTCGTGTTCGCAGAGTCCTGTGTTTTTGGTAAACAGTCGGTTGCCCCTATTCTCTGCAACCCCTTTCGGCTCCGGGCGCGGGCCCTTCACGTACTCGGGGCACACCTTCTTCCTAAGTTACGGTGTTATTTTGCCTAGTTCCTTAACCGGAGTTATCTCAAGCCCCTTTGGATATTCACCTCGCCCACCTGAGTCGGTTTACGGTACGGTCGCCGATGAAACTCGCGGATCGGGGTTTTTCTTGGGAGCGTGGTACTGGCGACTTTGTGGGCCTAAGCCCTCGTACTCGCGTCTCGGCGTTGAATGGGGGCCGGGATTTGCCTCGTCCCCCCGCCTACACGCTTGAACCGGTAACCAATGCCCGGCTCGCCTTTCCTTCTCCGTCACCCCTTCGCTCGAACGTTCCATCAGCGGTCCAGGAATATTGACCTGGTTCCCATCGGCTACGCGTTTCAGCCTCGCCTTAGGGGCCGACTAACCCTGGGAAGATTAACTTTACCCAGGAAACCTTGGGCTTTCGGGGAGCGGGTTTTTCACCCGCTTAATCGCTACTTGTGCCTGCATACACTCTTCCGCTCGCTCTACGTGTCCTCGCCGGTCACGCTTCACAGCGGCGGAATGTTCCTCTACCACACACCCGTCCCCGCAGGGACGATCTGTGTCCGTAGCTTCGGTGTGGTGCTTGAGCCCCGTTACATTTTCGGCGCGCGGCCGCTCGACCAGTGAGCTGTTACGCTTTCTTTAAAGGATGGCTGCTTCTAAGCCAACCTCCTGGCTGTCTGAGCGCCCGTACATCCTTTCCCACTTAGCACCAACTTTGGGACCTTAGCTGACGGTCTGGGCTCTTCCCCTCTCGACAATGAAGCTTATCCCCCACTGTCTGTCTCCCGTGCTCTGGCTCAGCGGCATTCGGAGTTTGATTGGGTTTGGTAGTCTGGTAGGACCCCTAGCCCATTCAGTGCTCTACCTCCGCTGGCTATACACGAGGCCGTACCTCAATACGTTTCGAGGAAAACCAGCTATCACCGAGTTCGATTAGCTTTTCACTCCTACCCACAACTCATCCCAGAAATTTTCGACTTCCACGGGTTCGGACCTCCACGCGGTGTTACCCGCGCTTCATCCTGGTCATGGGTAGATCACCCGGCTTCGGGTCTACCCCTGGCGACTAATACGCCCATTTCGGACTCGCTTTCGCTACGGCTCCGCCTGTTCCGGCTTAACCTCGCCACCAAGGAGTAACTCGCAGGCCCATTATGCAAAAGGTACGCGGTCACCCGTGTCCTTGCGGACAACCTCGGGCTCCCACTGCTTGTAGGCATCCGGTTTCAGGTTCTATTTCACTCCCCTC
>JBFLVN010000019.1:20000-23106 GCA_040758475.1 Bdellovibrionota bacterium
GTCGTCCTCTCAGACCAGCTAACCGTCAGAGCCTTGGTGAGCCGTTACCTCACCAACTAGCTGATAGTGCGCAGGCTCATCTTCTGGCGCTAGCTTGGTAAACAGAGGCTAGCCTTTTCCCGCGGATCCGAGGACCCGTGGTCTTATCCGGTATTAGCCCAGGTTTCCCTGGGTTATTCCAGTCCTGAAGGGAGATTACCTACGTGTTACTCACCCGTGCGCCGCTTTACAACGTATTGCTACGCTTCTCGCTCGACTTGCATGTGTTAGGCACGCCGCCAGCGTTCGTTCTGAGCCAGGATCAAACTCTTCAGTTAAAAACTGAAAGAGGTCCTTGGCTGGCCCCGTAGAAACACACCTCTTCCAGCCGAAACCAGAAGGGTTCGCGTTTCCCGGTGCCCGAATTTAATCGTTTGTTGCCAATGACCTAGGTTTCAAAGGTTGCCTTGGTCACCGGCCACAAGGATTACCCGTCTAATTAAAGACGAGTCGGACTCACTATCCAGTTTTCAAAGATCGGTTGTCCCAGCGAAGGAGACTACCCACCAAACCGCGCTGAGGGATTCCCCAGCGGGGCGCCAATAATGTACGCATGCGGGGGGTCTGTCAAGGATGATTTTCGTCAGGAGCATTTTTTCTTTAACTACCTGAAATCATTGGCATATTTTTTAAATTTGCCGCGGCCAAATCTCCGCTTTGACACCCCTCTCTGGGCAGCCTATCAGGAAGGGGCCGGAGGACCCCTAAAATGCCCTCTTTCGACGTTTCCAGCAAGGTAAACCTTCAGGAGCTGGACAACGCTTTGAACCAGACCCGCAAGGAACTTGAAACCCGCTACGACCTAAAGCAAACAAAAAGCGAGGTCCGGGAAGGGGAAAAGAAGGGAACGGAGCTGATCCTCATCTCCGACAGCGATTTTACGCTCAAGCAAGTGGCCGACGTCCTCACGGGTAAAATGGTGAAGCGCGGCATCCCCCTCGAAAACGTCAAATTCGAAAAGATCGAACCCGGCCCCGAGGGGCGCGTCAAACAAACCGTAAAGATTCAGCAGGGAATCCCCGTCGAGAAGGCCAAGGAAGTCGTCAAAATCGTCAAGGACTCGAAGATCAAAGTGCAGGCCTCCATCCAGGGGGACGAAGTCCGCGTCTCCGGCAAAAGCCGCGACGACCTCCAGGAAACCATCGCGCTCCTAAAGCAGCAGAAACTCGGGCTCGCGCTGATGTTCGGGAATTTCAGGGAGTAAGGCAATAACCGGTCAGGGTTAATTTCAAAATACTGTATAGATAAACGGCGCCACCGCCGATCCCTGCGTCAAAACGATGAGCAGCGAGAGAAGGATCAGGACAAGCAGGACGGGCCCCAGCCACCATTTTTTCCGGGCTTTCAGAAAAGCCCAGAGTTCAGCGAAAATAGAAAGCTTGCCGGTGATCTTTTCGAGAAACTTGGACATTGCTTTCGCTCACCTAGGGTGATGGGAGAGTAGTCTGGATTGAAGCGATCCGTGGCGCAAGAAACTCAGCGAGGGCCTTCCCGGCGATTTCATTCCCTTCTACGGTTAAATGGCATTGGTCGAAAAACAGATGCTCGCCGCGGTGCTCCCGGAGAAAGGGAAGGAAGTCGATAAAACCGAACCCGGCTTCGGCGGCTTTCTTCTGCAAAGTCCGCTGGGGAAGGTCCTCCAGGAACTCCGCTTCCACTTGATAGCGCACCGGCAGGGCGGCCGTCACCACCTGGAAGCCGTGTTGCTTGGCAAGAGAGCGAAGCCGCGCGTATTCTTCATCTACTAGCGTCCAGGATGATTCATCCCAAGCTGCCCCCCAATCGAAGCGGGCCAAGCGGGCAAGTTCCTGGAAGTCTCCAGGGTCTTTCTTCCAATCCAGGCGTTTATCCTCGGTAATCCAGCGGAATTCGGTTTTTTCGAGATTCCGATCCCGTTTCCAGGTCTTCATTGTTTTGTAAAGCTGGTCGGCCAGCACGCTGTGGCGTCGAAGCCACGAAAGAATCCGGGCAGGGCCCTTCTGGCTCGGCTCTTCGGAAAACCCCGTGGGGGGCCTGCTATCGTTGAGATAGAAGGCATTGACGACGATATCCGGATGAACTTGAAGGCCTTCCTCCATCAGGATGTTAATTTCTTCCCGGAGTCCAATGGCTCCGACCCCGGCATTGATGACCTCGGCCGTCCTTCCGGGGGTCAGGTTCGCAAGATGGTGCTGAGACCGTTCCACGTACACTTGGCTGGCGGGCAAGTAGTCTCCCCATGTAATGGAATCCCCCAGTACCAGAATCCGTATTTCACCCGGTTGTTTCACGTCCGGTATTTCCTGGTCGCGAAAGCCATGGGAATTCGTGACGATTTCAACATCCAGGCCCGAGAGAATATTGTTCTTGATGGTTGCGCGCGCGCTTTTAAGCAAGCGCCTCCCGCCATCGGAGCCGTAATACAGGAGCCCTTCCCGGCCGATTTCCCGGGGGCCTTTCGCCTCCGAATCCTGGGTGACGATGTAGGTCGTCGATCGCCGCAAGTACACCTCGAAACCGGCGAGCACCAGCCCCAACACGGCTCCGTAAAGGCCCGTTAATAGAATGGCGGTTTTCAAGCGTTTGGAGGCAGAATCTTGAACCATAAAGGCACCGGCCAGCCCCTTCATTAAGATGCTCGGAAGTGAAAGGGAAGGCCCGTCCGGTACTGGCATTTTTCGCCTGCCTTCCTGCGAGGCGCATGGCGGCTTCGTGGTAGCCTTCCCAAAGGGAAAGAATTCCATTACACAGCAAGCCGTCTTTGCGCGCGAGCAAAACCGCTAATGCCGAGTCCCTCCAACTTCCACGAAAACTATTCCGCTCCCGAAAAACTGGAGACCGGTTCAGACCGTTCGTTCGGGATCGTCTTTTTCATTTTCTTTGCAATCGTCGGCCTCTGGCCCCTGCGGCGAGAGGAAGACCCCCGGATTTGGGCGCTGGCCCTGGCGGGAGCGTTCCTTTTGGCGGCGCTCGCGCGGCCCCAGATTCTTCACCCCTTAAACCGGCTATGGATGAAGTTCGGGCTGCTTCTTAATTCGATCGTGAGCCCCGTGATTTTCGCCGTACTGTTCTATTTCGTGATCACCCC